>JAMOBE010000057.1:0-23104 GCA_039908285.1 Alphaproteobacteria bacterium
TTTTGCCCTTGTCTCCGGTGTCCACACCATCCGCCTCTCCATAAACTACAAGGCAACTAGATGTAGCGCCGGAATCGCGATGTCAATACATAATCGACGTTTCCTTACGGACTCTGACGAATACGGAGTCGAACGATCCCACGTATATGCATGCCTTGGCGGCCTATGCCACGTGGCGGGACGACGGCTTGTCGGCACCGGAACGCTGTTCTGCCCTGCGTGCGTCCGTATCCCTGCTGGTAAACGTGTGCGAGCGCTCGGCCAATATCACTCGCCTGTCGACCTTGGCACGTGCCGCTGGGGATTTCGGGTTGAGAACCCTGGCCGTCAACTCCTTGCAGGCCATAGAATTTTCATTCAAACACTATCCCTTCCACATCAAAGAACCATTCTGGCCTCCGTCAATTCGCTACGACGAAATAGACCCGACGGGACGTGAATTCGCATGGTTCAAGGCGTCGGTTGTTGAACAACTCGAACTTCTTCGGAATATCTCCTCGCTTTATGAACCAGAAACTCCGGAATTCGAGTGGCTTTGCCAACAGCCGTTCATATCAGCGGAGATTGCGCGCCGGCGGGTTCTCAGAGCTGCACGAGAAAATCGCCAGGCCGTGGTTCCGGACCACCTTTGTCAGTCCGCCGGGGACCACATCAATGCTCGACTGTGGGCGAATGGCGTGATCGCTCGTCTGGCATGGTCACCCGACGAGATCGCGATACCAAAATAATGGCAAAGTCAATGATCGGGCTGTTCCGGTCACGCCAGCGTCATCGGCACCAACGCGAAACTGACCGTCAAGGATTGGGCCGATGGCACCAGCAATGCCGTCGCCGCCTTCGAGACCTCCACCGGCGATCGTCTGCTCGCTGGCCAGGTGGACAGCCTGATCCAGGCTATGGCAGCTTTCAATCCGCCGCCATTGGGCCAGACCAATTTCACCGTCGAGCAGCACCAGCAGCTCGATCTGGTAATCGCAGGAAGCTGGGGACACAAATAATTGTACTCATGGACAATTACCCCTAAGTGCGCCCCGGAGTCGGTCCGGGGTGCGAAACGCCGATCGTGCAGCTTGGGAGGTCAATCATGTACCGCAACAACCGCACGACGTCTGGATGGAAATCAGTTCGGAAGGATGTAAGCCATGTTCATGGACTTTGGTTTGGAACAGATTCTTCACATGCCATTGCCGACAATCGATATTGTGGATATCGGGGCCGCGCAAAACGGTGAGCCTTGCTATTATCCCCTGATAAAAGCGAAACAGGCGATGTTGACTGGCTTCGAACCGGTGGAAGCCCAACGTCAATCACTTGAATGCACGCAAACCGATAATGCTCGGTATCTTCCATATGTCGTAGGCGATGGCACGCGGCATCAGTTCATTGAAGCGGCGTTTCCATTGTGCTCGTCAATTTTTCCACAAAACAGAGAGCTTACAACGAAATTTCATGTTCTGAGCGAACTCATGGATGAGGTGCGACGAAGTGAGGTGGAGACCGTTCGCTTGGACGACATGCAAGAAATGGCAAATATTGACTACCTGAAGATGGACGCGGAAGGTTCAGAGCTTTCAATCATAGAAGGAGGCAAGAGAAAGCTGTCAGATGCTGTAGTAATACATACAGAAGTTTGTTTTGTGCCGTTGAGGGAAGGAATGCCGCTATTTGCTGAGATAGACCAGGCTTTGCGGAAAACTGGCTTCCTGTTTCACTTCATTGCCGGCTCCGGAGGTAGGTGTTTCAAGCCAATATCAATCAATTCCAATCCAGCAAAGTATATGAATCAGGTGTTGTGGGCGGATGTTGTGTACGTACGGGATTTTACGAAACTTGATACAATCACTCCAGAGAAGCTGCTCAAGATGGCCATTATCCTGCACAATGTATATAAATCCGTTGATCTTTGCTTCGTCTGTCTCAAGATGTTCGACGATTTGACGGGTAGCCGTGCCGCATTTTTCTATCAGAAGGCAATTACCTTTGGTGTCGTGTGATTGTTTCCTGATCTACGGGTGGCCGACGCCACGGCGGGCGGCCAGGGTGCTCCCTCGGTGGCGGCCCGTTCCGACGGTGGCTTCGTCGTGGCCTGGTCCTCGCCCGATGCCTCGGGTGCGGGCGTGTTCAGCAGGGTGTTTGCGGCCAGCGGCTCGGGCGATGACACGATCTTCAACACGTCCGGCAACGAAACGCTGGTTGGAGGAGGGGGCAACGACACCTACCAGGCCGGGCGTGGGCGGCCTTGAGACCGGCATGGCCGTCGGGGATGATCATCCTGAAGCCCTTGATGCCGCGTCGGACGAGGCTGTCCAGGAAGGCTCGCCAATGGACTTCGGCTTCGGAGAGGGCGACGGAAACGCCCAGGACTCGGCGCCGTCCATCGGGGGTTATGCCGACGGCAACCAGGACGGCGCAATCGACCAGGCGCCCGCCCTCACGAACGCGTTCGTATCTGGCATCCAGGAAAAGGTAGGGTGTTTCGTCGAGCGGCCGTTCTCGCCAGGCAGCCAATGCGGCATCAAGCTGTTCGGCAGCGCGGCTGACCTGGGTGGAGGAAATCGCCACCTCTGGCCCGAGCAGGGACTGCAACACGGTGATGACTTTTCGCGTGGACACGCCCTGGACGTACATCTCGGCCAGGGCGAGGCTGACGGCCCGCTCGGTGCGGGTTCCCTTTTCCAGGGCACTGGGATAGAACCCGCAGCCGCGCACCTGGGGTACGTCGAAGGTCTGCTCGCCAAGCCGGGTCATGACGGTCTTGGGCTTGAAACCATTGGCATAATCGGTTCGCTCGGCAGTGCGTTCATGGGGTTGGGCCTTCAGGAGATGGGCGCGTTCGAGCCGGCTCGCCTCGTTGACAAGAATGCGCAACGCCTCGCCGGCGCCGTCCATGCCATGGGTGAGAAGGGCATCCAGAGCGTCCTCCAGAGGGTTGTATTCAACGCGTTGGGCCATGATGTCGACTCCTTCGTGGGCGTGGGGAGTATTGCCCCGGAGAAATCGCCACGCTACCATTCCGTGCAGGGGGGGCGGTAGCGAATTTACAGAAAGCAGGTTACACTAACGTTTTGGTTGCAGCCGTCAGGCCGCGCCATGGCATTTGCGACTCACCCCCCTACACGTTCCTTACCGCCAATAGAGTCGCCATCTCCGCCACGACGTACTAGTTGATGCTGCCGTTCCCCCGCGGGTGGTCTCGATGGAACTCCACCAGACCAGCGCGATACCGCTCGGCGCATTCCCTGCTTCCGTGGGCGCAGGCGCAGGCGATCTCCTCCTCGATCATACCCTCGATCATCACGCAGCCCTCTTCGCAGCAGACCATGTTCTCGGCCCATCCCGCGGCAATGATCATCGGCATGTGCTTGTGGGTTGCCACGGCCTCAAGCTGCGGATCCGTCAACCCGCTGAACGCGACGCAGTCGGTAAGTTGCAGCACTTTGGCCTCCCGTCACCTGGGGGGCGTCCGTCGGTCCAGGCTCCTGCTCGTGGGAAACACGAGAGACAGGCGGCCGACGCCCCGGAACCAGCCTGACCCCGGGGTTTCCGGGACCAGCAGGCTACTGGGAGAGATGGTAGCAGATCCGTCGCCAAACATTCTTGCGAATTAGAACAATAATGGGAATGGTCGATCCCGATGACGATACGTGAGTGCCCATACGAAAGTAATAGATATGAACTTGACAATTACGAATCAGGACTAACCAAGACCAGCGGGATATTACTTTCAATTCTGGTTCCCGCTAGGGGATTCGAACCCCCAATCCCTACCTTGGGAACAGATTTTAAGTCTGTTGCGTCTACCCCTTCCGCCAAGCGGGCAACCGTGGGGGAATTTACTGGCATGAAACCTTGCGCGCAAGGATCTGTGGTCCATCAATTGAAGGTGATCCTATCATTCCAGAAAATATGCCGATATGGCGTTTCGTCAGGATGAACATCGGGGGACACGGGCGGCTAGCCTATCGCAAGCAACTGCCTTGCTGCTCCCAACCAATACGGCCATCTTCGGCTGGTTCTGGATCGTTGGCCATGGCTCATTACGCCTCAATGCGCGCAACAGGCGACCAGGTTTGCTTGCGGTGCCGGTCGTCATGGGGCTCTATTGCCTGAAAAGTGACCCAGGCGGAGGCGAATCCGTCTCCATGTCGTTATGACGGCAAAAACTGTCGCATCGATGGGCGCCAACTGGCACCCTGTCATGGAGCGGGGAGCGGGGGCGCGTGCGGACGATGCAGGGATGGCGGAGGACGTGTTGGTGGAGAGGGGCGGGCGTAGCCGGGTTCATCGCCGCATGCCTCGTTACCCCGTCACCCGCCTGGGCCGCCCGTGACGCGGCGGTGCCTGAGTGGGCTCCCGCTCCCCTGACCGACTCAGCGGAGACCATCCGCGCGATCCAGGAGTACCTGCGCGCTCTCAGGCTGTATTCCGGTCCTGTCGACGGCAGGGCGGCTCCCGCTCTGACCTCGGCCATCCAGAATTTTCAGCGCGGCGCCGGGGTCGAACCCGACGGCGTCGCCGACGAGGCCCTTCTCCGGCGACTGAAAAGCCAGGTGGAGGTCCAGCGGCTGAACCGCCAGCTCGAGACCCACCGCGACGAACAGACCGCCGCCGCCGAATTGGCCCTGGTTACCAGCGGTCGGATGGCCGCCCTCCGCGCTCGGGCGCCGGACCATCCTACCCTGGACGCGGGGGCGGCGGACGCGTGCCTGAAGGCGCCGGCGCCTCGCTGCCTGCTGATCGTGGCCCTCGAGGGGGCGCGCGGCCTGGGCCGTGCCGAGCAGCGGGACTGGGCCATTTCCGATATCGTCGCCACCCAGGTCAGGGCTGGCCTGGAGGGGGAGGCGGAGGCCACCATCGGCCTGCTCTCCGATCCGCGCTCGATCCTGATGGCCCTGCGGTCGGTGGCGGAGAGTCACGCCCGGGCCGGTCGGGTGGAGGCGGCCATGGCTGCCGCCGCCGCCGTTCCCGACCCGCGGCAGCGGGTGGAAGCCCTGGCCGCCATCGCCGCGCTACGGGCCGCGGCCGGCGATACGACGGCGGCCGTGGCGGCCGTGGCGGCGGGGGTGGACGACCTCGCGTCCCTCCCCGGACCCGGACCGGACCCGCGACTGGTGGCCCGCTTCGCCACGGCCGCCGCCCTGTCCGGCGATCGTGACCGGGCGCGCAGCCTGTTCGACCAGGCCGTCGCCGCCAGCGGCGAGCCCGCCGAGCGGTCCGCCGTCGCCGAGGCCATGGCCGAGGCCGGTCTGCCGGAGGCCGCCCTGTCCCTCGCCGATTCCGTGTTGGACCAGGCGCTGCGGGACCCTGTCCTGGTGGCGTCGTCGTCGTCCCTGGCGCGGGCGGGGAGTCTTGACGAGGCCCGCCAGGTCGCCGATCGGGTGGGACCGGGGCGCTATCGCGCCGTGGCCCTGGCCGCCCTGGCCGTCGAGGCCGCCCGCCAGGGCCGGATTGCCGAAGCCCGTGCCGCCGTCGATGCCGCCCGCGCCCTGGCTCCCACCATCCGGGCGAGCTACGCCCGCGCCTACGCGGAAAGCCGCATCGCCCTGGCCCTGAAGGCCCTCGGCGCCGACCGCGAGGCGGCGGCCCTCGGCAAGGACGTCGGCGACGCCGCCCTGCGGGCGTATGCCCTCGGCACCGTCGCCGCCGGTCGTCCCGCCGACGATGCGCTGGGGAAGCAGGCCCTCGTCCTGACCGACCGGGCCCTGGCCGCGGTGGTGGACCCGGTGGCGCGCACCCGCACCCTCTGCGCCCTGGCCCTGGACCGCCGCACCGCCGGCGATGCCGCCGCCGCCCGCCGTCAGGCCCAGCGCGCCATGGTCGTGGCGAGGGGGATCGGCGACACCTGGGGCCGGGTGCGGGCCATCATCGCCGTCGCCGGTACCCTGGTGGACATCGAGTGACCCTAATTCCGGCAGTTGCACTTGGGGCGGTAGCCCCGAAAGTCGTCTGGCGGGTAATAATTGGAACCGCTGCCTTGGCACCTCGCCGCTCGACTCGCCCCGTCAAGGGGGATATGATCAGCCGATGTCACCCATGGAGCCTGGCATGAGCGAGCCGTCCCCGACCGATCTGATGCGCGCCATACTTGAGCTTGGGCAGCGCATGGACAGCGCCGTTTCTGGCCTGAGGGCGGATGTCTCCGACCTGAAAGCCGGGCAGGCCAAGCTTGAGGCCGGGCAGGCCAAGCTTGAGGCCGGGCAGGCCGAACTGAGGGCCGACGTGGCCGTGCTTCAGTCCGGGCAGGATGATCTGCGCCACACCATCGCCTTGAACCACCACAAGATGCTGGGACGGATCGAGGAACTGCGGGAGCAGTTGCGCATCCATATTGGCGGGCACCAGCATAAGCCCGCCGCCTGACGCCCCCACGGGTCGCGCTCCGGGCCACCGGGTGGGGGGCGGCGCCACGTGGCGGGGGCGCGCCGGGCGGTGCACGGGCGGTGAGTTGCCCTTTTCTGTTGTATTTCTTCAGCCGCCCTATCCCGCCGTCACGCGTCCCACCGCCACGTCGTAGTCGGCGATGAGCGCCTGGGTTACCGCGCCGGGGGTGAAGCGGTAGGGGCCAATCTCGCGGACCGGTGTCACCTCGGCGGCGGTTCCGGTCAGGAACACCTCCTCGGCCTTCGCCATTTCCTCGGGCATGATCGCCCGCTCGATGACGGTGAGTCCCCGCCTGCGGGCTAGGTCGATCACCGTCCGCCGGGTGATGCCGTCCAGGAAGCAGTCCGGCGTCGGCGTGTGCACCTCGCCATTCATCACCAGGAAGACGTTGGCTCCGGTGGCCTCGGCAATCTGGCCGCGCCAGTCCAGCATCAGGGCGTCCTCGAAGCCCTCGTTCTCGGCCTCGTGCTTCGACAGGGTGCAGATCATGTACAGGCCGGCGGCCTTGGCGTTGGTGGGGGCGGTCTGGGGGTGGGGGCGCCGCCACGGGCTGATCTTGAGGCGAATGCCGGCCATCCGGGCCTCCGGCGAGAAGTACGACGGCCAGGCCCAGCAGGCGATGGCCAGGTGGATGACATTCTTCTGCGCCGCCACCCCCATCATCTCGCTGCCACGCCAGGCCACCGGCCGGACATAGCCGTCGGCGATGCCGTTGGCCTCGAGAACCGCGTCCGTCGCGGCATCGATCACCTCGGCCGAAAAGGGAATGGTGAAGCCCAGCACCTTGGCCGAGGCATGCAGCCGCGCCGTATGCTCGGCCAGCTTGAACACCTTTCCACCGTAGACCCGCTCTCCCTCGAACACGCACGAGCCGTAGTGCAGCCCATGGGTCAGAACATGCACCGTCGCTCCCCGCCACGGCACCAGTTGGCCGTCGTACCAGATGAATCCGTCGCGGTCATGGAATGGGGGAGAGCTGGCGGCCATGGATCAGGGCTCCGAAAGTTCGGTGTTTCAAGGAATGGACACTTGCCCTGCGTACCATTCATGGGGCATATATGTCAACATGGCTGACGTAAAATCATCGCCGGAGACGCCACCCATCCTCGACGACGAGACCCTGCGTCAGGGGATCGAACTGCTGTTCTTCGCCTATCGCGACTTCACCGCCGAGGCCGACCTGATCCTCGGGCGCCATGGGTTCGGGCGCGCCCATCACCGGGTGATCTACTTCGTCGGGCGCCATCCGCTCATCAGCGTCAACGAACTGCTGGCCATCCTGCGCATCACCAAGCAGAGCCTGTCGCGGGTCCTGGGCCAACTGGTGCGCGAGGCCTTCATCGTCCAGCACCCCGGTCCCCGCGACCGCCGCCAGCGTCTGCTGGAACTGACCCCGAAGGGGGTGGACCTCGAGAACCGGCTGACGGAGAACCAGCGCCGCCGCATCGCCGATGCCTTCCGGGGCGGCGGGCCCGAGGCGGTGGAGGGCTATCGCCGCGTCCTCCTCGCCATGATCGACGCGCCGGACCGGGACCGCTTTCCGCCGCAGGAGAGAACGCCATGACCGACAACCCGCACATCCTGGTGGTGGACGACGACACCCGCCTGCGCGAGCTTCTGCGCAAGTACCTGACCGACAACGGCTTTGCCGTGACCACGGCCGGCGACGCCACCGAGGCGCGCCAGCGGCTGACCGGCATCGAGTTCGACCTCATCATCCTCGACGTGATGATGCCGGGCGAGAACGGCCTCGACTTCACCCGGTCGCTGCGCGAGACCAGCGACGTGGCGATCCTGCTGCTGACCGCCATGGGTGAATCGGGGGACCGGATCACCGGCCTCGAGTCCGGAGCCGACGACTACCTGGCAAAGCCGTTCGAACCCCGCGAACTGCTGCTGCGGGTCAACAACATCCTGCGACGGCTGCCGCGGCGGCCATCGGATCCCCTGACCGAGCTGCGCTTTGGCGACTGCGTCTACGACGTGGTCCGGGGCGAGCTGTTCCGCAGCGACCAGCCGGTGCGCCTGACCTCGGCGGAGGCGGCGCTGATGCGCATGTTCGCGGCCCGGCCGGGGGCCGTCCTCAGCCGCGAGGACCTCGGCACCCAGGGCGGATCCGCGGTCAACCTGCGGACCGTCGACGTGCAGATCACCCGCCTGCGCAAGAAGATCGAGGAAGACCCCGGCCTGCCGCGCCACCTGCAAACCGTGCGCGGCCGCGGCTACCTCCTGCGCACCGATTGACATCGGAACGTGTCAACCTGAATTCGGCCGTTAGAGCAGTTTCCGCTCAAGCGGAAACTGCGAAAAGCCCGCGCGGCGCTTGAGCGGCCAGAGGCAAATTCTAGAGCGTTTCCGCTCAAGCGGAAGCTGCGAAAAGCCCGCGCGGCGCTTGAGCGGCCAGAGGCAAATTCTAGAGCGTTTTCGCTCAGGCGGAAAACGCTCTAGAATGAAATTTTCAATGCCAATCAATGTGTTGCAGCAACTCTCGGCTCACCCGAAGGGTGAATGGCGGGCGCGGGCGGCAGTCCCAAGTGTTACTGCCGGATTTTGGATAATTTCTTCAGGAAGGCCTCAGCCTCCTGGCGAATTGGCTGGTCGTTTGCTTTGAACTCTGATGTGTGCTTTTTGCGAGTCTGTCCCATGTTCTGCTCCTGTGGTTTCGCGAGTTATACGAGCAGAACCCTCTTTTTCCAGCTGTTCGGAAAACGGGGACCACCTCCATCATGACTGGCGGCGCAGCAGGCTGCCGTCGCCGTAGGAATAGAAGCGATAGCCCCGGTCGATGGCGTGGCGGTAGGCGGCCTGCATCCGCTCCATGCCGGCGAAGGCGCACACCAGCATGAACAGGGTCGACCGTGGCAGGTGGAAGTTGGTCACCAGCAGGTCCACCGCCCGGAAGCGGTAGCCGGGAGTGATGAAGATGGCGGTCTCGCCGGCGAAGGGCCTCATTCGCCCGTCCTCGTCGGCAGCACTCTCGAGAAGCCTCAGACTGGTGGTGCCGAGGGCGACGACTCGTCCCCCCGCCGCCCGGGCGGCCTCCATGGTCGTACAGGCCTCGGGCGAGATCCGCCCCCACTCGGCGTGCATGCGGTGGTCGCGGGTGTCGTCGACCCGGACCGGCAGGAAGGTGCCGGCACCCACGTGCAGGGTCACCGTCACCCGCCGCACCCCCCTGTGGTCCAGGGCTGCCAGCAGCGCCTCCGTCATGTGCAGGCCGGCGGTGGGAGCGGCGACGGCCCCCGCCTCGGCGGCGAAAATGGTCTGGTAGTCGCTGCGGTCCCGCTCATCCCCCGGGCGCCCCATGTAGGGCGGCAAGGGCATGGTCCCGTGCTGACCGAGCGCCGCCAGAAGGTCGTCGCCGCCGCGATCGAAGCGAAGGCGCGCCTCGCCGCCCTCGCCGCGGGCCTCCACCAGGGCGGAGAACCCACCATCGCCGAACGTCAGCCGGTCCCCCGGCTTCAGCCGGCGGGCCGGCCGCGCGAAGGCGAGCCAGGTGTCCGGGGCCTCGCGACGGTGCAGCGTCACCTCGACCCGCGCCGCGCCGCGCCGACCTTCCAGCCGCACGGGAATGACCCGGGTATCGTTGACCACCAGAACGTCCCCGGGCTCCAGCAGGCCCGGCAGGTCGCGCATCCCCCGGTCGCGGCAGCCGGCCTCCGTCACGTCGAGAAGGCGCGCGGCATCGCGCGGCACCGCCGGCCGATCGGCGATGCAGGCGCGCGGCAGGTCGAAATCGAACGCGTCAACCCTCATGTCTCAGGCTTTTCAGAAAACCCCCTGACGGCCTCGAAAGATCGGAGCGATCACGACGCCGAGTTGAAATCGTCCACGATCCTCGCGATCATCCCCATGTCCGCGTGGTCCATCACCACCCGGGCATGATGGGTGGCCGCCGCCATGTCGAGGCTGCGGATGCGGCGCTTGACCCGGGGGATGTTGGTGGCCGACATGGACAGCTCGCGAATGCCAAGCCCCAGCAGCAACGCGGTGTAGCGGGGATCGCCCGCCATCTCTCCGCATACGGAAAGAGGGATGCCGGCCCGGATCGCCGCTTCCGTCGCGAACTGGATCAGCCGCAGGACCGCCGGGTGCAGCGGGTTGTACAGGTGCGCGACGCTCTCGTCGCTGCGGTCGATGGCCAGGGTGTACTGGGTCAGGTCGTTGGTGCCGATGGAAAAGAAGTCGGCGTGCCAGGCCAGCGCGTCGGCCGCCAGTGCCGCCCCCGGCACCTCGATCATCACGCCGACGGGCGGCAGCGGGTCGGCGATGCGAACCCGGCGCCGTTTCAGGCGGCGCACCACGTGAGCCATGATCTCCCGCACCTGAGCCAGTTCATTGACCGCCGCCACCATCGGCAGCAGGATGCGCACCGGCCCGAAGACGCCGGCACGGAGGATGGCTGCCAGTTGATCCTCGAGGAGTTGCGGGCGGCTCAGGCCGAGTCGGATCGCCCGCAGCCCCAGCGCCGGGTTGGGACCGGTGACGATGCGCAGCGGCGCGCTGACCTTGTCGCCGCCGCAGTCCAGGGTGCGGATGGTGACCGTCCGCCCGCCCATGCGCTCCACCAGACCGCGAAAGGCCTCGAACTGCTCGTCCTCGCTCGGCAGGTCGGGGCGGTTCATGTACATGAATTCGCTGCGCAGGAGCCCGACACCCTCGGCGCCCGCCTGCAGGACCGCGTCGCTTTCCGCCGGCATTTCGACGTTGGCGTGCAGGGCGATGGCGACGCCGTCCCGGGTCACCGCCGGCACCGTCCGCAGCCGCGTCAGGGACCGCCGCTCGCGCAGGAAGCGGGCGCGGCGGCGCCGGTAGTCGAGCAGGGTCTCGGGTTTCGGATCGATGATGACCCGCCCGGTCAGGCCGTCGACGATGATCTGGTCGCCAGACTTCACGTCCTTGAGAAGGCCGGCGACGGCCACCACCGCCGGCAGTCCGAGGGAGCGGGCGACGATGGCGGTGTGGTTGTCGGCCCCACCCAGCACCGTCACGAAGCCCCCCACGTGACTCGGGTCGAGAAGGGCCGTGTCGGCCGGGGTCAGCTCTTCGGTGACGATCACCGCGTTCTTCGGCACCATCGAGAACGGACGGTAGGGAGTCTTGGTCAGGCTGCGGAGCAGACGGTTGCCGACGTCGCGGATGTCGTCGATGCGCCCGGCGAGATAGGCGTCGTCCATGGTCGAGAAGATCTCGACCATGCGGGAGATTTCCTTGTGAACCGCCGCTTCGGCGTTGATGCGGTCATCGACGATGCGCTTTTCCACGCCGCGGATCAGGCGCGAGCCCTTCAGCATCTGCTGATAGGCCTCCAACAGAAAGCTCAAGTCCTCACCGGCGGCCCCCGGCAGGTCCTGAGCCTTGACCTGCAGCTTGGCGATCTGGTCCTGAGCCTCGACGGTGGCCTCGGCGAAGCGGGCCCGCTCGTGGGCCACGGCGGTCGGCGGGATGCGGTACTCGGGAACGCTGACGGCCGCGCAATCGTGCACGCACGCAACCCCGATGGCGATGCCCGGTCCCACCGCCAGCCCGTTGTGGACGCGCTCTCCTCCGGTCTCCCTGACGGGGCCGCTCGCCGCCTGTCTGACTCTGGACTTCATCCAACCTTTCCCGCGTGGCGCCGCCGTGACGGCAAGCGTCCCATTCCTCCCCTACTTCGCTCCTGATCTCCCTCTTCCCCTCCAGGATGAGAGGGCTTTTGATGATCGTAGACTCAATTCATTATCACCCTCAGTCCTCGCCGAACTTGTCGTTGATCAGCCGGACGAGGGCCTCCACCGCCGCCGAGGCATCCTCTCCGTCCGCCACGATCTCGATGGTGCAGCCCGGTCCCGCCGCCAGCATCATCAGGCCCATGATCGACAGGCCGCCGGCCTGCTGGCCCTTGTGGGTGACGTCGATGCCGGCGTGAAAGGTGCCGGCCAGCTTGACGAACTTGGCGGCCGCCCGGGCATGCAGGCCGAGCTGGTTGCGGATGGTCACCTGCTGACGGACGGCGGCGGGCGCCGTCACGGTGTCGCCATCGGAGGTCATGACCGATCCTGGGTCAGAAGGCGCGAGGCCACGTTGATGTACTTCCGGCCGGCCTCCTGGGCGCTGCTCACCGCGTGGGCCAGCGCCTCGGTGTTGCGGACGGAGGCGAGCTTGATCAGCATGGGCAGGTTGACGCCGGCGATCACCTCGACCTTGGCCTTGTCCATGATGGAAATGGCGAGATTGGAGGGAGTGCCGCCGAACATGTCGGTCAGCAGCACGACGCCGTTGCCGTCGTCCACCGCGGCGACGTTCTCGAGGATGTCGAGGCGCCGCTGCTCCATGTCATCGTTCGGACCAATGCACACGGCGGCCACGCCGGGCTGCGGCCCGACCACGTGCTCCATCGCGGCGATCAGTTCCTCGGCCAGGCGGCCGTGGGTGACCAGTACCATTCCGATCATCGAGTCCCCTTCCTCATTCCCGACCCACGTTTCCCTGGTCCAGTTCGCGGTGACGCAGCTCCACCTGCACCCCCCTGCCGCGCAGCCACACCGCCAGGCGTTCGGCGACGAACACCGAGCGGTGGCGTCCCCCCGTACAGCCCATGGCGATGGTCAGGTAGCTCTTTCCCTCCGCCTGATAGCGTGGCAGAAGGGGATCGAGCAGCCGGACCAGGCTGTCGAAGAACGCGGGAAAGGCGGGGTCGGCGGCGATGAAGGCGGCGACGCTCTCGTCGCGCCCGGTTCCCGGTCGCAATTCCGGGCTGTAGTGCGGATTGTTGAGAAAGCGCACGTCGAACACCAGATCCGCCTCGCGCGGCAGTCCCTGGCGATAGGCGAACGACGACACGAAGACCACCAGTCCCTGTCGCTCCTCCAGGCCAAAGTGCCGTTCGAGCAGACGCCGGAGTTCCGACGGCGGCAGGTGCGAGGTGTCGATGATCAGGTCGGCACCGTCGCGCAACGGCGACACCAGACGGCGTTCGTGACGAATGCCGTCGGCGAGGGGGCGGTCCACCGCCAGGGGGTGGCGCCGTCTGGTCTCGGTGAAGCGGCGGCGCAGCACCTCGTCCTCGCAGTCGATGAACACCAGCCGCACGTCCAGCCCCTCGCCGCCGCGCAGGGCTTCGATGACGCGGCGGACCGGGTCCACGCCGAAATCGCGGGTGCGGATGTCGACACCGATGGCCAGCGGCCGCCTCCGCCCCTCTCCCGGCCGCACCAGGGTCCCGAGAAGGGACAGCGGCAGGTTGTCCACCGCCTCGTAGCCCATGTCCTCAAGCGCCCTCAGCGCCGAGGTCTTGCCGGCTCCCGACAGGCCGGTGACGACGGCGATCGGCCCGTGTCCCAGGGCGATGGCGTCCGGTGGACGAGCCGATGATGACGAAGACTCGGACATGTCGCTGTTCATCATCCCGCCATGGCCAGCGAGCCCGTCGCGACCCGGAGCGCCATGACCACCTTGGCCGCGGCCGAGGCCTCGAACGGGGCCAGGGCGACGCGCGCGACGTCGACTCCGCAGACGTCGCAGGTGACACCCGCGTCCGGCATGCGCTCCACCTCGTCGGGGGCCACCAGATCGACCACCAGCCTCACGACGGCCTCCGGCACGCATCCCACGGCCAGCACCCCGACTCCCCGCACCTCCAGCAACCCGGCGATGCCGGGGGGGGAGGCCGCATATACCTTGCCATCACGAACCCTCAGGTCTGTGCCATCGTCAGCCACCAACCGGTGTCCAGCCGCCAGCAGCCGCAGCGCCAGGTCGGACTTGCCGCTTCCCGATGGCCCCCGCAGCAGGACGCCGTGCCCGTCGATCATCACGCAGGTCGCATGCACACGTTCCATCATCGCAAATCGTGGGGCGACGGCGGGTTCGAGTCAATGCCAAACGGCGATTCACCCGATTGCCCTGGCAATACCTGGTACCCTGTCCGTCCCCACTCCCGGCATCGCCGCGATATCCACCATCCGTTGAACCCGCAAAGCAAAAACGCCCTCCAACCAGGGTTGAAGGGCGAATAAGCCGGCAGTGACCTTGGGGTGCCGAGCCCGCGCTAAGGGTCGATTTGCTTGCGAAAAGCGACCGCCTCTAGCTCTGCTACGAGAAGGAGGCTACACTCCCGGTAGCCGCAATGCAAGGGGAAACATCATGGAGCGCATTTTCGGATTGGATATTGGCACGACGTCAATTGGGTTCGCCGTGATCGAGCATGACTATGCGAGGGAAACCGGACAGATTCTGCGTCTTGGCGCGCGAATCTTCCCAGAGTCTCGCGATATGAAGGATCTGACTCCCCTGAACCAGCAGCGCCGCCAGAAACGGATGATGCGGCGCCAGTGCCGGCGGCGGCGGGTGCGGCGGCAACTTCTGAACGAGATGCTGTCGAAAGCCGGTCTCCTGCCATCCTTTGGGTCGCCCGAGTGGCCGCGTCTTATGGCGCTTGACCCCTATGCTCTGCGGGATCGTGGGCTTGACGAGCCCCTTGAGCTTCATGAGATCGGCCGCCTGCTCTACCACCTGGCCAAGCGCCGCCATTTCAAGGGGCGCGACATCGACGACTCCAGGGAGGAGGAGAAAAAGGAGGACGCCGACGAGGTGAAGGCCAACTCCGAGCGAGAAACCACCCTGGCGACGTTGAAGGCCGAGGGGGTGACCCTCGGCCGCTGGCTGTCCAGGCGTGACCCTCATGTCCGCAAACGTGGCGTTCACGCGTCCCGAGTCGTGGTCGAGAAGGAATTCGAGCAACTGTGGACCGCCCAGTCCGTCCATCATGCGGTGCTCCGCGATTCCAACTTGATGGAACAGGTGAGGGAGGTGGCCTTTGCCCAGAAACCGGTTTTCTGGCGCAAGAAAACCCTGGGCGAGTGCCGATTCGAGCCCGGAGCCAGGCTGTGTCCGGAGGGATCATGGCTGTCCATGCAGCGGCGGATGCTGGAAAAGGTCAACAACCTCGCCCTCACCGGCGGCAACGGCCGGCCCCTTGACGACGAGGAGCGGGCGGCGATTCTGGCCGTCCTGGGTTCGGGTTCACAGGCGACGATGACCTGGGGGGGCGTGCGCAAGGCCTTGAAGCCGCTCTACAAGGCGCGCGGCGAAGCCGGCCGGGAGAACTCTTTCAAGTTCAATCTGGAACAGAGCGAGAAGAACGGGCTCAAGGGCAATCTCATCGAGGCAAAGCTGCTCGGCATCTTCGGCGGGGACTGGGCCGACCACCCTCACAAGCAGGCGATTCGCGACGCCATCCACGAGCGGCTGTGGGGGGCCGACTACGGCGAGGTCGGCGACCAGCGTGTGGTCATCCGCTCGCAGGAGGAACGGGACGAAGCGCGGAAAAAAGCCGCGCAAAGCTTCATCGATGACTTCGGCATCACGCCTGAGCAGGCGGCGGCCCTGAAAGATCTGTCTCTTCCCTCCGGGTGGGAGCCGTACTCCATTTCAGCGCTGCAACGCTTTCTTCCCCACCTGGAAAAAGGCGTCAAGTTCGGCGCGCTGCTGAACGGACCGGACTGGGAGACCTGGCGCAACCAAACCTTCCCCAACCAGAAGCGCCCAACCGGCGAATTCCATGACCGCCTGCCGAGTCCCTCCAAGAGAAACAAGGAGCGTCGCGCCGAGGGTGAGGAGGAGGCGCGCCGTATCGCGGAGGTCCGCAACCCCACGGTGATCCGCATTCGGAACGAACTGCGCAAGGTGGTCAACAATCTGATCGATCTGTACGGCAAGCCGGACAGGATCCGGGTGGAACTGGCCCGCGACGTCGGCAAGTCGAAACGCGAGCGGGAGGAGATACAGTCGGGGATCCAGGCGAAGGAAAGGCGGCGCACAAAAGCAGCGGATGCGCTGACGGAACAAGGACTCATCGGAAAGAACGATAAACCCTCCCACACCGATGTGGAGAAATGGCTGCTGTGGAAGGAGTGTCAGGAAAGATGCCCCTACACCGGGGACCACATCGGCTTCGATGCCCTGTTTCGCGAGGGCCACTTCGAGGTGGAACACATCTGGCCCCGCTCGCGCAGCTACGACAACAGCTTTCGCAACAAGACTCTGTGCCGGAAGGACGTCAACATCGCCAAGGCCAACAAGACACCGTATGAGTACTTTGGCCATCGCCCAGAGCAATGGGAGGAAATCAAGCAACGCCTTGACTCCATGAAGGGCATGTCGCCCAGCAAGGTGAGACGCTTTCTCGCCACGGAAATCCCCGAGGGGTTCGTCAGTCGCCAATTGAACGACACCGGCTACGCCACCCGACTTGCGGTCGAGTATCTCAAGCTGCTGTGGCCGGACGCGGGACCGGAGGCTCCTGTAACCGTGCAGGCCGTTTCCGGCAAGGTCACCGCGCAACTGCGCAAGTACTGGGGCCTCAACAACATCCTGTCGGATGATGGTGAGAAGACTCGCGCCGACCACCGCCACCACGCCATCGACGCCCTGGCCATCGCCTGTGCCTCGCCGCGGTACACGCAGGAACTGTCACTCTTTCTCCAGGCCAAGGACGATCCCACCGCCGAGCGTCCCAACCTGTCCCCACCCTGGGCAACCATCCGCAACGATGCCGAGGTGGCGGTCGAAGCCATCCTGATCTCGCACCGGGTCCAGAAAAAGGTGTCCGGTCCGCTGCACAAGGAAACGGTCTACGGCGACACCCGCGAGGACGTCACCACGAAAACCGGAACCTATCGGCAGTTCGTCGTCCGCAAGAAGGTCGAGGCGTTGAGCAAGGGCGAAGTGGGCAACATCCGTGACGATCGGGTAAGAGCGATCGTCACGGAGTGGATCACGACCCACGGCGGCGATCCGAAAAAGGCCTTCGCCACATATCCGCGCATTGGTGACGGCGGCCCGGAAATCCGCAAGGTGCGCCTGCTGATCAAACAGCAGTTGACGTTGATGGCGCCGGTGTCCACCGGCTACGCCGATCTCGGCAACAACCATCACATCGCCATCTATCGCCGCGCCGATGGCTCGGGCGACTTCGAGGTCGTGTCTCTGTTCGAAGCGTCGCGACGCCTCATCCGCCGGGAGCCCGTGGTGCGTCGGGACCTTCCCGGAGCCACCTTCGTGATGTCCCTGGCTCCGGGGGATGCGGTGGAATTTCCCGAAGGCGAGAAGAAAGGAATTCGAATCGTCCAGAGCGTGTGGGCATCCGGCCAGATCGTGACGGTCGATCACCGTGATGCCGTTGGGACAACGGTATGGCGCCCGAGTACGGGCTCCGTCGTCAAGGGGAATGCCCGAAAGGTCTCCATCGACCCCATTGGCCGCATCCGTCCGGCCAACGATTGACGCCGGGGGGCAAGACATGATTCGCAAGACCGTCGAATTCGCCTCCCCCGGTACGCGGCTCTCGGTGGCGTCCAGCCAGCTCGTGATCGAGCGGCCGGACCACCCCCGGGCGACGCTGCCGATCGAGGATCTGGGGGTGGTGATCGTGGACGACATGACCGCCACCTACACCCAGTCGGTCTTCGTGCGACTGCTGGAGGCCGGGGCCACGGTGATGGTGACCGGCCCCACTCATCTTCCAGTGGGCATGATGCTGCCGTTTGAGGGTCACCACACGCAGACCGAGCGTCATCGGGCCCAGGTGGAGGCAAGTGAACCCACCCGGAAACAGGCCTGGAAAGCCCTTGTCGTGGCCAAGCTGGCGCAACAGGGGCGGGTGCTGGAGCATTTCACCGGCACTCACGCCGGACTCGTGCCGCTGTCAAAGCGTGTCCGATCCGGCGATCCGGACAACCTGGAAGCCCAGGGCGCGCAACGCTACTGGCCGCATCTGTTCGGCAAGGATTTCCGACGGGATCGGGCGGCGGAGGGGGTCAACGCCCTGCTGAACTATGGCTACGCGGTGGTGCGCGCCGCCACCGCGCGGGCCATCGTCGCCGCTGGCCTCATTCCTTCCCTTGGCGTGTTTCACAGGAATCGCTCCAATCCCTTCTGTCTCGCCGACGATCTCCTGGAACCCTATCGGCCGTATGTTGACTGGCGGGTCAAGACGATCGCCTCCGAAACGGAAGGCGCTGCGCAGCCTACTCTCGACCACCGGCCGACTCGGGCGGCGCTGCTCTCCCTGTTCAACGAGACGATACTGGTCGATGGACGGAAGACCCCCTTGCTGCTGGGCCTGCATGTCAGCGCGACGTCGCTTTGCCGGGTTCTGACCGGAGAAGGCGGCGGCCTCGCCCTGCCCGAGGGCCTGCCACTCGAACCGGAGCCGACGGATGGTGAGGAGTTATGGACGGCGTTGACCCTGGTCCTCGTCACGGACGACCGCAGGAAAGCCGGTGATGGCCCATGCCAGACCCGTTCCGCAATTTCCCTGGGGATGGCGCTCCATGTGGGTGATCGCGATGTTCGACCTGCCAACCGACACGAAGGCCGCGCGCAGAGCCTATGCCAGGTTCCGCAAGGACCTGATCGAGGACGGCTTCACGATGATGCAGTTCTCCGTCTACTCACGTCACTGCGCGTCGATCGAAAACGCCGACGTCCACATCGCCCGCATGAGCGGCAAACTGCCCCCACAGGGAGAGGTCCGTTTCCTGACCATCACCGACCGTCAATTCTCGCGCATCAAGACCTTCTGGGGGAAAAACCGCCAGAAGTCACCGCCCTCCCCCTCCCAATTGGAGCTTTTCTAGCCCGTCGGGAGGGGGAAAACGATGCTTTTTCAAGACGTTGGTAGAGAGGCAAGTGTAGCAGAACCAGAGACGGCCGCAAGCCGCAGCCTCTTGCAGTTAGGGCAGACCTTGACTGCAGTGTAGCAGAACCAGAGACGGCCGCAAGCCGCAGCATAGCTGAAGAGCGGAACATGCGGGACGGCAGTGTAGCAGAACCAGAGACGGCCGCAAGCCGCAGCCGGCAGACAATCGCGTACTTCGACTCCCGCAGTGTAGCAGAACCAGAGACGGCCGCAAGCCGCAGCCTGGTGCCCGTGGGCGTCTGCTCCAACAGCAGTGTAGCAGAACCAGAGACGGCCGCAAGCCGCAGCGCAAGTGCGTCGCCGCCGCGTTCGCGGCTGAGTGTAGCAGAACCAGAGACGGCCGCAAGCCGCAGCGTAATGGGGTATTTCCCCCACTAAGCGGGAGTGTAGCAGAACCAGAGACGGCCGCAAGCCGCAGCTACCGGTTGGGCCGATAGGCCCGTATGGGCAGTGTAGCAGAACCAGAGACGGCCGCAAGCCGCAGCTGCATGGCGCGGGCTTCCGCAGTGCAAGCGAGTGTAGCAGAACCAGAGACGGCCGCAAGCCGCAGCGCCTCCGACATCAGCATCTCGACCGCATCCAGTGTAGCAGAACCAGAGACGGCCGCAAGCCGCAGCCCGCGCTGCTCAAGGTCAGCCCCCGATAGGAGTGTAGCAGAACCAGAGACGGCCGCAAGCCGCAGCGCTAAGGCCGATGAGGTCCATGTCTCGGTGAGTGTAGCAGAACCAGAGACGGCCGCAAGCCGCAGCGGGGAGACGCTGCTGAACGACCGGCGGACGAGTGTAGCAGAACCAGAGACGGCCGCAAGCCGCAGCGGGATGACATGAGCAAACCGCTTGCCGAACAGTGTAGCAGAACCAGAGACGGCCGCAAGCCGCAGCCGCCAGCCGAGGGAGACGATGAGTATCGATAGTGTAGCAGAACCAGAGACGGCCGCAAGCCGCAGCCCGCGCGTGAACTCGGTCGCCTCCGTCCCGAGTGTAGCAGAACCAGAGACGGCCGCAAGCCGCAGCTCGTAGGTAATAATCCCCGGCCGGTTCACCAGTGTAGCAGAACCAGAGACGGCCGCAAGCCGCAGCGGCCGAAAGGGGGATCAGTGCCTCGACTTTAGTGTAGCAGAACCAGAGACGGCCGCAAGCCGCAGCGCGCACCCCATCCTCTCGCCGGATGTGGCGAGTGTAGCAGAACCAGAGACGGCCGCAAGCCGCAGCGTGCAGGTGTGGATGGGCATAGCCCGATCTAGTGTAGCAGAACCAGAGACGGCCGCAAGCCGCAGCCCTCCCTGGATTCTCATGGCAACATGAACCAGTGTAGCAGAACCAGAGACGGCCGCAAGCCGCAGCGTGGCCTCGACGGTGTTCGGCTATCTGGCGAGTGTAGCAGAACCAGAGACGGCCGCAAGCCGCAGCGCGAGCCTGGTCGGTCCAATCAGCCTTCGGAGTGTAGCAGAACCAGAGACGGCCGCAAGCCGCAGCTGAACCGCGAGTGGCTTTCCCTCTCTCGAAGTGTAGCAGAACCAGAGACGGCCGCAAGCCGCAGCAGGACGGCCGCGATATTCCTGACATCGCCCAGTGTAGCAGAACCAGAGACGGCCGCAAGCCGCAGCCGGGCGACATCATCGGGTGACACCGGGTTCAGTGTAGCAGAACCAGAGACGGCCGCAAGCCGCAGCGATTGCTTGTATTGCCACGTGCACGCGGCAAGTGTAGCAGAACCAGAGACGGCCGCAAGCCGCAGCCATCATCTGTGGCGAGAGACGAAGCGCAGGAGTGTAGCAGAACCAGAGACGGCCGCAAGCCGCAGCTCGTTGTCGGGAATACGATATCTGGCGCCAAGTGTAGCAGAACCAGAGACGGCCGCAAGCCGCAGCCACAGAGGGGGCGGCCGCATGACACGCGTAGTGTAGCAGAACCAGAGACGGCCGCAAGCCGCAGCCGTGACCGATGGGGGTCATGGTCCGCATCCAGTGTAGCAGAACCAGAGACGGCCGCAAGCCGCAGCAGGTAGGGCTCCGGCCAGCGGAACCTGGTCAGTGTAGCAGAACCAGAGACGGCCGCAAGCCGCAGCAGTCTCGGGTACAGGGAGATCCCGCTGTTCAGTGTAGCAGAACCAGAGACGGCCGCAAGCCGCAGCACGCGGTGATCGGTGTCCTGCGGCGTTCTGAGTGTAGCAGAACCAGAGACGGCCGCAAGCCGCAGCGGTCACGACCCGCTTGACCTCCACCCGCCGAGTGTAGCAGAACCAGAGACGGCCGCAAGCCGCAGCGCTCGTTTGTTTGGCTCCGCCATGTGGACCAGTGTAGCAGAACCAGAGACGGCCGCAAGCCGCAGCAGGTGGGGATGCCGTGTGCGCTCACGAGAGAGTGTAGCAGAACCAGAGACGGCCGCAAGCCGCAGCGCCGTGCCGGTGATGCGCTCCGGTCGCTCGAGTGTAGCAGAACCAGAGACGGCCGCAAGCCGCAGCCCACTGCCGTACGGCGCGGATATTGATACCAGTGTAGCAGAACCAGAGACGGCCGCAAGCCGCAGCGGGTCCACGCCCGACGCCACGAGAGGGGTAAGTGTAGCAGAACCAGAGACGGCCGCAAGCCGCAGCGCGTCCCTGCCGATGCCGGAGCGGGCCTCGAGTGTAGCAGAACCAGAGACGGCCGCAAGCCGCAGCCCCTCCCGCACCGGTGCCGGCGCCAGCGCCAGTGTAGCAGAACCAGAGACGGCCGCAAGCCGCAGCTCCGTGCCCGCGGATTTCCTGCTCGGCGGCAGTGTAGCAGAACCAGAGACGGCCGCAAGCCGCAGCGCGCTCCGGCGAGACGAAACCGCGATGAAGAGTGTAGCAGAACCAGAGACGGCCGCAAGCCGCAGCCCGATCAGCAGTGTACCGGTGACCGCCGTCAGTGTAGCAGAACCAGAGACGGCCGCAAGCCGCAGCGGGCCCGGCTGCGTTTCTTCGATCAGCACCAGTGTAGCAGAACCAGAGACGGCCGCAAGCCGCAGCGACGCGGAATTGATCGTGTTCTGCTGCGCAAGTGTAGCAGAACCAGAGACGGCCGCAAGCCGCAGCCCTCGACGGGAAGAGTGTCGCCGACGAATGAGTGTAGCAGAACCAGAGACGGCCGCAAGCCGCAGCCTAAAGCCAGGCCGAAAGCCATCCGGCAAGAGTGTAGCAGAACCAGAGACGGCCGCAAGCCGCAGCGGGTTTCTGTTGCCGTGCCGCGCCTCCCCTAGTGTAGCAGAACCAGAGACGGCCGCAAGCCGCAGCCGAAGTCCGCGAGGCCGTCAAGGCGAAAGGAGTGTAGCAGAACCAGAGACGGCCGCAAGCCGCAGCCATCCGTAAGCGGTACAGTAACCAGCCCCTAGTGTAGCAGAACCAGAGACGGCCGCAAGCCGCAGCCCCTCGGTCAGGGTAACGATCCGCGCATCCAGTGTAGCAGAACCAGAGACGGCCGCAAGCCGCAGCCGCCGATAAACGGCGACCAAATCGGTTTTGAGTGTAGCAGAACCAGAGACGGCCGCAAGCCGCAGCTTATCGGTCTCCCGCTTGACGATGGCGTCCAGTGTAGCAGAACCAGAGACGGCCGCAAGCCGCAGCTGGAGAGCGCTGCTCGGCGAATGTATGCGAGTGTAGCAGAACCAGAGACGGCCGCAAGCCGCAGCGCCGCCCACCGGCTGGGCTATCGGCCCATCAGTGTAGCAGAACCAGAGACGGCCGCAAGCCGCAGCAGGAAGGTCGGTAGGTATTGGCGTAGAAAAAGTGTAGCAGAACCAGAGACGGCCGCAAGCCGCAGCTTGCGGGGGGCGCTGAGTCCGATCCCGCGCAGTGTAGCAGAACCAGAGACGGCCGCAAGCCGCAGCTGAACACGATAGTGGGGCTAAGCCACCCTGAGTGTAGCAGAACCAGAGACGGCCGCAAGCCGCAGCTCCATGTCGCCTCAGGGATCCCCTCATTTATTACTACAAATAATGCGCATTGTCTGTTATAATTGGTACACATAACTTGTGCAATGGAATGCGGCAATGGATCAGGCAAAGGTTACGATTGGTCGGC
>JAMOBE010000058.1:0-23051 GCA_039908285.1 Alphaproteobacteria bacterium
ATGGTGCCGCCTGCCCCACCCCCTCACCCCGGCCCTCTCCCCCTCGAGGGGGAGAGGGAGTGAAGATTGCTGGGCAATCGGGTGAAGGAGCGTACGTGACGTTGCGCGCCTGAATTCATTTTTTCTTTACTGATGCATAGATATACAACCTTCTAGAAATGAGGCTCGCACGCCTCATAGCCAAACTCGCGCGCTGAGCAGCATGGCTCAATCCCCGGGGGAAAATACAGGGGGGAGAGGGGGAAATGAATGAGATTTCGGCGATTTGCCCGCAAAATTCAATGGACCCAGGGGGATGCCTGGTCCCCAAGGCTTTCATTCTCATCCTCAGCAATGTTCGCCCACCGTCGACCGCTCGTTGACGGGCGAGGCATCGGGGGCGGCGACCGTCGGCAGGTCCAGGTCACGCAGGACCTCGGCCACGGCGCCATCGATCAGCACGGACAGGGTGAAGGCGAGACGGCTCACGCTGATAGGCTTGCTCCCGTTGGCGGCGGCGGCAAGGTCGAAGCCGGCCGGAAGGGCCGCATCGAACCCGATGTATGCTCTCGCGGTTTGATAAGACGGATGAGGGTTCAGTAACGGACTACCCACGGATATGGACCGTTTCCAGACCATGGGAGGGGATCCGCTCCTCCCCACTCATCAAGACCCATTGCAATCCGAGATCGACGGAGATAATACGCCTTGACCTGTTCTCATCAGGACGAGATGAACATGGAAACCATGGCAATCATTGACTTTGAAACAACGGGATTGTCTCCTGACGAGGGTGCGCGGGCGACGGAAATTGCGGCGATCGTAGTGCGGGATGGTCGCGTCGACCGGCAGTATCAGAGCCTCATGAATGCCAGGGTGAGGGTTCCCCCCTTCATCACCGACCTGACGGGCATCACCAACGAGATGGTCCGCCGCGCCCCGCCCGCCGCCAAGGTCATGCAGGACGTCGCCGACTTCGTGGGAGACATCCCCCTGGTTGCCCACAACGCGTCATTCGACCGCAAGTTCTGGGACGCCGAATTGGCCCGGATCGGGCGCTCCCGTCCGCAGGAGTTCGCCTGTACCATGCTGGTTGCCAGACGAATTTATCCCGCCGCGCCCAATCACAAGCTGGAGACGTTGTCCACCTTTGCCAGGCTTCCATCGACCGGCAAGGCGCATCGCGCATTGGCCGACGCGGAGACGACCGTCCACCTGCTGCGTCATATGGAGACAACATTGGCGCAACGTTATCAAATCCAGTCCCTCTCCCATGCCCTGCTGCGAGCCCTGCAAAGGGCCAAGGCTGCCAACATCGAGCCCTGCCTCAAAAAATTCATGGGACAGACTCAAGTCACGTAAGCCCATGAAAACTGAACGAAGATAATAAATCCATGAATATAGATGACGTCATTTTGAGCTTCTGTAATATTCTGCGTCGACGCGCTGGAGGAGGCGCCGGCCCGCTATGGCCGTCCAGAGATCTTCAACACGGACCGGGGCAGCCAGTTCAAGGAACCGCGCCCGTCTTCGACTCTACTGTTGCGCCTTTTTTCTCGGAATCAGCACCATATTGGACCGCATGAGTCGATCTTTCCGCTCGTCGGCATAATCCCCTCAGCCGATGCTGCGGACGATGTGCGGGCCGATCAGGTTGGCGAGTCCCAGCGGCAGCCTTTTCCACAGGGCGATCAGGAGCTGGTACCTGGGATTGAGCGGGTTGATGTCCGGCATGGCCTTGCCCTTGCGCAGGTGGAACTCGTGGACCACCGGCGTCGGCTCGAAGCCCCAGTTCTTCTTGTAGGCATAGGGGCCGGTGCCGACCTTGCTGCGGCCGAAATCGAACACCCGGCATCCCCGCTCCTCGATCGCTCGCCGCATCAGTCGCCAGTACAGGAAGTCGTTGGCGCCAAGATCGCGGGCCGCCGGAGAGACCCCGGCGTAATAGGGCATCACCCGGTCGCGGAAATAAAAGCTCAAGACGCTGCTGACCGGCTGTCCGCCGTGCATCGCCGTCAGAATCTCGCAGTCGGGGCCGAAGGCGCGCTTCAGTTCGACCAGATAGTCCCTGGCGAACACCGGCGTTCCGTGGCGGTGCATGGTGCCGGCGAACAGGTCATAGAGCCGATCCACCGTGTCATCGACCACGTCCACCACCCCGCTGGCGATGCCGCGGCGGACCACCGGCCGCTGTTTGCGGGGGATCTGGGCCAGGGCCTTGTCGGGATCGGGCTCGATCGGCTTGGCGAACGTCGCATACAGACCGGAGCGACTGGCCCATCCCTCGTGGAGACGGACCGGCTGCCGATACTCGAGATAGTCGGCGCCAAGTTCTTCCATAAGTTGCAGCGCCTGCCGGTCCAGGGCCTCGCAGGCCTCGTCTTCGCTGCCCACCGACCCGCCGCCGATACAGAACGCGTTCGAGATGAGGGCGTTGCCGAAAAAAAGGCTCCGCACGTGGACCAGCGGCAGGATGGCCCGGATCTGGCCGTCGCGCTCGGCGTAGAGGAAGCGGGCGCGATGACCGAAGACGCGCTCGATGACGCGGCGCCAGCCGGCGCGATGGAAGAGGGTGGCCTCGGGACAGGCGGTGACGAAGTGGTCCCACCGCGCGTCGCCGGAGTCATCAAGGGTTCCGATGTGGTAGTTCGCATCCTCAGACATTGAACAGCACCCTGTCCAGCCGATCCCATGAAAAGTCCTTGAGAAGTCGCCGCAGGCGATCCTCGACGCGATGGAGGTTGACGAAGTGTCGCGCCCTGGCCGCCAGCGGCAGTCCGGAGAGACGCGGCTGCCCCGGGTCGATCTCCCAGGGGTGGACGTAGAAGACGCAGGGGCGTGCCTCCCGGCCGTTGACACGCCGCATGCCCCAGCGTGACACCTGGTAGGGCAGCAGGCGGAAGTAGCCGCCGCCGCCGCACGGCAGGTTGCGGCCAAGGACGCGGACGGTGGTCACCGGGCACTCGATCACCCGGCCATCGCCGGGACGGAACGGAAAGCGCGGCGCTCCCGGGGAGCCGTAGAGGTCGTGGTGAATGGGGAAGACGCTGGAGCTGTAGGTGTATCCCTCCTCGGCCAGGGTGGTGAAGGCCCAGTCCATGTCCGGGGCGATGGAGAAGGTGGGGGCGCGGTACCCCCTGACCGGCACGCCGCCGATGTCCTCCAGCAGGGCCCGGGTGCGGCGGATGTCGGCGCGGAACCCGTCCGGTCCCAGCCGGTCCACCCGATGGTGGGCATAGCCGTGGCTGGCCAGTTCGTGGCCGGCGTCGACGATGCGGCGGATCAGCGCCGGATGCCGCTCCGCCACCCAGCCGAGGGTGAAGAAGGTGGCCCGCACCCCCGCCGCCGCGAACAGGGCGAGGATGCGATCGGTGTTGCGCTCCACCCGCCACGGCAGCCAGTCCCATTCATAGTGGCTGATGTGATCGGCGAAGGCCTGGACCTGGAAATAGTCCTCGACGTCCACCGTCATGGCGTTGATCGGCTGTATCATGGACACACTCCGAAATAGTCGGCGGCCGCCTTCAGGGCGCGGGCGATCATGCGCTCGTGGCGCTCCGCCTGCGCTTCGACGGCGGCGACGCGGCCCGTCAGGTCGGTGAGGTCGACCGGGAGGAGACGCGGGAGGGCCGGGAGGGGGGGAAGGGCTGGAATGGGGGGAACGGCATCGAGGGACTGCTGCCCCTGGCCGGAGGGTCGGCTCTCCAGCACCTGGGCCGTCTCGCGGTTCAGGTCGTCCGCCACCTGCTCGACCGTCGTGGGGTCGATGCGATGCAGATCCTCCAGAAAACCGAACAGGAGAAGCCGCGAGCAGAACGTGTTGATGCGCCGGGGCACGCCACCGGTGTGAGAGTAGATGTGGGCGCAGGCCTCAGGCGTGATGTCGGGGTCGCCGCTCCAGCCCACGGTGCGCAGGCGGTGGCGGATGTACTCGGCGGTCTCGGCCTCGTCCATGGGACCGAGGTGGTAGGAGGCGATGACACGCTGGCGCAACTGGTCCAGGTCATCGCTGGCCAGGGTGCGGCGGAACTGGGGCTGGCCCAGGAGAAAACTTTGCAGCGGCGCCTCCGCCCCCACCTGGAAGTTGGACAGCATGCGCAACTCCTCCAGGGCCGGGATGGACAGGTTCTGTGCCTCGTCGATCAGCAGCAGGCTGCGCTGGCCCTGGCGGTGGGTGCGCACCAGGAACTGCTCGATGCGGGTGAGCAGGGTCGCCTTGTCCACGTTCTCCTGGGACACGCCGAAGGCCTCGGCCACCATGCGCAGCATGTCGTCGCCCTCGAGCTGGCTGCTGACGATCCTGGCGGCGACGTAGCGCCGGCCATCGAGGGAGGAGAGAAGATGGCCGACCAGGGTGGTCTTGCCGGCGCCGACGTCGCCGGTGATGACGATGAAGCCCTCGCCCTGGTTCAGGCCGAACATCAGGTGAGCCACGGCGCGACGGTGCACCGTGCTCTCGAAGAAGAAGCGGTGGTCCGGCGTCAACAGGAACGGTGGCGCCGAAAATCCATAGAATTGACCGTACATGCGACGTTTCGCTCCCAGTCAGAATTCCTTGCGGATGCGGGCCATGATCACGTTCTCGCCAAAGCTCGGGGCGTGCTCCCGGTCGACGCGGCGGTGGTCGTAGCCGATGCCGGCCGTCAGACCGGGGCTGAGGCGCCAGGCCAGCGAGGCGCCGGCGTCCCAGGTGGTGTCCCGTCCCGCCACCGCCCTGGTCTCCGGCGTGTGCGACCAGCCAAGGGCGACGGTCAGGGTCAGGTGTTCGGTGAGATCGCGGCTTGCGCCGGTCTCGACGCCCACCACCACGTCCCTGGCCCCGCCATCGAGGCGCTCGCGCACGGTGCGAAAGCCGCCGACGGTGAAGCGGGTCCGCAGATAGTCCCCGGTCAGGGTGCCGGCCAGGGTCTTCTGGCGCAGGGTAGCCTCCACCAGATCGAGGCCGGCGGCGTTGGGATCGGCGACGAGCCCGGTGCGGAGGTCGGCAGCCGGCTCCCGCTCGGCATCGAGGTCGTTGAGGCGATCGGCCAGGATCTGCTGCTGGCTGGCCAGGGTCACCCGGTAGCCGCCCTGGAACGAGAGATGGGGGCCGATGCGGTGACGCACCTCGCCGGTCCAGTGCTGGCCGCCGAAGCGCCGTCCATAGCGCAGCAAAAGCTCGGTCCGCGGCCCGGGCGTCAGGCGGGTGCCGACGTGCCAGACCAGGCCACGCACATCGGGAGTCGGCCCGCTGTCGGTGATGTCCTCGTAGCCGATGCCGCCGAGGATCGACAGCATCCGGTTGACGCGATACTCGCGGCTGCCCTGGATCACCGTCTCGTCGCGCGACCGGCCGCCCTCGATGTCGGTGTGGACCTTCTCCGCCGCGACGTCCCACAGGAAGCGGGTGAACTCCGGGCCGCTGCGGGCCATCAGCGAGGCATCGTGAATGCGGGCATCGCGGGGAGCCTCGTCCCCGTCGGCGCGGCGGGTGTCGGTGAACATCACCTGGTTATAGCGATAGCGGGCCATGGCCTCGGCGAAGGTGCCGAAGGCATGCCGGTAATAGGGGCTGACGGCGTAGTTGATCACCCGGGTCTGATTGTCGGCAAGCCGACGCTCGATGGCCGTGTCGCCCCCGCGGCGGCGCAGGGGCTGCTGGCTGACGGCGCCCCGGAGATCGAGGAACAGGGCGTCGGGAACCACGTCCAGCACGCCGAGCCCGAGAAGACGGTGACGAATGCCGTCAAGGTCCTGGGCCTCGACATAGCGGTCGAGGGCGATGTCGTAGCTGAGGTCGACGCTGGCCCGAGCCCCCCGGTCGCGGGCGGCGATGCCGGCCATGACGGTGGTCAGGAAATCGGACTCCCGGGCCGCTCCGCTGACGCCGCGGACGTTGTCGGTGAAGTTCTCACGCACCTCGGCATGGGGCGTCAGGGTCCAGTCGTCGGCGCGGGCGACGCCCGACACCGCCCAGGCGGCAACCACCAGGCATGCCGCCGCGGTGCCTGTTCGCAGTCGTCCACATGTCGCCTCACCTTCGAGAGTCATCGGGAGCAACCTCGAACAGGGAATGAGGATCAGTCGGCGGGAGGCCCGGAGGAGTCGTAGCCGCCGTAGTCGTCCTCGCGTCTGCCCGTCGACCGGTTGAGGACGAAGCCGATGCTGGGACAGGCGCCGATCAGGGCGAGGGATCGCTCGACGGCGCGGCGGCTGGTGCGGGCGTGTTCCACCACCATCACCGCCTGGCCGGCATGCATGGCGATCACGGCGGGCTCGGAGCTGGCGAGAACCGGCGGGGTGTCGATCAGGATCACCCGGTCGGCATAGCGCTGGATGATCTCGCGGAACACCGTCGCCATCCGCCGGCTGGCCAGCAGTTCATGGGCGTGGGGATGGATGCGGCCCGACGGCACGATGGACAGGTTCGGAATGTCGGTGCGCACCAGCACGTCGGCCAGGTCGAGGGACTCGTCGGCCAGCAGGTCCACCAGACCCCGCTCCGCCTGGATGCCGAGCCTCTCCCGCAGCCCATGGCCGAGGGGATCGCCGTCCACCAGCAGGACGTGGACGTCGGGCTCGGTGGCGATGGACATCGCCAGGTTGATGGTGGTGAAGGTCTTGCCTTCGCCCTTGTGGGCGCTGGTCACCATGATGGCGCGATCGCGGCCCCCGTGGTCGCGGACCGGGGCGAAGGCCCGCGCGAGAAGGGGGCGCTTGATGATGCGGAATTCCTCGCCGACGCGGGTGCGATCACTCCGCGGCGTGACGTAGCCGGCGAGATGGAGCCCGGTCTGATCGATAGTGGCGACGGCGCGGGCGGCCGGGGCCTGCCGCGACATCGGCCTGGAAGATTGGGGCCGGGGGGGCGGGGGTGTGGAAGACTGGGGCCGGGGAGGCGGGGGAGGAGCGGGAATGGGAGAGGGAGAGGGGATGGCTGCCGGCGGGGCGCGGTGCCGGGCGGCCTCGCCGGCCATCCGCTCCGCCGCCCGCTCGGCCAGCGACCGGCCGGAGTCGGCACCGGACCTGAAGTCGTCACGATCCGCCATGCTACATCATCCTCTCCAACAGGGGCTGGAGATCATTCCAGGGGACGAGGGCCGACACCTTCGGCAGTGAATCGGCTGCCACCACCAGAACACCGGTGGTGATCACCATGAGTCCGGTGACCACGCCAAGCCCAAGGATGTCCGTGGCGCGGCGGCGGCGGTCGCTGGCACTCTCGATGGCCGACACCGTGCCGAGCACCGGCAGGTTGAACAGCCGGGTCAGACGCCCGGCGTCGTCCACCGCCTCCTCCACCCGGCTGAGGAGGATCGCGAAGCCAGCGCTGCCGCCAAGGGCCGCCACCAGGACCACCGCCAGGAACAGCCGTCGCGGCGGACCATCGGGCACCACGGGGAGGTTCGGCGGCTCGACGATGCGGAACTGGACCTTGTCGCCGGTGCTGTCGACCGCCTGCGAGATGCGGGCGGACTCGCGCCGGGACAGAAGCTCCTCGTACTGCTTGCGCAGGACGCCGTAGTCGCGGTTGAGGTCGGCGAACTCGGCGTCCACCGCCGGGGCCGAGGCCGCCAGCCTGGACATGCGCTCAAATTCCCGTGTGGTCTCCGTCTCCCGCCGCGCCAGGGTGGCGACCTCGGTTTCGGCGTCCACCAGACGGACCTTGAGCTGTTCGTAGACCACGTTCGAGATCCGGGATCGGGACCGGGTGGGGCTGCCGAAGGCGCCGCCCGGGCCTTCCCGACGAAGCTGGTCCTGGGCCTGGGCCAGGGCGGCGCGGGTGGCGATCACGTCCGGGTGCTCCTCGGTGAAGCGCATGCGCTGCGTATCGAGGTCCCGCCGCAGCTCCTCGACGCGCACCGCGAGCGGGGCCCCCTGGGGACCCGCCATCACCGCCGGTCCACCGTGGTCCACCTCGAGGAACTGCGGCACCACCTGGAGCTGGGCGCGGAGCTGGTCGCGTCTGGTCAGACCATCCTCGTGGGCCCGCTTGGCCGTCATCAGGGCGGTCCGGGCGGTTTCCAGGCGAACGGCGAAGGTGCCACTGCCGCTGCCGACGGCGGCCGCCTCCCCGTACATGGCGAAGTGGCGGGCCTTGAAATCGGCGAGACGCTGGTCGGCCTGCTTGAGCTGACGCTCGTAGTCGCTGATCTGCCGCTCGATGAAGGTGAGGGCGTTCTCCATGTTCTCCCGGCTTTTGCCGACGTTGCCCTCGACGAAGATGGTCAGCAGCGACTGGACGACGTTCCGGGCCAGCACCGGATCGGGTGCGGTGTAGGACACCGTGTAGAGGTTGGTGTTGAGGCCGTCGCCGACGATGGCGATGTGCTCGGCCATGCGGACGTAGAGCCGCTCCAGGGCGATGGGCGTCCCCGCCGTCAGGTCGAGGTCGGTGAGGCGCGCCACCTGCGCCAGGTTGGGACGACTCATCAGCGTGCGCTGCATCACGTCCACCTGGCGGCGGGGATCGGCGTCGACGGCGATGTTCTTCAGGAGCGGCCCGAGGGTGCTTTCGGTGTCGACGTAGACCCGGGCGCTCGAGCGGTACTGGTCCGGCACCGCCGCCACCACCAGCCAGCCACCGAGGCACAGGCCCCAGGCCATCCACGCCGCGCGCCAGCGCCGACGCCACAGGCCGAGGACGCACGACTGGACTTCACCGGAAAGGATGTTCAGCATGCGGTGGGAGTCCCTTCAGAACCAGCTCTGGGGGATGATGACGATGTCGCCGGGCGCCATATCCACGTTGGCGGTGACGTCGCCATCCTTCAAAAGGTCGTCCAGCCGGGCGCGGTAGGTGGTCTGCCGCCCCTCGTTGCGCCGGACGATGCGGGCGCGATTGCCGGCGGCGAACTCGGTGAGCCCCCCCACCTCGATCATCACGTCGAGCACCGTCATCTGCTGGCGATAGGGGATCGCCCGCGGCTGCGAGGCCTCGCCCACCACGCGGATCTGCTGGCTGAACGGCCCGATGAACGCCGACGGGATCACCGTGACGATGGGCTTTTGCACATAACGCGCCAGCACCGCCTCGATGTCGCGGGCCAGCACGGTAGGTGTCTTGCCGGCCGCCGGCATGTCCTCGATCAGCGGCGTCGAGATGCGCCCGTCGGGCCGCACCGGCACCGTGGCGGACAGCTCGGGATTGCGCCACACGAACACCTGGACCGTGTCGCCCGGGCCAATCAGGTAGCCGCTCGCATCCGCCATCGGCACCGTCTCGCCGAGGGGAGCGTCCGGCATCTCGGCGCAGCCTGCGGCCAGGCACGAAAGAATGACCACACCGGCCCGCAGGACGGGCCATTTGCACGTTTGCGCTTTCAATGTCCGTCCCCATCTACACCATTGGTTGCTGCAGTAAAAACCACTGCACGGTAATGCGCAATGAACCATCCGGAGTGATCCGATTGGGGAATTACCGATCGGAGTAGTTGAGCAAACTTTCACTCCCTCTCCCCCTTAAGGGGGAGAGGGCCGGGGTGAGGGGGTGGGGCAGACGGCACCATCTTGGGAACTTCGACCCCCCCCCTCACCCAAACCCTCCCCCATCGAGGGGGAGGGCTTAAGTTTGCTGGAAACTTGATGCCAGGAGGCGAGTCGGCCATGACCCATGACCACGGTATCGTGCAACCCGGTTCGGATCGTCTGGAGGTGGACATCGCCGGCGGGCTCGGCATCGAGGAGATCGGCGGCCTGTGGCGGACGCTGGAGCATCGGGCGCGGCCGTCGTTCTTCCTGTCGTGGGCCTGGATCGGCTGCTGGCTGGCGGAGGCGGCGACGCCGGCCGGCCTTGTCATGGTCCGACGGCGAGGAGACGTGGTGGGGCTGGCGCTGGTGGGGCGCTCCCGACGGCGGCGGCTCCTGCCGGTGACCGGGCTTCATCTGCACGAGACCGGGCGGCCCGACCTGGACGGCATCTGGATCGAGTATAACGGCTTCCTCGCCGCGCCGGAGGATGCCCGGGCGGTGACGACGGCCGTCCTTCGGCACCTGGTGGCCAATCGCAACGGCCGCTGGTCCTGGGACGAGCTGCACCTGAACGGAGTCGACCGCTCCACCGCCGATATCGCCGTCGACCTCGCCGCCGGTCATGGTCTGCGGACCGGCACGCCGACGCCGCGCGCCTGCCCGACCATCGACCTGGCCGGGATCCGCGCCGGGGGCGGCGGCTGCATTGACGCCGTCAGCCGCAACACCCGTCAGCAGATCCGGCGGTCCATGCGACTCTACGAGGAAACGGGAGCCCTCCGTCTCGAGCGGGCCGAGACCCCGGCCCAGGCGCTCATCCACCTGGACGGCCTGAAGGACCTGCACCAGCGGCACTGGCGGGACCGGGGCAGGTCCGGGGCCTTCGCCGCTCCCGCCTTCGAGCGCTTCCACCGCCGCCTGGTGGAGACGGCCCTGCCGTCGGGCTCAATCGACCTGACGCGCGTTGCCGCCGGCCCGCGCACCATCGGGTACCTCTATAATTTCGTGCGGGACGGCATCGCCTATTCCTATCAGTCCGGCTTCGACTACGACGCGGCGGACCCCCGCCGCAAGCCGGGCCTGGTGGCCCATCTCCTGGCCGCCGAGGCCTATCTGGCCGCCGGTCTCGACGCCTATCGCCTGATGGCCGGAGACAGCCGCTACAAGCGCAGCCTGGCCAACGGCGGCGACGACACGCTGTGCTGGCTCACCCTCCGCCGCGACGGCCCGCTGGTCCGCGCCCGCGAGATGCTGGACGCGGCCCGGGGGATGCTCCGGAGAAGATCCCTCAGGGAGTCCCAGGATTGACCGGGCACAGGAAGGCCCCGGCCCGCCAGCGTTCGGCGGCGTCGGGGGTGTCCATGATGGCGGCGAGGCTGCGCCCGAGGTCGACGGGGGTGGCGTCCAGGCCCGCCCTGGCCAGCGCCAGGGCCGAGCCCTTGGCGACGGCCTTCATCGTCTTCCACCGCACCGCGTTGCCGGTGATCTTGCCGCCCGGCCCGCCCATGTGCTCGCGCATGCACTCGGTCTCGTCGAACGAGGTGAACCCGCGGCACACCAGCGGCCGTACCGGATAGACCGAGCACTGGTCGTTCTCCAGCATGGGACAGGCGGGAAAGGGACGAACCGTGTCGATCCGTCCGATCTCCTGCGACAGCCGCTCCCGCAGGGCCGCCACGGCCTCGGGCGTGAAGGTCTCGCGAATGAACAGAGCGATGGCCGCCAGGGTGGCGACGTCGGTGGTCACCCGCGTGTGGCAGCAGGTGCCGCAGCCGGCATGACAGGCGGCCGGCCGCACCGGCGGCACCAGGACCTCGATCTCGCGGGCCGCCGCCGCGGCCAGGTCATGGCGAACCAGAACCAGGGCGGTGGCTGCCTCCGATGCCGAGGTCTCGGCCAGGAGACGCGGGACGGCCTCCTCGACGATCCGCACGACCTGATCGTAGGTGTGACTCAGCGCCGCGGTCAGATTGCTTGCCTCGGAAAGGGACTCCGCAGTTTCCATGTCACCCATCCCTGCTGCCTGTCACCCAAGCCTATCACGGGGCGGACGGCAGTGGGAGGGCTAACCCGCATTTCTCACCGGTCCGGCGGATGCCGGCTTGATCTCTGATCCGCCTATGAATTTTTCTCCCTCGCCAATACAGCCAGTATTGGCGTCGGTCGAAAAATCCATAGGCAAATCAAATCTCTGCGCCATCATTCCGCGTCCCGGTGAGAAATGCGGGCTAACGACATAGCTTACAGCCCATTGTCCCTCAACTTTAGTCAGGATTGTCGGCTCCGGGTTGCATCGCTTAGAGTGTCTCCAGTATCCGGAGGGAGGGGGCTGACGCCATGATCGCAACCGGTGACCGCCGACGCGTCCGGGTATGGGATCTTCCCACCAGGGTTTACCACTGGACGCAGCTTGCCCTGGTGGTGGCGAGCCTCTACACCGGCTTCGTCGCTCCGGAGTCATGGATGGGCGTGCACGTGGCGGCCGGGTATGGACTGGTGGCCCTCATCGTCTTCCGGCTGGTGTGGGGGATCTACGGCTTCGAGTACAGCCGGATCGCCAGCTTCGCCTATCCGCCCCGGCGGGTGATCGAGTCCCTGCGCGGCCTGTTCCTCCTGCGCCCACCCCACGCCATCGGCCACAACCCGCTCGGGGCGATGATGGTGTTCGCCCTGATGGCGGTACTGATCGCCCTTACGGCGACCGGCCTCATGGTCCTGGGCGGCGAGGAGCGCCAGGGTGTGCTGCGGGGCGTCATCTCCTTCGATATCGGCGCCGCCGCCAAGGAGGTCCATGAGGGGCTGGTATGGACCCTGATGGCCATGGTCGCCCTGCATGTCACCGGAGTCGTGGTCGAGAGCGTCCTCGGCGGCGACAATCTGGCATGGGCCATGATCACCGGCGATCGGCATCTGCCGGCCGGCCTGCCGGTGCCGGAGCCACGCCGCGCCCGCCCTCGCGCCGCCGCCCTCGCCACCCTCGGCATCTGTGCGGTGCTGGGAGTGACTGCCGCCGGGCTGTCCCAGGTGCCGGTGCCGGGGGAGCGGCCGCTGGTCATGGATCCGGCCTATGCCCGCGAGTGCGCGGCCTGTCACGGCCTGTTCCATCCCAGCCTGCTGCCGGCCGGGTCGTGGCGTCAGGTGATGGCCACCCTCGACGACCACTTCGGCGAGGACGCCTCCCTGGCCCCCGACGTCGCCGACGGCATCGCGACCTTCCTCACCGCCAATGCCGCCGAGACCTGGCACACCGAGGCCGCCAACCGCTTCCGCCGGGTCGCGGCGACGGACCCCCGCCGCATCACCGCCACCCCCTACTGGATCGCCAAGCACGGGGAGATCGACAAATCCGTGTATGCCCGCAGGAGCATCACCTCCGGCGCCAACTGCATCGCCTGTCACCGCGATGCCCTCACCCCATGGTTTGCCGACCAGGCCATCGTCATCCCCACGGAGTAGTAACCATGTCATCGAGAGTGCTTCCCGCCGTCCTGCTGACCATTCTTGGGCTGGCCGCCCTGCCCGCCACCGCGGCCGACCGGACCTCCATCCTCAAGGACTATGCCGCGGCGGCCAAGGCGGCCGATCCGGCCTTCGCCGGGTTCTCGGCGCCGCGGGGCGAGACCCTGTTCCGCTCGAAGCACGTTGGTGGCAAGCCGGACACGCCGATGTGCACCACCTGCCACGGCGACGACCCCCGCAAGGAGGGCAAGACCCGGGCCGGCAAGGTGATCGAGCCCCTGGCCGGCTCGGTCACGGCGGCTCGCTACACCGACCCGGAAAAGATCGAGAAATGGTTCAAGCGCAACTGTGACGGCGTCATGGGCCGCGAATGCACCGCCCTCGAGAAGGGCGACTTCATCACCTTCATGATCGGTCAGTAAGGTTTTACGGAGAACAACGCCATGCGCACCGCGATCACTCTTGCCGTCCTGCTGGCCGCCGCGGCTCCGGCCGCCCTTGCCCCGGCAGCCCTTGCCGAAGACCGCGTTCCGCCCATCACCGACGCCGCGACCCTGAAGGAGTGCGGCGCCTGTCACTTCGCCTTCCAGCCGGCGTTCCTGCCCGCCGAGTCGTGGCGCAAGATCATGGACTCGCTCAACGACCACTTCGGCGAAAACGCCTCCCTCCCCGTTGACGTCCGGTTCCACATCACCGACTACCTGGTCGCCAACGCCGCCGGAACCGGCAAAAAGCGGCACAAGAAGGAGCACGAGACCACCACGGGCGCGCCGCTGCGCATCACCGAAACACCCATGTGGGTCCACGAGCACCGCAAGCTGTCTGAGGCCGCCCTGGCCAAGGCGGGATCGAAGGTGGCCTGCGCCGCCTGCCATCGCGAGGCGGCACGGGGCGTCTACGAGGACGACTGATCCGCATCAGTTCTCCTCGAGAGTCTTCAGGCGCTCGATCACCGGACACGGGCCGTGGTCGTACTGGAACGGGCCGATGTCCGGTCGCTCGGCCGGGCGGGGGTGGCCGCAGTGGTCGTCGGTGACCCGGGGCAGAGGGTCGCCCCGGCCCAGCATGCGGCCGTCTTTCGGGGTGAAGTCTCCCCCTGCCGGATCGACGTACCACGGCCCCGCCGGGAGGTTGCGGGAGGCCGAGCTGGTGCCGCCGTCGCGATTGCGGATGGCGCCGAAGATGATGTTGTTGCGGATGTCGGCGCTGCTTTCCCCAAAGCGCACGTCGAGTCCCGCCGTGTCGAACAAAAGATTGTTGAAGACCCCCGTTTCGCTGGCCCGGTTCAGGTAGACGCCCACGTCCGAGCAGTTGAGGATGATGTTGTTGCGCATGATGCCGCGCCGGTGCATGCGCGAGCAGTCCTGGTTCTCGCAGTAGCGGGCGTCGGTCACGCCGCCGCCGCCGAACGACAGCCCGATTCGCGCTCCGCCGTCGTGGCGCCACGCGCAGGCCACCAGATTGCGCTCGAACACTCCGTCGCTGGAGTTGCCCTTGAGGAAGGCGCCGTGGGCGATGCCGTTGCCCTGGGACTTGCCAAAGTCGGCGATGACGTTGTCGCTGATGCGCCAGGTGCTGCCTCCCACCACGTCGATGAGGGCCACCGGTGCCGTGGTGGCCCGGACCGAGCGGTTGTAGATCCGGTTTCCGGCGATGGTCACGTCGTCGGGAAAGACCCTTCCGGTGCTCTTGTCCTTGCCGTTGCCCTTGATGGCGGCGTTGAAGTCGTGGAGGCGGTTGTTGCGGATGATCGCGTGGTCGGCATCGCCAACCAGGTGGATCGCGTGCTCGCAGTCGCCGTCGCTGTCGCAGGCGCCGCGGATGTCCAGGTTCTCGACGATCCAGTAGGGGGCCTCGATCACCAGCGCCTGGACGGCGCGGCTCGCGATCCGCACATCGCCGAGGCGCTCGGCCCGCAGGACGATGGGACGGCCTGGGGAACCCGCCGTCGCCAGCCTCCAAGTGCTGGCAAGGTCATAGTCCCCCGGCGCCAGGGTAATGACGTCGCCGGGATGGGCCGCGGCGATGCGGCGCGCCGCGTCCTCGGCCGGGGAGCCGGCCAGGGCCTGTATCGCCCAGAGGATGCATGCCGCCAGGACTCCGGCTCGGAGCAGAATCATTGGCGGTGCTCCATCATGGCCTGCGGACCCACACGGAACACAGGCTCGGATTGATGAGGAAGGCGAAGTTGCCGAGCAGGGTCGCGCTCATGGCGTAATAGGCCTTCAGCGCCAGCGGCGGCCGTCGCTTCCAGCCGACGGTCCCATAGGGACTGTAGAAGGGATACGACGCCTCCCAGGTCTTCAGGCTGTCGAAGGTGATTACCCGGGTGACCGGGCGGAACTCGCGGAACAGGGGGGCCAGCTCCCACGGGCCGACGAAGTCGTTGAAGGTGGTGCGGTCGCAGCCGAACCGCCCGGCATAGTGGCGACGCACTGGTTTTGGCAGCCAGTGAGCGAACGGCAGGTGGGTATCGTGGAAATCGAGCGGAAAGGTCAGGTTGGGGGTGGTCAGGATGATCATGCGATCGGCGAGTCGCACCGTGTTGCGGATACTGGCCGCGATGTTGGGGCGTCCGACGTGCTCCAGCGTCTCGATGGTGGCGAAGATGTCGAAGTGCCGGTCGGGATAGGACAGTGACTCCATGCCCTCGTCCGTGAACGTGCACCGGTCGGCGAGCCCGAGAACCTCGGCCATCCGCTGCGAGGCCACCAGCTTGTTGCGGTTGACCTCGACGAAGGTGGCGTGCCCGCCGCCGCTGAGCAGGAAGGCGAAGCAGAGCCACCCATAGCCCGAGGCGCAGTCGCACAGGGTCGCCCCCCGGATGTCGATCCGGCGTGCCATGGCGTCCACGTAGCGGTCCTTCATGTAGTCGAGTACCCGGGCCGCATCCAGATGGTTGTACATGGAATCGCCGGCGAACTCCGGCACCTGCTGGAGGGCGGCGATGCGGTCGGGGGGGACGGCCGCCATCTCGGGGAGCGTTGTCGGGTCGCCGTTCCCGTTCCTGGGTGCCATGTCGTTTCCATCCCTCCGCTTGGTTACCTCCATCTGCGGCTTTTTAGCCACCACGTAAATCCCCCTATGGTGGTGCATGGTGGCCAGCCGATCGGGGATATACTACCGCAGATGGCTATATGACTTGTGTGGCTTCGCCAAAATGGTATCGTCGCGGGTCCCATCCCGGTCCGCGGAGTATCGGCATCATGGTCCCTCCCGCCACCAGAGACTCGAGGTCGCCGCCGATCACCTTTCCCGCCGGAGAGGGGCCCTACCTGCTGGTCATGGTCGACGCCGAGGAGGAGTTCGACTGGGCCACGTTCTCGTCATCCGCCATCTCCGTCGGCGCCATGCGCCATCAGGAGCGCGCCCAGCGGATATTCGACCGCCATGGGCTCGTGCCGACCTACGTCGTCGACTACCCGGTGGCGACGCAGCCCGATGGCTATCGGCCGCTGCGGGAGTTCTTTGACTCGGGCCGGTGCGAAATCGGCAGTCACCTGCATCCGTGGGTCAACCCGCCCATCGAGGAGGAGATCTGCGTGGCCAACTCCTTTCCCGGCAATCTTCCGGCGCGTCTCGAACGGGAGAAGCTCCGGCGGCTGACCGGGGTCATCGAGGACGCCTTCGGTGTCCGGCCCGTCGTCTATCGGGCGGGACGCTATGGCTCCGGCCCCAACACCGCCGGCATCCTGGCCGACCTCGGCTACCGGATCGATTCGAGCGTCCTGCCGCTCAGCGACCAGCGGCCCGGCCATGGTCCCGACTATCGCACCCGCACCGCCGACCTCCACTGGTTCGGTCCCGGGGAACGGTTGCTGGAAATCCCGGTGACGGCCGATGTCTGCGGGCTGCTCGGGACGGCTGGACGGCGGGTCTACCCGGTGATCGCCGCACCGCTCGGGCGGGCGCTGCGGGTGCCGGCGGTCCTGGCCCGGCTGCGCCTGGTGGAGCGCATCGTCCTCAGCCCCGAGGGCGTGTCCCTGGCCGAGGCGAAGCGGCTCACCCGCGCCCTGCTGGCCCGGGGTCATCGGGTGTTCCTGGTCAGCTATCACAGTCCGTCGCTGGAGCCGGGCCACACCCCCTACGTCCGCAGCGCAGCCGATCTCGAGACATTTCTGGCGTGGCTCGAGGGGTACGTCGCCTTTTTTCTCGACGAGCTGGGGGGGAGTCCCTCCACGCCCGGACGCATACGGGCCCGCGCCGAGGACCTTTAAGCCCTCCCCCTCGATGGGGGAGGGTTTGGGTGGGGGTGGCAGTATCGCAAGTAGGTGCATCAGGATGAGCCAAAGAATTCAGCTTTTGTGTGAATATACTGCTATCTGTGCGCACTTCACGGCCCCCCCCACCCCCACCCAAACCCTCCCCCAGCGAGGGGGAGGGCTTAAGTTTGCTGGAGGTTTGCGGGAAACTTGTGTGCATACGGTAACTTCAGGGGGGAGAGGGAGTAACAAACCCATCGGCGTGCGACCACCGGTAATAAAGCCGCCCGATCAGTTCGTGGATCGCGAAATAGCTCTGCTCCAGGCCATGGGCGGTCGGCAACAGGGCAACCAGGTGGAGCGGTGCCGGCGCGGCATGACCGGTGCCGGCGGGAATGACCGTGAAGCCCGCCCTGGTGAAGGCCTCGGCCGCCCGGGGCATGTGCCAGGCGTGGGTGACCAGCAGAATCCGCCGCACCCCCAGGGGATGCAGCATGAGGGCGCTCATGCGGGCGTTTTCGGCCGTGTCGGCGGAGCCCGCCTCGACCCAGGCGACCGGCGTCGCCAGGTCCTGCGCCAGGGTCCGTTCCATGGCCACGGCCAGGGGGGACTCCGGCAGGCCGCGAGAGGCGCCGCCGCTGACCAGTACCGGCAGCCCGGTCTCGCGGTGGCGGACGGCGCCAAGGCGCAGGCGCTCGAGGGTCAGCGGTCCCACCGTCGCGCCACCATACTCGGGGGCATGGTGGTCCATGTCACCGCCGAGGATGACGATAGCCTGGGCCTCGGCGACCGCGGCCGGGCTTCCGTCGTCGGCGGACTGAACGGCGGCCAGCAGCCGGGTGGCCACCGCCGGCGAGCCAAGCACATGGAGCCCACCGATCGCCAGGGCCGCGAGCCACAGCCCGGTGCGCCGTCGGCCGACGGCCGCCAGCAGGATCCCGACGGCCGCCAGCACGATCAGCGAGGCCGGGGGCAACAGCAACGCCTTGATGAAATGGTACATCGGTGAGCGACCCATCCTCGGAGACGCCAGCGCCGCCGGAGCCGGAGCGGAAACCGGAGTCGACTCCGGCCGCTCCCGGACCGCGCCACGACTTCAAGTCCATCAGCGGGCACATGGCGCGGGGAGCCGCCTGGATGGTGGGAATGCGGTGGTCGCTGCGGCTGATCGGCCTGGTCAACACGCTGATTCTGGCCAGGCTCCTGCTGCCGGAGGACTTCGGCATCATCGCCATGGCGATGATCGTCGTCAACTTCCTCCAGGTCCTGTCCGACCTCAACGTCGACCTGGCGCTGGTGCGGCATCGCGACCCGACCCGGGAACACTACGACAGCGCCTGGACCGTCCAGATCCTGGCCGGACTCCTGGTGACCGCCATCCTGTACCTGCTGGCCGCCCCCCTCGCCAGGTATTACGGCGATCCACGGGTGGAACTGGTGATCCAGATCGTCTCCCTGCGGGCGGTGATCCTCGGCTGCAGCAACATCGGCATGGTCGATATCCGCCGCAGCATGGACTTTTCCAAGGAGTTCCGCTTCTGGCTGTACCAGCGGCTGCTGCTGTTCGGATTCGGCCTGGGCCTGGTGGTGGCGCTCGGCGACTACATGGGGCTGGCCCTGGCCTCGCCGCTGTCGGCCGCCATCGGCGTCGGGCTGAGCTATTCCATGTCGAGCTACCGGCCGCGCCTGTCGTTCACCCACGTCAGGGAGATGTGGTCGTTCTCCCAGTGGCTCATCGTCTACAATGCCGCCCTGTTCCTCGGCAGTCGCTCCGACGAATTCGTGGTGGGCGGAGCCACGGATGCCGACACCATGGGCAACTACTTCATCGCCTCCGACACCTCCGCCATGCCGACGCGGGAGCTGGTGATGCCGATCGGCCGGGCGCTGATTCCCACCTATGCCCAGATCGCCCACGACCGGACGGAGATGCGGGCGGCCTTCCTCAGCGTTCTCGGTTTTCTCGCCCTCATCTGCATCCCCGTCGGCGTCGGCATGGCGGTGGTGGCCGAGGACTTCGTCCTGGTGGTGCTGGGCGCCCGCTGGGTCAAGGCCGTGCCCTATTTCGGCTGGCTGGCCATCGCCGGCGTGATGTCCGCCCTGATCATCGGCATGCAGCCCTACTTCGTGGTGATCGGGCGCGGCCGGTCGTTCGCGCTGCTGTATGGCGCCTATGCCGTGGCCCTGGTGCCGCTGCTGTTCCTCGTCGCCCATCGGCTCGACATCACCTGGATACCGGTCGCGCGCTGCCTCGGCACGCTGGGGTGTCTTCTGGTCCTGTTCGCCGAGGTGGTGAGGATCGGATCGGCCTCCATCGCCGAGATCGCCGGCGTCCTGTGGCGCCCCACCATCGCCGCGACCGCCATGGGGCTGGCCATCGTCGCCCTGCATCCGAGGATGCCCGACCTGCGGCTGTTGTCCCTGCTGCACGACGTCGCCGTCGGGGTTGTTCTGTATGTTGCGGTCCTGTTCGGGACGTGGCTGGCGGCAGGGCGTCCCGACGGGCCGGAGAAGGTGGCTCTCGGCCAGCTCCGCCGCTGGCGGGCGGCGAGGAATACGGGTTAGGGAGGCTTGGGCTTGAGGGACGAGGTATCGCGACCGTTCACCACGATGTTTCCCTCATTCATGTCGATGGCGAAGCGATGCAGGCGACGGCCGTCCTTGGTCACTCCCTTGCCCACCGCCGTCATCAGCGCCAGGGCGGGGAACACCATCGGATCCGTCTCGCGGTGCTTGGGCGTCAGGGCGGCGATGCGCTCGTTGAGGCCGAGGACGTCGAGGGTCAGCTTGCCGGTCGGAGCCTGGCGCTCCTGGAACCGCACCTGCCCCTTGCCGCTGGTCTTCAGTCCCCCCGACTGGCCCTGCGCGCGCGCCAGGGTGACGTCGGAGCCGGCGGCGCCCAGCAGGCCGGACGCCTGCGTCCACACCAGCGACCAGGCCTGCGACGGAGTCTCGACGGCCTTGTCGGCGACCGCGGCGATGGCGGAGGGCGCCCCCCGCAACAGCGCTGCCCAGGGAAACGAGGCCACCGAGGCCGTCAGTTCAAGCTGGTGCGGCAAAAGCTCGCTGTTCAGGCCATGGTACTGACTGGACGTCAGGGCGTGGGTGTACTCAACCTGCAGACCCGGCGTCTTGTCCATGCCCTTCATGCCGAGCCGGAGGGAGACGCTGTCCACGGCGGCCGTCGACTTCTTGTCATTGGTTTGTGACTGGAGGCCCTCGACGCTGATCGCGCCGTCGAGGCCGGCGGTCCGGTTTGGGGACTCCCCCGCGGCGGTCGTGAAGGTCCCCGACAATCGCTCGATGGTCATCGAAAGACCATTGGCAAGGGCGACCCGTGCGCCGGAAAAGCGCGCGCCCAGGCTGGAAAAGGCCTCGCGGACCGGGTCCCAGCGGCCGGAAATCTTGTACTCGCCTAGGCTGGCGGTGGCAAGGACCCCCGCCGCGCCCCGGAGCTGGGGGTCGCCGGTGAAGGTCAGGGTGGCGGCATAGGCGTCACCCTCGGGGACGACGGCGATGTCCACCGCCGGGAAGTCGATGGTCAGGGCCGGCGCGGTCGAGACCACATAGGCCAGTTTCTCGATGCGCACCGAGAACGTGCCGCCGTCGCCCTGCTTGAGGACCGGCGCCGAGACGAAGCGCCAGCCGCTGGGGTCGTCCTTCTGGATGGTGTAGGGCGTCACCACCTGCCGCAGCCGCTGCGACAGGGTATCGGACGGGCCGGCCACGGCGACAGGCGGCTTGGCGACGACAGAGACCGCGAGCGCGAACGCGAACGCGAGTATTGCGCCGCGAAATCGTCGCGGCCGGAGGGACTCACTCAGGCTGCTCATGGTGGCCCCTGATTGTCGATGGCGGGAACACTGGTCAACGCGGGGAAAGGCTCGAGGCTCATTTGATCACGAAGTGCCCCTCCATGCCGTCCTCGCGGTGCCCGGGGATACTGCAGAAGATCGCGAACTCCCCCGGTCTGACGGCGGCAAAATGGATCACCGCCTCCATCCCTGGCTGGACGGAGACGGAATGGACATGTGGTGTTCTCACGGTGCCAGTGGGAAGGATGACATACTTTGTCACAACTGAATGAAAGAATGTGTTCTCGACAAGATCGTGAGACACCTTGCCAACATTGCGCAGAACCAACTTGTATGCTTTTCCAATATCGAACACTGACTTGTCTGGATCGAAGTTATTGTCCTCAAGCTTTACGACGACTTCGATTGGTTTGTCCCATTTGAAGTTCGGCGGCAGCCAGCCCTCGTTGGGGTCCTCCTGGGTTGCCCGAGCCTCGAACGCCGGCCCCAGAAAACTGACGGCGCCCAGGAAAAGTCCTGCGATTATCGCTCTCGCCATGGCTGTACCCTTCCCGCTCATGATGCCCCCCCCCAAAACGGTCGCGGAAGCCTAAGCCTACGTCGCGTACCTGTACACAAATTTCCTGTTCTTCGATGTATGCATTGGGGGTTTGCGGCCGATGCCGTTGTGATGTATCGTCCCGCGCCTGGATTGGGGACTGCCTCAGGGTGGTCTCAGCCGTCATTCCGCCCATGGAGCATTCCCGATGACCCCGATCGTCCGTATTGTCCGCGCCCTCCTCTGCGTCCTTGTCGTTCTTGCCATATCCGGTTTCGCCGGCGAAGCCCGGGCCGGCGTCAAGAATGGGGACAAGTTCGGCGACTGGATCATCGCCTGCGAAAAGCCCGATCCGAATCAGCCGGAAGCCTGCTATCTGGTGCAGACTCAGCTCTCCGACGGGGCGCGTCTGCTTCAGGTCACCTTCGCCTATCGCCCCGATGGCACGTTCGTGGGGTTGTTTACCGTGCCGCTCGGGATTCTCATTCCTACCGGTGTCGCGATCAAGATCGACGAGGGGGAACAGCTTGCCCTGACCCTCATCCGCTGCCTGCCGGACGGCTGCCGCGCCAATATTCACTTCGACAAGAAGGTGGTCGAGGATCTGAAAAAGGCCAAGAAAATCCTGGTCGGATTTGCCGATGGCGCGAGCAAGCAGACCTACACCGCCACCATATCGACCGAGGGCATGGCCAAGGGCATGAATGCGCTGAAATAGTACGCCACCAGGTGGGGTCGGTCCCGTGACATTTCACATCTGGGAGGGAGTCTATCCCTCGTTCGCCGACGCTCCCGGCAAGGTCTCGGTAACCGGGGAGGGCGACGGCGGCTTCGAGGGCAGCCAGTGGCTGGAGAAGTCAGTCCGCCGCGCGGTGGAAGCCAGGGACCGCATGCGGTCCCCCCGCACCATCAAGCCCGCCGCCCTGGCCCGGGACTACGTACTGCCGGTGGTGGCTGCCCTGGCCCATTCCGGCGACCGCCCGCTTTCCGTCCTCGACTTTGGCGGCGGCCTCGCCATCAGCTATTTCGGGGCCGAGGCGGCCCTGCCGGCCGGGCGCTCGCTGGTCTTCCACTGCCTGGAAAGCGAGGCGCTGCGCCGCGAAGCCAGTGCGCTGTTCACGGACTACCCGGACCTGCATTTCCACAGCGAGTTCGCAACCGTGCCGAAACCGGTCGACGTGGTGCACGCGGGCAGCTCGTTGCAGTATGTCGAGGACTGGCGCGGCGTTCTCGGCCTCCTCTGCGGCTTTGCCCCGCGCTACCTGGTGCTGGCCGACATCCCGGCGTCGGACCTGGAGACCTTCGTGTCCATCCAGAACTACTACGAGCGCCACATCCGTCACTGGTTCTGGAACATCGGCGAGTTCGTCGCCGCCGTCGAGGCCAACGGCTACCAGCTCCTTTACCGGTCCAATTACCAGGGCGTCTATCTCGGGCGCGAGGGGCCCTATCCCATGGACAATTTCCCGCCGGAGCGTCAACTTGGCCACTCCTGCCAGATGGTGTTCAGGAAGATCGGGGCATGAGAGCGATCGTGGAGTCGAGGCCATAGCATGCCGCGAAGACAGGTGCGACGTTGAGGGTCAAGGGCACGTCCAATACCCCACC
>JAMOBE010000201.1:0-2627 GCA_039908285.1 Alphaproteobacteria bacterium
CACCCAACCCTCTCCCCCCGGAAGAGGGGGGAGAGGGCTTTATGGAAATCTCCCTGAGGCCAAGCTGCCGCCGCCACTGGCGGGCCAGGCGGCGGGCATGGGAGAGGGCATGGCGGTTGACCGTCAGCCCGGCCGGCGGCATCCTCTCGTCCCCCCGCAGCAGGTCGAGCCGCAGCCCGAGATCGGCGTCCCGTCCGCCGGGGCCACGGCGCACGATGTCGCGCTCGGCGAGGAGGGCGGCGACGTCGCAGGCCAGGCCTCCCACCCCCAGCTCCCGCCCCTTCAGCAGCATGTGGGCGAGCCTTGGGTGCGCCCCAAGCCCGGCCATGGCGTGGCCGTGGGCCGTGATGCGCCCGGTGGCGTCCAGGGCGCCGAGCCGGCCCAAGAGGTCGCGGGCCTGGGCCAGGGCCGCCGGCGGCGGTGGGTCGAGCCAGGCCAGGCCCTGGGCGTCGGCGGCTCCCCACTGGGCCAGGTCGAGGGCCAGCGGCGCCAGATCGGCCTCCAGGATCTCGGGTGTTGCGTGGGCGGGCAGGCCGGCGTGGGCAGCCTCAGCCCATAGTCGCCAGCACACGCCCGGGCCGAGTCGCCCCGCCCGCCCGCGGCGCTGATCGGCCGCGGCCCGCGACACCCGCACCGTCTCGAGCCGCGTCATGCCGGTGCGGGGGGAAAAGCGCGCCACCCGCATCAGTCCGCCGTCCACCACCACCCGCACCCCCTCGATGGTCAGGCTGGTCTCGGCGATGGAGGTGGCGAGAACCACCTTGCGCCGACCGGCGGTGGCCGGGGCGATGGCCAGGTCCTGGGCCTCCTGCGGCAGTTCGCCGTACAGCGGCAGCACCATTACTCCCGGACCTGGATCGGCGTCGGTAAGGCGGCTGGCGACCCGCCTGATCTCGGCGGCACCGGGAAGAAACACCAGGACGTCGCCCTCCGCATCCTCGTCCAGGGCGCGCAGCACGGCGGCGGCGGCGGCGTCCTCGATGCGGACCGTGGGTGGGCGATCGATGTGGCGGGTGACGACGGGAAAGGCCCGGCCGGCGCTGCTCACCACCGGGGCTCCCCCCAGCAGGCGGGCGACGGCCGCACCATCCAGGGTCGCCGACATCACCAGGATCCGCAGATCCTCCCGCAGCGCCCCCTGCGCCTCCAGGCACAGGGCGAGCCCCAGGTCGGCGTGCAGGCTGCGCTCGTGGAACTCGTCGAATATGACCACGCCGCAGCCCTCCAGGGAGGGATCCCGCTGCAGGCGCCGGGTGAGGATGCCCTCCGTCACCACCTCGATGCGGGTCCGGGGGCCGACGACGGCGTCGAGACGCACGCGATAGCCGACGGTCTCGCCCACGGCCTCGCCCAGCAGGACCGCCATCCGCCGGGCGGCGGCCCGGGCGGCGAGACGCCGGGGCTCCAGCATCAGGATGCTCCGGCCGGCGAGCCACGACTCGTCCAGCAGCGCCAGCGGCACGCGGGTGGTCTTGCCGGCGCCGGGCGGCGCCTCCAGCACGGCGTTGCGCCCCTCGCCGAGGACCTGGCACAACCGGGGAAGAACGGACTCGATGGGCAGGTCGGTGATCATCGGCGATGGCGGAGCCCCTGAAAAGGTAACGTACCGTTCTACTGCCGGGGCGATGGCCGTGGTAGGACAAACCGGGCCACAGCGTGACATTCCGGCAACAGGGGGCGGCTTCAGTGGGGCGGGACGCAAAACGGAGTTGCGGTCTTCGAGTGACGAGGCGACACTCTCACAAGGCGGGAGCTGGGCTGGATGACTGTGGCCGGAGCACTTGCCATCGAGGCTCTAGGGGTTGGGCTTTAGGTCGGTGCGGGGGCATGTCGACAACCAGGGGTTCTCAGACCGATCGAGGTCTTTTTCCTCTTTACAAGTCCTGTCGGATCCCTCACATTGTGCAGCGCAGCATAACGTTGGTCCGCGCGTGCGCGGCGACGTGCTGTGTTTCTTGGACGTTTCCTCCCTAGACTCGGGCCGTGCTTGTCACGGCCCCTTTTTTTTGGCTGCCGGGTAGGGGCTGCCACCAGGGCCGGCCTGGACACGCCAGCGCAAGGGCTATATCTTGGGTCAACTCACAACTGCGGTAACAAAATGACGGAAATGACGATGGTTTGGACGGAGGAACGCATCGCCCAGCTTGTGCGCCTCTGGAACGACGGTCTCACGACGGGGGAAATCGGCAAGCAGTTGGAGGTGTCGAAGAACGCGGTGGTGGGCAAGGCCCATCGTCTCGGTCTGACCAGCCGCCCCTCGCCCATCAAGCGCTCGAAGGTCGAGAAGGCGGAGGACACCCGGATTCGCTCGGTGGTGGAACTCTCGGCGCTGACCTGCCGCTGGCCCATCGGCGATCCGCGCGACGCCAACTTTCACTTCTGCGGCAAGCGGGTCATGACCGGCAAGCCGTACTGTCCCGATCACGCCGCCGTCGCCTACGTGAACTCCAGCAAGAGCCGCAAGGACGACGCCGCGTGAGAGGCTGAAAACGTATCGGCGGCATGAACATATACCCTGAATCCGCTGAGTCCCGGAAAAATGCCGAAATGGGTTGCGCGATGAAGCAGAATAGATTCGAATCGGGGTATGATCAAAGCTGGTTTCCTGACCGAAGAAGAACGCAAAG
>JAMOBE010000059.1:0-23041 GCA_039908285.1 Alphaproteobacteria bacterium
CCCCCCCCTCACCCAACCCTCTCCCCCCTGAAGGGGGGGGAGAGGGCTTATGGCGTTTTCGGTGCCGGAGCGTCTTCACTCACTCATCCCGTGCGCAGGGTGGAGAGGAAGGTATCGACCTCCTTGTTGAGCGACTCGGCTGGCCGCGACAGGTCCCGGGCCGCCCAGATCACCGAAATCGCCGACCCAAATGAAGACGCGGACGACTGGGTGACGTGGACGAGGCGATCGCTGACCATGGCCGCGTCCTGGGTCAGGCCTTCCACCCGCTCGGAGATTTCCTGGGTGGCGGAGCGCTGTTCGTCGATGGACGTGGCTACGGTGTTGGCGATGTCGCTGATATTGCCGATGGTACGGCTGATGTCGAGGATGGCGTCGACGGCGCTCTGGGTGGTGTCCTGGATGGCGGCCACCTGGGTCGAGATGTCCTCGGTGGCCCGCGCGGTCTGGCTGGCCAGGTTCTTCACCTCGCTCGCCACGACGGCGAAGCCCTTGCCGGCGTCGCCGGCGCGGGCGGCCTCGATGGTGGCGTTCAGCGCCAGAAGGTTGGTCTGGCTGGCGATGGCGGAGATCAGCTTCACGACGTCGCCGATCCGCTGCGCCGCGTCGGCCAGGCCACGCACGATGTCGTTGGTGTGCTCGGCGTCGCGGACCGCCTTGCTCGCGATTTCGGCGGAGCGGGCCACCTCCTGGCTGGCGCCGACCACCGTCTGGGCCAGGCCCTCGGCGGCGGCGGACAGACTGCGGGCGTTGGTCAGGGTGCGCTCGGACGCCTCCGCCACCTCCATGGAACTGGCGGCGCCGGTACCGATCTTTTCGCCCACCGCTCCAGCCGTGGTGACGATCCTGGCGGCACCCGTGTGCACCATGGCCGCCACCGACTTGACCTTGCTCTCGAAGTCGCCGGCCAGCCCCATGATGTAGGCGCGGCGTTCCCGCTCGGCGTGCTGCTTTGTCTGTTCCTGCTCGGCGTGCAGCGTGTCCATCTTGATGGCATTCTCCTTGAACACCTGCACCGCGCCGGCCATGTGGCCGATCTCGTCGCCGCGATCGAGGCCGGGGACCTCGGTGTCCCGGTCACCCTGGGCCAGGCGCTTCATGCTGGTGGTCATGGCGGCGACCAGCTTCATGGTGTTGCGCACGACGAAAAACGAGACGAGAGCAGAGACCAGAATGATGACGCCGGTAATGGACCCCAGCTTCGTCATATCCCGGCGGAAGGCGACAGCCACGTCGTCGATATAAATCCCCGAGCCGATCACCCAGCCCCATGGCTGGAAGCCCTTGACATAGGAGATCTTCTGCACGGGATCCTGGAGACCGGGTTTCGGCCACAGATAAGGCACCAGACCGGCCCCGTTCTTCTCCACCATGCGCACGAATTCCTTGAACAGGAACGTGCCGGCCGGGTCCTTGAACCCCGACAGGTCCTTGCCGTCAAGCTCCGGCTTGTAGGGGTGCATCACCATGGTGGGATGCATGTCGTTGATCCAGAAGTACTCTTTCTCGTCGTAGCGGAGTGATTTCACCGCCTTCTTGGCGGCCTCCTGGGCGTCGGCGACGGAAAGGGCGCCGCTTTTCGCCATGGCCTCGTAGTGCACGAGAAGGCTGTGGGCGGACTCGACCAGGTTCCTGGTCTTGACCTCGCGCGCCTCCATCATCTCGTCGTAGTTATGGCTCAGACTGAGGCCGGTGATGACCAGCATCCCCACCAGCGACAGACTGGCGGTCAACCAGAGCTTGACGCTCAGAGTCATGTTCATGATCACGCTTCCCCTGGAGAAAAGTTTTTCATCACCTGGAATCTCCGCACTGCCGATGGCTCGGTTGTGCCGATGCCAAACCAAACACCGCCAGCATAGACAGTTCCCCAGGGGCTGGAAAATATGCATTGCAGCATATCAGACGCATTCAAATCCGCGCGACCCACACCGCGGTCAGGTCGTCCGGCAGTGGGCGGGGCACCGCGGCGAAGAAGGTGTCGAGGACGCCGCTCAGGGGATCTCCCGAGGGGTGGTGCAGGTTGTCCCGCACCAGAGCGAGCAGGCCGTCCTCGCCGAGACAGCGGCCGTCGGGGCCGTTGCAGTCGGTCAGGGCGTCGCTGTAGAGGAACACGAAGCCACCGCGCGGCAGGGGAACGGTGCGCGCGTCATAGGTCGTGTCGCCGGTCACCCCGAGAAACATGCCCTCGGAGTCGAGAAAGGCGACGGCGTCCCCCTCGCCGACGATGGGGCTCGGCGCTCCGGCCGACGCATAGGTCAGGGTGCTGGCACGAACGTCGATGATGGCGTAGAGCACCGTCGCGAACTGCCCCGGCGGCAGCAGGCCCTTGAGGCGGGCGTTCATCGCCTCGAGCCACGTCTCCGGCTCGGGATAGTCGCGGGGGGGAATCTGCTGCGCCAGCGTGTTCAGCCGGAACGTGTTGAGGGCGGCCGTGACCCCGTGGCCCGAGAAATCGGCGATGTAGAGGCCGACGCGGTCCTCATCGATCTCGACGATGTCCCAGATGTCGCCCCCAAGCTCCGACGAGGCCTCGAAGTGGCTGGTGATGCGCAGGCCGCGGGGCGTGGCGATGGCATCGACCCGCTCCCGCCGTGGAATCAACGCCAGCTGCATGGTCCGGGCGCTGTCCAGTTCCTGGGCCACCCGCTGGCGATAGGCGCTGAGGTCGCGGATCAGCATGCGCTTTTCCAGGTGGATGCGCACCCGGGCCATCAACTCGACGGGCACCACCGGTTTCGACACCATGTCGGTGGCCCCGGCGCGGAAGCTGTCGGCCCGCGAGTCGTCGCTGGTCAGGGCGGTCTGGATCAGCACCGGCAGGTCGAGCTGGGCGCGGTTGCGGCGCAGCCGCCGGCACATCTCGAAGCCGTCCATTTTCGGCATGCGGACATCAAGGAGCACCAGGTCGGGCTGGAACGCCTCCACCTTGGCCAGCCCGTCCTCGCCGTCGAGGCCGAACTCCACGTGGCCGACTCCCACTTCCCGCACCAGCGATCCCAGCAGCATCCGGCTGCCCAGGTTGTCGTCGACGATCAGCACGCGACAGTCCGCGAGGGAAATCCCGGTCATGTGGCGAATCGCAGGATGAGCCCTCGGCCATCGGCGTCCGTCGTCACCGATTCGGTCAGGGCATGGATGATGCCAAGGCCGTGAATCAGCAGACCATTGGCGGTTTCCTCGGGCTCGTCCGGCGTGATGGCGGCGTCGGCGTAGCCTTCTCCCTGGTCGGTGACCACGATCTCCAGAAAACCCGGCTGCCAGGTGGCGGCGATCTCCACCCGCTGGCGGTGACGGACCGGATCGCGCAGGCGCTCGTCGAGAAGCTGGCAGAACTCGGCATAGCGGCGGAAGTCGTCCCGCATCTCGCTGTCCAGCCCCAGATTGCCATGCAGCAGGGCATTGGCGACCGCTTCGTGCAGGGCCAGCTCGACGCCCTCCCGCTGCTCCCCGGTCACCGCCCCCCGGGTTACCAGGCCGTCGCAGAACAGCATGGTGGTGGCGAGCTGGAACGCCGTCCCCGTGGTCAACCAGAAGTACAGGCCCCCGGCGGCGACGGTCGACTCGAACCGCGGTCCGGCGGTCACCTGGTGATCCTCCCCCGGCTCCGGGGCCTCCAGGTAGGCGGCGAAGGGCTGGCGCATGAGCCGGCCGAGATGGTCATCATCGACCGACGCCATGACCAGCACCGCCCCCGTACCGGCGGCCGGAGCCTCGGCGTCGAGGACGCTGGTCACGGCCCCATGGGCCGCGGCCGCCCTGTCCAGGGCGACTTCGGAAACCCCGCTGCCGAAGAAGCGGTGGGCACGCCCGGTAGGAATGGCGTGTCCCCTAGTCCTGGATCGTGAACAGCGCGTCGAACCGCCCGAGGTCAAGCATGCGCTTCACCTGGCCCTGCGCCCCCCGCAGCACGAGCTGGAGCTTCTTGCGCTCCGCCGCCTCGCGGGCGATCAGGAACATGCCGAGACCGGCCGAGTCGACGAACTCCAGGCCCGAGAGATCGAACACGATGCGCTTGGCACCGGGCTCGTCCATGAGCTGAACCACACCCCGAAACCCTTCGTGGTCGGCGAAGGTGAACCGACCGCGCAGCATGATTTCCTGCCCGGTGGATGTATTGTGGACCTTGTGCTCCATTGTCCCCTCGATATCCTGATCCTGCCCAGTCCCGCCCCGCTCAGTCGCGCCCCAGCCGTCGAGACGCGGCGCGGCCCCTTGTCTGGCATCCGCTCGCACGATATGTCTGACAGGAAAGCAGCCGCGGATACCCTTCGTCAAGGCAATTGCGCGAAAACCGGAACAATTACCGGGCTCGGGACTTGGCGTCTCAGGTGGGGGGAAACGGTGCGAGTGTGAGGACTTCGCAATTGTCCAGGCGTACCCCGGTCAGGAGGTTGAAGAAGGTGCCGTGACCAACGACGGCCAGGGTCGGCTCCGCCCGCTGTCGAAGCCAGGCGCGGAAGGCGGCGATGCGGGCCATAACCGCCGATTGCGGCTCGGGGGAAAAGGGGCGCTGAATGGTTTCGCGCCGCTCGGTTCCGTCCGTGTGCCACCATGGGTCCACCAGGTGATCGAAGCGGAGCATCGGAAACGTCTCCGCCAGGACCGACGGCGACCGGCCGACGTCGCAGCTCGACTCGAGGCTTTCCCGCAGCAGGGGCTCGACGACGATGGGCGCCCGGCCGTCGGCGAAGGCGCCAAGCGCCGTCTGGATCGCCCGGGTGAGCGGCGAGGTCACCACCAGATCCACCTCGAGGGCCGGCGCCCGCGTCCGCAGGGCCGCCACCTCCCGCCATCCCCGCTCCGACAGGGGAGCGTCGATCAGCATGGGATCGACCCACGGCACGGCGGCGCAGGCGGCGTTGAAGGTGGACTGGCCGTGCCGTATCAGGTGGACGGTTTGCGGCATCGTTACGGTTCGCTCTCGTCGGCGAGGGGGGCGAACAGGGACTCGAGTTCCTCGGTCGTCCAGTCGGCGTCCCCGGCCGCGGCTTCGTCGTAGACCGCCGCGGCCAGCGCCCGCTTGCGGTCCTGGAGTTCCAGCATTTTCTCCTCGACGGTGCCGGCGGCCACCAGCTTGTACACGAACACCGCCTTGTCCTGGCCGATCCGGTGGGCGCGGTCGGTGGCCTGGGCCTCCACCGCCGGGTTCCACCACGGATCATAGTGGATCACCGTGTCGGCGGCGGTCAGGGTCAGGCCGGTGCCGCCGGCCTTGAGGCTGATGAGGAACAAGGGCACCTCGCCGGCCTGAAAGCGATCCACCGGGGTCGCCCGGTCGCGGGTCTTGCCGGTCAGGATGACGTAGTCGAGCCCGATCCTGGTCAGTTCCGCCTCGATCAGATCAAGCATCCCGGTGAACTGGGAGAACAGCAGCACCCGCCGCCCTTCGTCCACCAGTTCGGTCAGCATCTCCATCAGCGACCCGAGCTTGGCCGAGGGTACGGTGCGCCGCGCCGCCGCGCCGCCGCTGGCGCCTTTGATCAGGCGCGGGTCGCAGCACACCTGACGCAGCTTCAGCAGGGCATCGAGGATGGTGATGCGGCTGCGGCTCAGGCCCCGGTCGGCGATCGCCTCGCGAATCCTCGAGTGCATGGCGAGGCGTATGGTCTCGTAAAGATCGCGCTGGCTGCCCTCGAGTTCGATGGAGCGGATGATTTCGGTCTTCGGCGGCAGCTCGGCGGCGACGTCCTCCTTGGTCCGCCGCAGAAGGAAGGGCCGCACGCGCCGGGCCAGGGCCGCGCGACGGCTGTCGTCGTTCCGCTTTTCGATGGGCAGCCGGAACCGCCGGCGGAAGGTAACCTCGTCGCCAAGCAGGCCCGGCAGCGCGAAGTCGAACAGGGACCACAGTTCGCCGAGGTGGTTCTCCATCGGCGTGCCGGTCAGGCACAGGCGGTGGGCGGCGTCGAGGCGGCGGGCCACCTGACCGGCCTGGGCCGCCGGGTTCTTCACCACCTGCGCCTCATCCAGGATGGCGCAGTGGAACCGGCGCCCCAGCAGGACGTCACGGTCGCGCGGCAGCAGGGGATAGGTGGTGATCACCACATCCGCCCGGTCGATGGCCCGGAAGCTCGCCTGGCGCTTCGGCCCGTGCAGGGTCAGCACCGACAGCGAGGGCGCGAACCGGGCAGCCTCGCGACGCCAGGTGGTGACCAGGCTGGTCGGACAGACCACCAGCGACGGCGTGGTCTGCCGGCCGCTTTCCTTCTCGATCAGGATGTGGGTCAGGGCCTGCACCGTCTTGCCGAGGCCCATGTCGTCGGCCAGGATGCCACCCAGCCCATGGGCGCGCAGGAACTGGAGCCAGTCGACGCCCCGGCTCTGATAGGGCCGCAGCGGGGTGGTGAGCCCGGCCGGCGGCGGCATTTCGGCGATGCCGGCGAAATCGCGAAGCCGCCGCCCGAGATCGAGGTGGCTGCCGCCCCCCGACCACCGCACCGCGCCGCCAACCGCCGCGTCCAGGTCGAGAATCTCCGCCGCCCGCAGTCCCGACAGCCGCAGCCGTCCGTCGTCGCCGAGGCCGGGGGAGTCGTAAAGGTCCACCAGGGTGGCGAGAATGGCTCGCAGGCGTGCCGCCGGCACCGGCAGCAGCCGATCGTCGGGCAGGGGCAGCACCAGCGGCCGATCGTCGCGGAGGTCGGCCAGCGCCCGCTGACTCAGCATCTCGGGATAGCGCTCGATCAGGGACAGCAGGACCGGCAGGATGTTGACCTTCCGGCCCTCGATCACCACCCCAAGCTCCAGCCCGAACCAGTCGACGCCGGAGCCCTCGGCGAGGTCGCCGTACCACTCGCCGACGTCCTCCACGACCCGGAGCGGGAACGTCTGGTCGATGTCCACCCGCCAGCCGGCTCGGCGCAGTTTCGGCACCTCCCCGACGACGAAGGGCACCATGGCGTCGAGGGGAGTGAGGCCATCCGGCTCGGCGGCCCAGTCGTCCCCCGCGGCCGGATCGTCGGTTCGCACCCGGCGGAGGCCGGCCGCCGCCAGAAGCGCCTGCGCCGCCTCCTCGGCGGCACGATCGCGGAGATAGGAGCGAACCTCGCCGGCCATCACCGCCGACACCTCGTCCGTGGGATCATTGGCGGACACCGTGATCCGGTCGCCATAGCGGAACGACAGGCGGGCCGCGGGCTGGGCCACCGCCCCCCCCTTGCGTGCGCGGGTGGGCCGTACCGCCTGCAGCAATAGCCGCAGGCAGGGCGTGGGAGCGACGCGGACGGAGGAGGCGACCGCCACATCCAGCGGCGCGATGGCCGCGAGTTCCGGCCGCTCGGCGATCAGGCGCCGCCGCAGGTCCCGGGCCGCGGTCGGCGTCAGTGGCGGCGCCCGCAGCAGGGACACGACCATGGCATCGGAAAGCCCCGTGACCAGCGGTCCGGTCTCCCCGGTGGCCCGGTCCAGGTACCACGGCGGCTCCAGCGGCAGGACCATGGCATCGTCCACCCCGACCAGCCGGGGCCGCTGGGTGGCGTCGGCGGCCAGGGTCCACTCCAGCCGGCCCGGCCGCTCGCCCCCGGGGCGCAGGCGCGGGCCTTCGACGGTTTCGAACACGCACCGTCCCGTGGCCACCAGCGCTCCCAGCAGGGAGCCCCCCGCGGATGGCAGGGCGAGAAGGCCGACGTTCGTTTCCGCTCCCTCGGTGGCGCGGAGTTGCCGCAGGAGGTGGAGGTCCTCGGGGTCGATCTCCGACGAGACCTTCGTTCCGCCCGTCGGGTCATAGTCCGTGTAGCCGGCAACCCGGCCGTCCCGATGGCGGCGGACGATGATCGGCCGCACCACGAGGCGAGCCGATCCGCCCGGACCGTCCAGGGTCCGCAGGGTCAGCACGTACAGCAGGTGAGACGCCTCGACGGCGGCGCGACGTCCGGGACGGGCGGCTCCCACCAGCCGCCCCATCCACTCGGCGATGAGCGGATCGCCGGCGGGGGCGCTGCTCTGCGTCGGCGCCTGGCGTGGCGACGCGGCCTTCCTGGTCAGGAAGGCCAGGAGAACCGCCACCGCATGGCCGCAGTCCCGGCCGCTCCGGCAGGTGCAGCGGGCGATGAAGCGGACGCGACTTGCCGAAGGCTCGAGGTGAATGGTGATGGCGTAGGGCCTGCCGGTGCCATCGCGCACATGGCCGGTGAGGAGCTTCCCCTGGGCCGACAGCGCCACCCCCAGCACCCGGCCATCGGCCGCCAGCGTCCGGCCCTGCTCGAAGACGGCGGGCGGGAAGGCGGCCTTCACATCGTGGCGGTGGAATACCGTCATGCCGGGAGGGTTCCGATGCAGGGAGGGGGGCGAGGGGACATCATGACACCGTCCGTCGGCCGGTGTAGGCTTGACCCCATGTTTGTCGAATTTTTCTTCGCGTTGCGCAAGGGCGGCGTTCCGGCCTCGCTCAATGAGTATCTCACCCTCCTCGCCGCCATGGAGCGGGGGGTGGCCGGCTATGGCGTCCAGCGGTTCTATTACCTCAGCCGCTCGTGTCTGGTGAAGGACGAGCGCAATCTGGACCGCTTCGACCGGGTGTTCGGGACGGTCTTCAGGGGACTGGACCCGGGCGGCGCCGAGAGCCTGGTCCCGGACATTCCCGACGACTGGCTCCGGCGCATGTCCGAGCTGTACCTGACCGAGGAGGAACGCCAGGCCATCGCCGCCCTGGGCGGCTGGGAGACGCTGATGGAAACCCTGCGCCGGCGCCTCGAAGAACAGCACGAGCGCCACCAGGGGGGCTCCCACTGGATCGGCACCGCCGGCACCTCGCCGTTCGGGGCCCATGGCTACAACCCCGAGGGCGTGCGCGTCGGCCAGCACGAAAGTCGTCACCGCCGCGCCGTCAAGATCTGGGACCGCCGCGAGTTCCGCAACCTGGACGACACCGTCGCCCTTGGCACCCGCAACATCAAGATCGCCCTGCGGCGGCTGCGCCGATTCGCCCGCGAGGGTGCCGCGACCGAACTCGACCTCGACGCCACCATCCACGCCACGGCCCAGCGGGGCGGCATGCTCGACCTCAGGATGGTGCCGGAGCGCCACAATACGGTGAAGGTGCTGCTGTTCCTCGACAGTGGTGGCTCGATGGACGACCACGTCCGCACCATGGCCGAGCTGTTCTCGGCGGCGCGCAGCGAGTTCAAGCATCTCGAGCACTTCTATTTCCACAACTGCGTCTACGAGACGGTGTGGCGCGACAACATCCGCCGCCACGACGAGCGCACCCCGACCGACGAGATCATCCGCACCTTTCCCGGCGACTACCGGCTGGTCTTTGTCGGCGACGCCTCCATGGGTCCCTACGAAATCAGCCACCCGGGCGGCAGCATCGAGCACTGGAACCGGGAAGCGGGAGCGGAGTGGATGACCCGGCTGCTGGACGCCTTCCCCCACGCGGTCTGGCTCAATCCGGTGGAGCAGGCGTTCTGGCGCCACACCCAGTCCATCGGCATGATGGCCCGGCTGCTGGACGGCCGCATGTTCCCCCTGACCCTCGACGGCCTCGACCGCGCCATGCGGGCGCTGAAGGGGTGAGGGTGGAACCCGGCTGATGATCGCAGGTCGTTGACACCCGGAGTCAAGCGCCTCATGTTTGCCGGACAGGGCTTTGGGGCAGGGACGCCTTTCGGGAGAACCAACATGGGTTTCAGGCATTTCATCGGCGTGGTTGTGGTGGCGGTGCTGATGGTCGGGTGCAGCAGTCCGCCGCCGCCCATTCAGGTGCTGCCGGACCTGCGCTTTACCGACAAGCCGCCGTTCAGCCTGGATGTGGCCCGCATCGAGGTGGTTTCCGCCTACAAGGCGCCCTTCAAGGAACCCAACATCGAGCATCTGATGCCGGTGCCACCAGAGCGGGCGGCCATGAACTGGGCCAACGATCGCCTGAAGGCCGTCGGCCGTGCCAACACGGCCCGCTTCATCGTCCGTGACGCCAGCGTGGTGGAGAAGAGCCTGAAGGTGGACGAGGGTGTCTCCGGCCTGTTCAAGAAGGAGCAGTCGGAGCGCTATGAGGGTAGACTCGAAGTTGTGCTGGAAATCCGCGACGAGCACGGCCGCGTGGTCGGCGAGGCCTCCGCCAGCGCCTGGCGCAGCCGCACCGTACCCGAAGACATCACCATCGCCCAGCGGGAAAAGATGTGGTACGAGCTGACCCAGGCCCTGGCTGGCGACATGAACACCCTGCTCGAGACCAACATGCGCCAGTACATCGCCAGATTCCTGGTGCTGTAGGCGGTATTTTCCCGATGACACCGGACGAGATGCTGGCCGAGGCGGGCGCCCACTGTCGGGCTGGGCGGCTCGAGGCGGCGGCGGCACTTTATGCCCAGGTCCTGGAAGTGGCGCCGGAGTACGCTCCCGGGCATTTCATGCTCGGCAGCGTATTGTACGATCTCGGTCGGCTGGAGGAGGCCGCGGCCAGCCTTGGCCGGGGGCTGGTCCTGCAGCCTGAGCATCCGGAGGCCCATCACGGCCTGGGCACCGTCCTCTTCGGCCTGAAGCGTTATGACGAGGCCATCGCCCACCTTGGCCGCGCCGTCATGCTGGGCCTGGAGCGGGCGGAGGGGCGGTACCTCCTCGGCCTCGCCCTGCACCGGACCGGCCGGCTGGAGGAGGCCGTCGCCAACTTCCGCTGCGCCCTGGCCCTGCGGCCCGACTGGGTGGAAGCGCACTTCAACCTCGGCAATGTCCACCAGGAGATGGCTCGCTTCGACGAGGCGGCGGAGTGCTACCGCCGCACCCTCGAGGTGATTCCGGATCTGGCCGAGGCCCACGGCAATCTGGGGCTTGTCCTCGCGCGTCGGGCCAAGTTCGAGGAGGCCCTGGTCCACTGCCGGAGGTCGGTGGACCTGGCCCCGGAGATGGCCGGCGTGCACGCCAATCTCGGCGCCGTCCTGACCAGGCTCGGACGGCTCGGCGAGGCGGTGGCAAGCTTTCGGCGGGCTTTGGCCGTCGATCCGGATCTCGCGGAGATTCACTCCTCCCTGATCTTCACCATGGATCTGGATCCCGCGACCAGTCTCGCCGGGATGCAGGAGGAGCGTCGGCTCTGGTACCAGCGGCACGGACTGCCGCTCGCCAGGACCATCCGCCCCCATGGCAACCCCCGCGATCCGGAGCGGCCGCTCCGGGTGGGCTACGTGTCCGCCGATTTCCGTCGGCACTCGGCGGCCCATATCTTCGGCCGTGTCCTTGAGAACCATGATCGGGAGACCTACCCCCTTTACCTGTACTCGAATTCGCGGCTGGAAGACGAGGAGACGGCCCGGTTCCGCGCCTGTGCCGCCGGGTGGCGGCCCATCGTCAATCTCTCCGACGAGGCCGTCGCCGAGGCCGTCCGGGCCGACGGCATCGACATCCTGGTGGATCTCTCAGGCCACACCAACGGCAACCGGCTGCGTGTCTTCGCCCGCAAGCCGGCGCCGATCCAGGTCACCGCCTGGGGACACGCCCACGGCACCGGCCTGCCCACCATCGACGCCTTCTTCGCCGACCCGGTGTATGTCGCGCCTGGGGATCGTCACCTGTTCGCCGAGACGGTGGTGGATCTGCCGTGCTTCTTCCCCTTTGGACCGCCCGAGAACGTTCCACCGGTGACGCCGCTGCCGGCCGCGTCGTCGGGATACGTCACCTTCGGCTGCTTTAACCGTCTGACCAAGGTGACCGAGGCCGTTCTCGCCGTGTGGGCGGAGGCGTTGCGGCGGGTGTCCGGGTCCAGACTGGTGCTGAAGGACCTGCAACTCAACGACGCCGGACAGCGGGCCAGGGTTCTCGAGACCCTCGCGGGCCACGGCATCGGCGGTGAGCGCGTCGACCTCATCGGCTTCACCCCCCGCGCCGAGCACCTTGCGGCCTTCGCCCGGGTGGACATCGCCCTTGATCCCTTTCCCCAGAACGGGGGAGTTTCCACCCTGGAGGCGATGTGGATGGGTGTGCCGACGGTGACTCTGCTCGGTCGCACGCCGCCCGGCCGCAGCGGGGCCGCCATCTGCAAGGCGATCACGCTTGACGACTTCATCGCCGCAACACCCGAGGCCTATGTGGATATCGCCACGCGCCAGGCCGCTGACCTGGCTGGCCTGGCCCGGCTGCGGGCCGGGTTGCGACAGCGGCTGGCCGACTCGCCGCTCGGCAATCCCCCCCTGTATGCCAGGGCGGTGGAGGCGGCCTATCGCACCCTGTGGCGCCAGTGGTGCGGCAGGGCAATCGGGTGAAGTGAGAACCGCCATCTTCACTCCCTCTCCCCCCTGAAGGGGGGGGAGAGGGCTATTGATCTGTTCCCATTCCCCCGTCTGCGGGCGGCGCGTCGAGGTCGAGCAGGGGGATGGCCGGCAGATGACCCTGATTGGCCATGAGAGTGGCAAGCTCTCGCCGCGTGTGCAGCCAAAGCGTAAAAACCCCCCTGATATCTCGGAAAAGGGTGTTGATCTCAACCCGGCTCGGCAGGGCGAACAGCAGGCGGCGGAGCAGCCCAAACCTGAGGAGAGTCTCGATGGCCGGCCGGTTGAGGGCGTACCCCCAGTCACGGTAGCGCTCGGCAAAGCCGTGGCGCCAGCGGATGATGTCGAGGCTGCTGACGTATCTGGTCTTGCGCTGTTGCACGACATTGGGGTTGGTCCCGGTGATGAACCCCTTGGCCGTCGGGAAATAGAACGTCTCGCCGTCGAGCGTGGTCTTGAGCAGCACCGGGTCCCAGGCGATGCCGAGATGCCGCGCGAGGGCCCGCATGAGAGGCTCGGTGCGTGTGTGCAAATCCTCGAACCGCACGGCGTAGGCCGGACCGGGGTATCGACTCCGCCGCATGGCGTGCAGGTTGACTCGCAAGGCTCTGAGCGGCAGGTGATCGAACAGTGTCGACTCGTTCTCGATGAAATGCTGATAATGGGCGTTGAATCCGACGTGGGGAGTCCGCACGGTCACCAGGAACGTGGCCTCCCCGATTGAGTCGCGGATGAGGGCGCCCTCGTCATCGGATATCGGCAGATGCTTCTGCCACACGATGATTGGCGCTGGCGACTCAATCCGGCGTGGAATCGCCGCTGCATAGGCGATGTGAATGGCGCGGAACAGGTTGCCGACGTTGGCGGCATCCCGGTCGACCAGCCGTTCGAGAATATCGCCGAAATGTGCCATGAACCGTTCGCGTGGCACCCCGGCCACCATCGTCGTCCCCGGCGGTGCGCTGCTGTAGCGCTTCACGTGGTCGGCTTCCCGGAACAGAAATTCGAATCGCTTCTCGACGAACAGCTTGAAGTCGCCGATGCTGACGTCCTTGTCGGCAACAAGGTCTGACCACTGCTTTATGTCATGAAAGAAGAAGTGCATGGCATGGGGCGGAACGGAAAGAACCTCAGGATGATTGTCGAACAGGTTCGACAGAAGGTAGGAGCCACTGCGAAATACCGGGACGATCACTACCACCGCCCGGATTGCCTCTGGATACTCCATGAGCGATTGCAGGTAATCTTCTGACATTGTGGGGCTCCTCGACCTTGACCATCGGGTTGCGCAAGGCTACTACGTCCGTCCCACCCCTGGCTATAGCCGCCAGGGCAGTCGGGTGAAGGAAAGTGCATTGGCACTGAAACCGACAAATGCCCTTTCCCCCCTCAGGGGGGAGGGGGAGGGGGAGTGAAGATGGCGGCCCTTGCTCCTTCACCCGATTGCCCTGAGCGGTGCGGGAAGCCGGCTTGACGGGGCCAGCCCAAAGCCCGAGAATAACCCGACTTTTGTTCAGTCTCAGGTTGGGATCATCCGTTGAGGACGCCATGGCGGCAGGCCACGCCGTTGCTATGATTGCGCGTCGTTTTTCGCGTGTCTCCGTGACGCTTCCGCAGCAGGGGTGGCGTCACCGGCTTGGCTTTGCCCTGCGCGTGGGCTTTCTTCCGGTCGTCATCGCCGTGTTTCTCGGCGTGCTGTTCCATGTGGGCGGCAACGCGCTGAAGACCCAGAAGACGCTGATGGCGGAGGTGGTGGAAACCGACCTTGAAAGCACCGCCCGCCTGGCCGAGATCCACAGCCGCCTTCAGGCCGCCAACGCCGACGTCTATCGCCTGATGACCATGGCGGCGGCGGGCAAGGAGACCGCCGACCTTGGGCTGAAAATCGAGGCGCTGGCCAATCGGGTCGAGGACATCATCGTCGAGCTCCGCGGCTATCGCGAAACCAGCCCCGTCTCCGTAACGGCGTCGATCGACGAGTCCATCGCCAGCCTGACCCTCTACAAGGGCGCCATCACCTGGATGGGGTCCATGCTGGAGATCGACTTCCCGAGCGCGGTCGCCTTCATCACTCCGTTCAATTCCCACATCGACCGCATGGCGGCGCAGCTCTCCAAAGTCATCGCCGACAACACCGCCACGGCCAAGAAACGCGCCATCACCGCGACCGGATCGCTGCACCGGGTGGCCAACTACTACGTCATCGCGGCGGTGGTGATCGCCATCCTGATTTCGATCTTCACGTGGTTGATGAGCAAACGCCAGGAACGACTGTACATGACCACGGTCGTCCTGGAGCGGATGGTGGCCAAGCGCACGTCGGCGCTGAATGCCGCCAAGGAACAGGCGGAAACGGCAACAAAAGCCAAGTCCCAGTTCCTCGCCACCATGAGCCACGAGATCCGGACGCCGATGAACGGCGTCATGACCATGGCGGAACTGCTGAAACGCTCGCGGCTGGACCAGGACCAGGCCCAGATGGCGTCGGTGATTCTTGATTCGGCGCGGGCGCTGCTGACCATCATCAACGACATTCTCGATTTTTCCAAGATCGAGGCCGGCAAGCTGGAACTGGAGCACCGGCCCTTTTCGCTGGCCGCCGTCGTCGAGGAAGCCTGCGAGCTTCTGGTGCCGCGGGCGGAGGAGAAGGGCCTGACGCTGGCCATGCTGGTCACCCCGGGGATGCCGGACCGCTATGTCGGCGATGAGACGAGGCTGCGCCAGATTCTCCTCAACCTGGTCGGCAATGCCCTCAAATTCACCGAGCGCGGACGGGTGATGGTGGAGGTCACCTGCGAGCGTGGCGATGCCGACGGCCTCCTGAGCTTTCGGGTCGCCGACACCGGCATCGGCATCACCGCCGAGCAGCAGGCCTGTCTGTTCCAGCCCTTCAGGCAGGCCGATGCCTCCACCTCCCGCCATTATGGCGGCACCGGCCTCGGGCTGTCGATCTCGCGACGGCTGGTCGAACTGATGGGGGGCGAGATCGGCGTCGAGTCCGTGCCCGGCGAGGGGTCAACGTTCTGGTTCAAGGTCTCCTGCCCACTGGTGCAGCCGGTGGAGGACGCGGGCGGTGGCGCCCAATTCGGCCTGCGCGCCCTGTCCGGTCTGCGCGCCCTGGCGGTCGTCGCCGACTCCGAGGTGGCGCGGGTGTGGACGAGCTATCTCGGGTATCACGGCCTGGACGTCACCGTCGCGCCGAGTGCCGTCGCGGCCGGGGCCGCGATCGAAAGCGCCGCCGCCACGGCGAACCCCTATCATATCGCCGTCATCGACGGTGACCTCGCCGGCGGAGCCGACCTGGGCCGGCGCCTGGCCGAGACACCGGACCAGGGAGGCGCGCGTCCGGTGCTGGTCGTCTCTCACCTGCGGAAGACCACGGGGCCGGAGGACCTCCGGCAGGGGCACATCCAGACCATGGCCAAGCCGCTGCGCCGTGACGTGGTCGGGCCGACCCTCGCCGCCCTCGTCGGTCGCGCGGGCGCGTTGCCGATGTCCACGGCCGCGGTATCTTCCCAGGGTCCCGTCGCCTATTCCCCTCCCGACATCGAGGCGGCGGCGGCGGCGGCGGCCCTCATCCTGGTGGCCGAGGACAATCCCACCAACCAACTGGTGATGCAGAAGCTGATGGCCAAGCTCGGCTATGCCATCGAGATCGTCGGCAACGGTGCCGAGGCGCTGGCGGCCATGCGCCGGCGGTCGTATGGCCTGCTGGTCACCGACTGCCACATGCCGGAGATGGACGGCTACGAACTGACCGCGCGCATCCGCGCCGAAGAGGCCGACGGGAGCGGCGGCACCCGCCTTCCCATCATCGCCCTCACCGGGGCCGCGCTGGTGGGGAGCGATCAGGAGTGCCTCGCCGTCGGCATGGACGACTACCTGAGCAAGCCGGTATCCATCGACAGCCTCGACGCCGCCATCCAGCGCTGGCTGCCCGCCGCCGCCGCCCTGCGCGTGCCCATGGGGCAACCCGTGGCCGCCCCGCCTCCACCCGCTCCCCTGCCCACCCCTGCTCCTGCTCCCGAGCCCGAGCCCGACGCGGGACAGGATACGGCGGCGCCGGAGGTCGACCTGACCGAGGTGATCGAGCTTTTCGGGGGCGTGACGCCGGACCTGGTGGACATGCTCGACCAGTTCGCCGCCGATGCCGAGGCCGCCGTCGCCGGGGTGGCCGACGCCCTGGCCCAGGGCGACCTGGCTGCCGCGCGCAAGCTCGCCCACCGCGCCGCCGGCGGGGCCAGGAGCGTCGGGGCCAGGGTATTCGCTGAAATCTGCTCGACGATCGAAAAGGAACTCGTCGCCGGACGTTCCGCCGAAGCGATACGGCAGGCGGCCAGGATGGCGCCCGCCCTGGCGCGGGCCCAGGCCGTCTTCGCCGAGGCCCGCGAGAACGCGGTCACGGAAGACTAGACTCAGACAAGAGACGACGGGGGGGAATAGAAGCCATGGCACTGCTCGATGTCCGGACCGGTATTATGGTCGAACGGGTACTGGTCGTCGACGATGACCGTACCGTGCGCTCCATCGTCACGCGGATACTTTCCAAACTGGGGGTGACATATGTCCACCCCGTGGAAGACGGCGCCACGGCGCTGCGGGAAATGGGCACGGAAATGTTCGATGTCGTCATCTGCGACATCGAAATGGAGCCGATGAGCGGCATCGACGTGCTGAAGGCCGTCCGGGAAAGTACCTACCCGGCCATCCGGGATCTGCCTTTCCTCCTGCTGACCAGCCACACCGAGTCCGACTATGTCGTCGCCGCCAAGTCGCTCGGGTGCGACGATTTCGTCCTGAAGCCCGTCTCACCCGAAAAACTGCGCGAGCGCATCGTCCGGGTCTTGAGCAAACGAAAAGGGTTCTGAGGGAAATCCACCACGACCGACGCGCGCAGTTTCCGCTTGAGCGAACAGGGGCATTCTGCTACCCCACCAACCGGTGGTGTCCTTGTCGGACTCCCGAGTGTTGGTGATCCGGTCGTTTCGCTCTTGCTGCGTGGGGCAACGTGAGATTCTGGAAGGTCGTGACCGTCCTGTCTGTTCTTGCGCTGGTCGCCGGTGTGCGGCCGGCGGCGGCGGCGGCGGCGGCGGGCATGGACAACAGGCAGGTCCGGATCGTCGCCAAGGTCTTCAACTTCCTGGGCAAGCGGCCGATGCCGGGGGCTTCCGTCGTCGTCGTCCGCGGGGCTGCGGATGTCGCGGCGGTCAAGGCGGCACTGGCGCCAATGATGGTCGTCGAGGGGGGAGCCGGCGATGCCGCCGGAGCCTTCGCCGTCATCGTCAACTCCGCCGCCGAGGCCATCGCGGCCAGCCGTGCCAATCCACGGGTCTTCACCATCGGTCCCGAGGTTGGATGCGTGGACACCGGGGCCTGCGTTCTCGTGGTCGAAACCCAGCCCCAGGTCTCGGTCTACGTCAGCCGGGCCGCAGCGTCGCACGCCGGTATCGAGTTCGACACGAGTTTCATGATGCTGATCACCGAGCGATAGCAATGGGACGCAGAACACGCATTTCGCTTCCAGTTGCAATGGCGATGGCGATCGCGCTGGTCGCCATCGGTCCTGGTTCGCTACCCTGTCTGGGGCAGACCATGAACTACCGCGCGCTTGAGGAGATCTTCGGCGAGCACGTCACCACGTCGGCCACCGGGTCGCCGCAAAAGGTGGCCGACGCGCCCGTCAACATGGAGATCATCTCCGCCGACGACATCCGCCGGTCGGGGGCGGACAACATTCCCGACATCCTGCGCTTCGTCTCCGGCATCGATGTCCGCCGCTACGGCGCCACCAATGCCGACATCGGGATTCGCGGCTACAACGCCGCCAACAGTCCCCGCGTGCTGGTGCTGCTCAATGGCCGCCAGATCTATGTCGACTACCACAGCTACACGGCGTGGTCGACCGTGTCTGTGCAACCAGAAGAGATCCGTCAGATCGAGGTGATCAAGGGGCCGAACACCGCACTCTACGGCTACAATGCCACCGCCGGCGTCATCAACATCGTCACCATGGATCCGATCTTCGATCCACTGAACCAGGTGACCCTGCGTGGCGGCAATCGGGGCGAGCAGAAGATGTCCGCCATCGGCACCGCCCAGTGGGGAGACAAGGCCGGCCTTCGGGTGTCGGCGAGCGAGCATGGCTCCAGGGAGTATTCGACCGCGGACCAGCCGCGGGCGTTCGGCCCCTATCCGTCCCACAACTTCAATCGTACCGCCTATGCCCACGGCCGGGCGGAACTGCCGTCCGGAATCACCGTGTCCGCCGAGGCCGACGTCACCAAGTCCAAGCAGTTCGAAATGACGGTGGGCGGCTACCCCGGATGGACCGCGTATGAATCCGATCGCGAAAAGGTGGGGGTGGGAGGGGCGACGAGCCTCGGGTACCTCAACCTCAACGCCTATCGCAACGTGGTGGACTTCAAGTACTTCGCCGGCTGGGACTGCATCACCTGCGTGGGCGTCATCAACACCCTGTATGTCGTTCAGGCGAGCGACCTCGCCAAGCCCGCCGTCAATCACACGGTTCGCGCCGGGCTTGAGTACCGCAACAACCGCGGCAACGGCTCGGCCTATCCGGGGGCGCGGTTCGGCTTCGACGTCTACGCCATCGACGGCATGTGGCACTGGCTGGTGACCCCGAAGGTCGCGCTCACCAGCTCGGTCCGCCTGGATCACATGACCTTCAGCTACCACGGGCCCGTGGACCCCCTGGTCATGTACTCGGCCAAGGAGTACAACCGCCGGCCCATGACCGAGCCCAGCTTCAACGAATCGGTCGTCTACAAGCCGACCCCGGACGATACCATCCGTCTTTCGGCGGCGCGTGCCGTGCAGGCGCCGGACTTCTATGCCCTGTTCCCCGAGCCGGTGGACCCCACCTTCCTCGTCGGCAACGTGGCCGCCCTGGAGGGCTCGCCGAACCAGAAGCCCACCATCATCATGAACCAGGGGGTGGACTACGACCACAAGCTGCCGGCACTCAAATCATCGGCGCAGGTCTCGCTGTTCCGCCAGACCAGCCAGGCCATCCTGGCCTCTCCGGGAGACTCAGGGATCATCGATGCCAACCGGCTCGGCTATGCCGGCAATATCGGCCGCAGCCGCGCCCTCGGCGGCGAACTTGGCCTCATGGGAGAGAACGACGCCGGCTGGCGCTGGAAGACCGCCTATTCGCTGGTCCACATCACCGATCGCATCGCCGTGAACCAGAACCTCTCGGAGCCCAACAGCTCCATCGACTATCGGCGGGGCAGCCCGGTCCATTCGGTCGTTCTGGGGCTTGGCCGCTCGTGGGACAAGTTCGAGGCCGACATCGCCGCCCGCTGGCAGTCAGGCTTCGACGACATCAGTTTCGGCGGCGATGGAACGGCGCTGATCCGCACCCGCATCGATGACTACACCACCGTCGCCGGACGGCTCGGCTACAGCCCCCTCGACAACGTCACCCTGGCGGCGACGGGCCAGCAGCTCAACCGGCCCCGCCTGGCCACGACCGCCGGCCCCAGGACCGAGCGCCGCCTCATCGGCAGCATTACGCTGCGTTTCTGACGGAGACGCGCACTTCGTCGATGGCCCCCCAGACTTTCCGGAAGCCGTATAACTCTTTTGGTTGACCAACGTCAAATCCGTCGATGACGAAATCACCCTGAGCGTGTAAAGTCGCCCAACTCCGTCGGAAGCGACCTGATGAGCAGGGTGGGGGCTGGGATGAGGCTGGATTCGAAGGTAACCGTGTTCTTTTCCGTGATCGCGGCCAGCCTGATCGTCGTGGTTGTGGCTATAAACCTTTACTCGTTCCGTGTCTTCTCCCTCGCCTCCGCCACCGAGCATCTGCGCACGGCGGCGGAGATCGTTCGCGTTCACCTGACCGAGTCCATGATCAACGGCGTCATCGACAAGCGGGAAAGCTTTCTGACCCGTCTGATGGAGGTGCGGGGACTGTCTTCGGCTCGCGTGGTCCGCTCGTTCCAGGTGGTGGAGCAATTCGGCAAGGGCCTCAACACCGAACTGCCGAGCGACGAGATCGAACGCAAGGTTCTGTCCGATGGCCTGCCCCGCTATGAGGTGGTGGAAGCCGACCACGACACGATATTCCGCGGCACCATCCCGTTCGTCGCGTCGACGCGCGGCACCCCCAATTGCCTGCAGTGCCACACGGTCGCCGAGGGCACGGTGCTTGGGGCCGTCACCATGTCCATGTCCATCGGCAACCTGAAGGAAAAGGCCCTGCTGACGGTGGCAGGCATCGTCGGCGTCGTGGCCCTGTTCTCGGCCCTGACTCTGGTTCTGATCCGCCGCCTCATCCGCCCCATCGCCAGTACCGCCTCCAGCGTCGAACTCGCCGTTCAGCGCGCCCTGCGGGGCGACTTCAAGGCCAAGGTGGACCAATTCACCAACGACGAGCTGGGCAAGATCGCCACCGACCTGAACCGCCTGCTGGAGTTCCTCGACACGGGCCTCAATCGCATCGGCGACAACGTGGCCCGTCTGACCAACCGCACGCCGGCCGCGGATGAGAACCTTCTGCACGCGACCATCGACATGGTCGAGGGGCTGACCCGGGCCGCCCACTTCAAGCAGGCGATCGAAGAGGACGAAAACCGGGACGAGATCCATGGCCGGTTGTCGGGCACCCTGGCGTCGGAGTTCTCCTTGAGCGAGTTCTCGTTCTATGAGGTGGTGGCGTCCAAGAACCAGATGGTGCCGCTGTCCGTCGATGGCAAGGCGGAGGCCGACTGTCGCTGGTGCGATCCGCAGATCATGGTCCGCAGCGAGGCGTGCCGGGCGCGGCGCACCGGCCACCTGGTGGACGGCATCGCCAATCCGGGAATCTGTTACGCCTTCGCGCCGCCGCCGGAGCAGAGCGACCGTCGGCACATCTGCCTGCCGATGATCCTGTCGGGCTCGGTCGGCAACGTCCTGCAACTGGTGACCGCTCCCGGCGACGAGGAGCGGATGCTGGCCCAGATTCCCTACATCAGCGTCTACCTGCGGGAGACGGCTCCGGTCCTCGAGACCAAGCGGCTGATGGACACGCTGCGCGAGTCGACGCTGCGGGATCCCATGACCAGCCTCAACAATCGACGCTTCCTCGAGGAGTACGCGGAATCGCTGGTGGCCAACATCCACCGTCGCAAGACGCATCTGACGGTGATGATGCTGGACCTTGACCACTTCAAGATGGTCAACGACACCTATGGCCATGCGGCTGGCGACGCCGTTTTGAAGGCCCTGGCCAAGGTGATGCGCGAGTCGGTGCGGGCCTCCGACCTGGTGGTCCGCTATGGCGGGGAGGAGTTCCTCATCATCCTGGTGGATACCGGAACGGAAGGAGCGGACAAGGTGGCGGAGAACATCCGCGCCGCCGTCGAGCAGATGTCGGTCAACGTCGGCGGCGTGGTTCTGAAGAAGACCATTTCCATCGGCCTCGCCGACTTCCCCGCCGACAGCGAGACGTTCTGGCAGGCGGTGAAGTTCGCCGACGTGGCGCTCTATCAGGCCAAGGAGGGGGGACGCAACCGCGTCGTCCGCTTCAAGTCCGACATGTGGACGAACAAGGAAGAGTACTGAGAGGTACCTCAGTTCCTGGCGAGCGGCTCAAGGCGCACGCGGGCGATGCCCTCGTCCAGCATGTCGAGGTCGCGGGCGGCGGCTTGCGACACATCGATCACCCGGCTGGCGATGTGCGGGCCGCGATCATTGACCACCACCAGCACCGAACGACCGTTCCGCAGGTTGGTGACCTTGAGCCTGGTGCCGAACGGCAAGGTCCGGTGGGCGGCGGTTTTGGTGGTCGCCTGACGGCTGGTCACGCGGGTCTCATACCAGGAGGCCTTGCCGACCATCGCCTGCGGTGAGTCCGTCTTCGAGCGCGAAGGCTGGGCATAGTCTTTTACGGAATGACCGGCCGGGGGCAACTCGGCGAGCTGTTCCTGGATCTCGGCGGCTGCCGGCGTGGAAACACCGCACAACGCCGTCGAGGCGAGAAACGCACCTGTCAGAATCCTCGCCACCATCCGCCGCTCCTCACTCGGACACCTGCCCGCCAGATTGGTCCTAACAGGGAATGGTGTCGCGGTGCAACATAAAATTGTGCGCCGCGCATAGGCGTATCCATCCTCACAATCTCATAACGGGATTAACGCTCATGGAAAATCGGCGAATGAGAGTGTTGGTGCCTGCCGGAGTGGTGACGAAGCGGACGAAAATGAAGCCGTCGCGTGGCAGGAGAGCGTGGGGGGTGCTATTTTGTGCGCTGCCATGGCGGCATGTAGACAGCCGCCCGCGTCCCGCAGTGGCACGAAGCGGACCAGACTCGAGTCGACCAGCGCCGATCAGGCGGCCAGCCGGACGCAGCGATGGTGGAGGCCGCCGACTTGCGGGAGGACGACGACCCTCCCGCCGTCAGTTGAAGATTGGATCGGCCGGGGTTCCGGGGTATCCTTGCCCAGGGAGAGGTGGGTTTGCGACTCATGGCGATGATTCGGGCTTGACGATTACGAGAGGACAAGAAGATGCAAGGTCTGCGCGATGCCGGCCATGAATGACGACTACGACAGCCCATGGAAGGAGGCGGTCGAGCGCTATCTCCCGGAGTTTCTGGCGTTCTTCTTCCCGAAGGCGTTCGCCGAAATCGACTGGTCGAAGGGCTACGAGTTCCTGGATCAGGAACTGATGGCGGTGGCGCAGGACGCCGAGTTGGGTCGGCGCTATGTCGACAAGCTGGTGCGGGTGACCCTGCTGGGAGGCGGCGAGGGCTGGATCCTGATCCATATCGAGGTGCAGGGCACCCGGGACGGTGTCTTCCCCGAGCGGATGTTCGTCTACAACTATCGCCTGTT
>JAMOBE010000004.1:0-85795 GCA_039908285.1 Alphaproteobacteria bacterium
TGGCGCCCTGCCGGCCGAGCATGCCGAGGTGACGGCGCTGCTGAAGGACGCCGAGGCGAAGATCGCCGCTGGCGCCCTGCCGGAAGCGGACCGCCTGCTGCGGCAGGGGTACGACAAGGTGACCTCCATGGTGATGGCTGCGCGCTCCGGCCAGCGCCTCGAGACCCATCGCGAGAATCAGTACCGCACCGGCGGACTGGAGAACCAGGACCGCAAGGTCGTGCTGTCGCGGATCGACACGGTGCGCGCCATGCTGGACGCCTACCGGCGCATTGCTCCCGAGAAGGGCGGACCGGATCTCGCCACGGTGGGCCAGGCGGATCGGCTGTTCGCCACGGCGGTGGAGCAGGAGCGGGCGGGACGGATCCCCGAGGCCCGGGACTCCATCACCAAGGCCTATGACCTCGCCACCGGACTGGTGTCCTCGGTCCGTCAGGGCGACAAGCTGGTCAAGACGCTGACCTTCGCCTCGCCCGCCGACGAGTATCACTATGAAGTGGACCGCTTCAACAGCTTCCGCATGCTGCTGAAGATGGCCGTCGGCGACGAGGCCGCCGCGGCCGTGGCCCGCCAGGCCGAGGTGGCCCAGCAGGAGGCCGACGTGCTGCGCGACGACGCGGCGAGGGCGGCGGCGGGAGGCCGCTACCCCGAGGCCGTCAAGACGCTGGAAAAGGCCACGGCCCGCCTCTCCCAGGCCATCCGCGCCACCGGCCTGTTCATTCCGGGGTAGACATCCCCAGCCGCAGGCCGACGGAACGGCCATGGGCGTGCAGTCCCTCCGCTTCCGCCAGCCGGGCGGCGGCGGGGCCGATGGCGCGGAGTGCGGCCGCGTCGCAGCCCAGCAGCGAGGTGCGCTTCAGGAAGTCCAGCACCGACAGGCCGGAGGAAAACCGGGCGCTGCGGGCGGTGGGAAGGACATGGTTCGGTCCACCCACATAGTCGCCGACGGCTTCCGGGGTATGGCGGCCGAGGAAGATGGCACCGGCATTGCGGACCCGGGCGGCCAGGGGGTCAGGGTCGGCGACGGCCAGTTCCAGGTGCTCGGGCGCCAGGCGATCGGCGAGGGCCACCGCCTGCTCCAGCCGCTCGACGACGATGACGGCACCGTGGTTGCGCCAGCTTGCCGCGGCGATGTTGGCCCGCGGCAGGTCGGTCAGGTGGGTCTCGACGGCGGCCATGACCCGTTTTGCGAACACGGCGTCATCGGTGATCAGGATCGCCTGGGCGGCGGTGTCGTGCTCGGCCTGTGACAAAAGGTCGGCGGCGATCCAGCGCGGGTCGTTGGCGCCATCGGCGATGACCAGGATTTCCGAGGGACCGGCGATCATGTCGATGCCGACGGTGCCGAAGACCTGGCGCTTGGCGGCGGCGACATAGGCGTTGCCGGGGCCGACGATCTTGTCCACCGGCCGGATGGTCTCCGTGCCATAGGCCAGCGCTCCCACCGCCTGGGCGCCGCCGATGCGGTAGATCTCGTCTACCCCGGCGATGGCGGCGGCAAGCAGCACGTCGTTGTTGACCGCGCCGTCGGGGGTCGGCACCACCATCACCAGCCGCTCGACCCCGGCCACCCGGGCTGGGATCGCGTTCATCAGCACCGACGATGGATAGGCCGCCGTGCCACCGGGAACGTACAGGCCGGCGGCGGCCACCGGCGTCCAGCGATAGCCGAGTCGCACCCCGGCCGCGTCGGTGTAGGACAGGTCCGCCGGCATCTGGCGCTGGTGGAAGTCACGGATGCGCTCCGCGGCGAACTCCAGGGCCGCTACCACGTCGGCGGCGCAGTGCGATCGCGCGGCGGCGATGGCGGGGGGCGGAATCCGCATCGTGGCGGGAGTAAGCTCCAGCCGGTCGAAGCGTCGGGTGCAGTCGACCACCGCCGCGTCGCCGCGGCTCTTCACGTCGGCCAGGATGGCGGCGACGGTGTCCTGCACGTCGGCGTCGGTCTCGCGCTTGGCCGACAGCAGGGTGGCGAAGGCGGCCTCGAAGCCGGGATCGGCGATGTGGAGTTCAGCCGGCATGGGTCGCCCTGCCAAAGGCCTCGATCCAGGCGCCCAGCTCCTGCGGGCGGGTCTTCAGGGCCGGACGATTAACCACCAGCCGCGAGGTGATGTCGGCGATGTGCTCCACCTCCACCAGGCCGTTGGCGACCAGGGTCTTCCCCGACGACACCAGGTCGACGATGCGCCGGCACAGGCCAAGGGCCGGAGCCAGTTCCATGGCGCCGTTGAGCTTGATGCACTCGGCCTGGACGCCGCGGGCGGCGAAATGGCGACGGGTGATCTCGGGGTACTTGGTGGCGACGCGGATATGGCTCCAGCGGGCCGGATCGTCGTCGGCCGACAGGTCCGCCGGCTCGGCGACGGCCAGCCGGCAGGCGCCGATGCCAAGGTCGAGCGGGGCGTAAATCTCCGGGTAGTCGAACTCCATCAGCACGTCATTGCCGGCGACGCCGATCTGGGCTGCCCCGAAGGCGACGAAGGTCGCCACGTCGAAGCTGCGCACACGGATCACGTCCACGTCGGGGCGGTTGGTGGCGAAGCGGAGCTGCCGCGCGTCCGGGTCGTCGAAGGCCGGCTCGGGCTCGATGCCGGCGGCGCGTACCAGCGGCATCGCCTCCTTGAGGATGCGGCCCTTGGGAAGGGCGATCACCAGCTTGTCATTGTCCATGGCGGGGCGAAACTTCGTCACCAATGAGGAAAGCGGCGCACCGTACACCGTTTCCGTGCCGCCAGCCACCCCCGAAAAACATCTTCGGCGTCGACGCGGCGGTCCGCGTCGACGTGAGTCGCCCGTACCGGCCTTCGGACCCGCTGCCGCTCCCGGCCCCCCCCTATCGCAGGTGCGGCAGCCTGGACGGGTCCCCACAGTGCGCACCGTCGGAGCGACAGGGGACCCACGGCGCGGCCGCAGCATCGGCGGTTTTCGGCGGCGCACGCCATGATGCGGTGCCACTCCTCGACGGGGGTGTCAGGGCAGGGAGTGCGTGGAGCCCGCTCCCGGAGGGCAGGCTGCCGCCCCGGTCCCCCCATTCGCTGTCGCAGCAATCTCCTGCGCAACAGCAGCATTTGCAGGCCAATCACCAAGAAACAATGCGGTGCAGCACTGCGTCGCAAAAATGCAGCGCAAAATCAATACTGAGCACGTGCGGAAGTGCGTGATGAAGTTGTCATGTTGCTGTGCTTACAGAACAAAAATTTATACTTTACAGAGCTTGCTTCTTCATCCAGCGTTGCCCGCGATGAAGGGCTGCCGGCCGCTGGCGGCCTCCAATGGACGGACACTGGAGACAGGTATGATGGAGACTGGGACGATGACGTCTCGCCTGACCGCCCTCAGCGCTTCCACCGTGGCGTTGTCCATTGCCCTGTTCGCGGGGCAGGCCAACGCGGGCTGCATCGAGGATGGATCGTGCATTCCCAAGGCCGGAACTCCCTCCGCCAAGGGGATGAAGATAGCCTCCACCGAGAAAGAGACCCGGGCTCCGGTTTCCCGCGACAAGTGGGGACGGCCCCTTCCGGTTGCCGACATCGCCATGCGGACCAAGGCGGCAGCGGCGGCGGAACGGGAGTTCGACGACCCACAGACGGCGTCCTACAGCGACACTCCCGTCCAGGTGCGGGAAGAACCCGATGAGCATGACCAGCTCGTCAAGGCTCAAAACAGCGGTGTTACGGGGTCCGGTTTCGTCGGTACGGTCATCCAGGGATCAACCCTGCTCCTCAGTCTGCTGATGTTTGCGTGGTAACGCCCAGGCCCGACCCGCTCATGACATTGATTGCCGTCAGCCAGCGGGTCGTGGTCGAGCCCTCCTACGCCGAGCGGCGCGATGCCCTCGATCAGGCGTGGCCGCGCTTCCTCGCCGCCTGCGGCCTGACGGCGATCGCCGTGCCCAACGTGCCCTCGGTGGCAACCGGGCTGGTTGCCCGGCTGCCCATCGCCGGGCTTCTTCTGACCGGCGGCAACGACCTGGCGGCTTATGGCGGTACCGCCCCCGAACGGGACGAGACGGAGCGGCTACTGCTGGAGTGGGCCGGCAGCCGGGGGCTTCCGACCTTGGGAGTCTGCCGGGGGATGCAGGTCATTCTCGATGCCGCCGGCATTCCGCTACGGCGGGTGACGGGCCATGTGACCCCGGCCCACCCGGTGACCATCGACGGCCGGGAAGACCTGGTCAACAGCTATCATGCCTTTGCCGCCACCGGCGCCGCTGCTCCCTTCCAGGTCTGGGCGACGGCCGCCGACGGGGTGGTGGAAGCCATCCGCGCGCCCGAGCGCCGGACCGTCGCCATCATGTGGCACCCTGAGCGCGCAGAGACCTTCGCCGAGCGCGACATCGCCCTGTTCCGGGACCACTTCCGCCCGTGACGCAAAACAAAAAGTTGTAGGTTATCCCATGTTAAGGCGCGCTCGCCGCGCCGGTGGTGTACTGGCCCTCAGACGCGCAGTGCCGTGTGGACGCCGCGATAAGCACCCCTAAAGGTGTAGCGGTGGCCCGGATGGCCTCGACGTCGAAGGACACTGCCGCGGCGAAAGGCTCCCCCCCTTTCCCCTTTGTGCCGTGGCAGTGGCGGCACCTCTGATACCCCCGATCGGGGGTGCCGCACCCCGCGGCGCCCTTGATTCCCCCCAATCGAGGGCGCCGCATCTATTTCCGGATGCCGCCAGCGTGGCCCCGTCAACGTCGAAGGTGCGGCTGTTCAGGTATGGTGGGGTCAGCGCCCCCCAAAGCTCCACTCGACACCCGGCGTCAGGAAGGATACCATGGGAACGTGCATGGGGAGCGTACTATGGACGAAGACCTGAAGAGACTGCTGACGCATCTGGTAACCAGGATCGAGGAAGTTCTGGACGTTCTGCCGACGCTGGCAACCAAGTCCGACGTGGCCAGACTCGAAGAGAGACAGACCAGGCTCGAAGCCGGGCAGGCCGAGTTGGAGGCCGGGCAGGCCGAGTTGAAGGCCGGACAGGACGAGTTGAAGGCCGGACAGGACGAGTTGAAGGCCGGACAGGCCAAGCTCGAAGCCAAGGTCGATGTCAAGTTCGCCGAGCTTGAAGCCAAGGTCAACGATGTCAAGCACATCGTCGCCGCGAACTACCACCGGACCAGCGGCAAAATCGAGCAGGTCGGCAGCATGCTGGCCGAGCACATCGCCGTGGGCCATAGACCCGCTGCCTGACACCCCGAGGGTCGTCTTCCGAGCCGCCGTATTTCATCATCCCACGTATTGGGAAACGTCGACCTGGTCGATCTGTTCCGGCAGCAGGAAGCGCTCGGCATAGCGTTGGTAGACGCCGGAGGTGAGGAACAGGTCGAACAGGTCGGGGTCGATGTGCTTGTCCTTTTTGAACATGGCGAGGATTTTTACGGATTCCGACAGGGTCTTGGTTTTCTTGTAGGGGCGATCGGAGGCGGTCAGGGCCTCGAAGATGTCGGCGAGGGCGGTGATGCGGGCGGGAACCGACAGGTCCTCGCCCTCCAGGCGACGGGGATAGCCGGTGCCGATCAGGGTTTCGTGATGGGCTCCGGCGTACTCCACCACCCGTGACAGGTGCTTCGGGAAGGGCAGTCGCTTCAGCATGATGATGGTCTGGATCACGTGCTCGGTGATTTTGAAGCGCTCCTCCTCGGTCAGGGTACCGCGGCCGATGGACAGGTTATAGACCTCGCCGAAGTTATAAAGGTTGTCGGGAATCTTGATCTTGAAGCCGTAAGACGGATCGTATATTGCCGAATTCGCCGGCCGCGTCATCACATGGCTGGACTTGTCGGCCAGAAGCTTTTCCTCCGCCGGCAGGGGGGCCGGCGCCTCCGTGTAGCGGCGCAGTTCCTCATGGGCCAGGCCCAGCCGGTCGTCGAAATGGCGCATCCAGGTTCGGGTCGCGATGGCCTTGAGCCGCTCGACCTTGCCGGGAGCCATGAACTCGTCGCCCAGATTGCACTCGGCGATGAAGGCGAAGTCGTCAACCAGCGCCGCCCTGGCGGTCTCGAACGCCGCCTCAGCCTCGGCGGGAGGCGTGCCGGCGGCCACCGCCTCCAGCGTGGCGATGCGGGCATCGCGCAGCAGGATCTCGAAGCGGGCGCGAACCTCGTGGATGCGGTTGTGGATGGTCTCCAGCTTGGTGGCCTTGTCGACGACGTATTCCGGGGTGGTGACCTTGCCGCAATCGTGCAGCCAGGCACCGATCTTGAACTCGCGCCACTGGTCGACGCTGGTGAAGGAGAAATCGGCCAGCGGCCCCTCGGTGATCTTGCAGGCCTCCTCGGCCAGCATCACCGACAGCTCCGGCACCCGTTCGCAGTGGCCGCCGGTATAGGGGCTCTTGGCGTCGATGGCCCCGGCGATGATCTGGATCATGCCGTCCATCAGCCGCTCCTGGGCGTCCAGCAGGTCCCGGTTGTAGAGCGCCGTGGCCGCCTGAGCCGCCAGCGCCTCGACGAAGCGTTGAATCTCCGCCGAGAAGGAGATGATGTCGGTCCCGCCCGGCGGGCGGGCATTGATCAACTGTACCGCCCCGATGACGTCGCCACCGCGCGGCTTCAACGGCACGGTCAGGAACGACGTGGAGCGGTAGTTGTTGCGCTGGTCGAACGCCCTGGTGCCGGAAAAATCAAAGTGGGAGTTGTCGTAGGCGTCGGCGATATTGATGGTGGCCTGTTCATGCACGGCATGGCTCACCACGTTGGCGTGGTTGGCGGCGCCGTCCTTGAGCAGAAGGACCGGCGGCAGCGACGGCAGCGCCTCGCCAACCCCGCCCATCGAAATGCCGAGACTGTCGTTGCGGATGATCTGGAACCGCAATTCATTGCCGTCGCGCATGTACAGGGTGCCGCCGTCGGCGTTGGACAGTTCCTTGGCTCCCAGCAGAATCATGTCCATCAGTCGGTTGGAATCGCGCTCATTCGACAGGGCGATGCCAAGATCCACCAGCCGCTCGAGCCTTTGCTGCGCCGACGCGAGATCACCGGAGCGGGCCGCGATGGTCATTTTCATCAGATCGAAGGCCTCCCCCAGCTCGTGGAATTCCTTGATGAGCGAGGAACGCGGCACCGTTGGGGTAAAGTCGAACTCGCGCACCCGGACCGCCTCGTTCGCCAGATCGCTCACGGACCGGGCGATGCCGCGGGCGAACAGCATGGACATCGGCACCACCAGTAGCAGGATCAGACCGGCGATGCCGAAGATGCGGCGCTGCATGGCGTCGATGGGGCCGGTGAAGTCGGCGAAGGGCGAGACGATGCCGATGGTGATGGTCCGGCCGGCCCGATCCGTCCACTGGGACACCTGCGCCAGGACGTCACCGGCGGCGGTCCTGACCACCCGCGCCCCTGCCGCGGGCGAAACGCCGGGCAGGGCGCCAAGCAACGGGGAACTCAGCGTCGCAATCTCGGCCAGGGGCTCGATCTTACCGGCCGATGCCGTGACAAGATTGGGTGAAATGGCCAGGACGCGGCGCTTTGTATCCAGCAGCACGACTCCACCGCCGTCAGAGATGGCCTGGCGCGCGATGAAATCCGACAGCCCGGTCAAGGCGATATCGACGCCAAAGACGGCGCCCGAGGGTCCGACCCGCCGCGATGCGGTCAGGCCCGGTGCCTGCAACGAGGCGAAGACATAGGGCTCGGAAAGAACGGCGTTCCCGGTTTCCAGCGCCGCCTTGTACCATGACCGTGTTCGTGGATCGTAGTCGGCGTCCTTGACCTGGGCGCGTCCCAACACCGCTGAGTGATCATCAAGGAAAGTGCGTCGTTCGCGCCGGATCCCATCGGCATCGGCCGCGATGGCCCGCAGAATGAAACGGGTTCCCTCCGGGGCTTTACTTGACGCGAGAATGCGTTTGTCGCCATTCACGGCGATCGCCTGGATGAAACTACCGTCGGCGTGACCCACGAAGACACTGTACAGGTTGTGGTCCTGTTCGAGAGAGCGCACCAGAAGTGGCACCAGCGGATGATTGGCGGCGTCTCCCTGTATCGGCTCGGCGGCGAAGGACAGTGACGCCCCCAGGCTGGCCAGCTCCATCAGGCTGCCGATCTGCCTCTCGACCCGGTCGACGACCCGGGCGGTGATCTCGGCGAACTCGCGGCGGGCCCCGTCCTCGGCGGCGCGGGTGCTGGCGAAGAATATGCTGGTCGCCGTGGCGACGGTCAGGCAGACGACCACGGAGGCGATGAGGAGGACAATGCTGACCTGCAGCCCGAAACGTCTTCTGATCCGCATTCCCGATTCCCGCCCATCAGTTCCTAGCCTAACTTCTGACTGCGGCATTATGACCGACGGTTGACCTCGCAATCAAATTATTCCAGCGGAACACTTACGACACGAATTGGCTGTTTGACCAACGAGTGCTGCCGCAACCGAATTTCGGGAAATTGGTTGATCGGCCCGCTGCAATGGTCGAGAGTTGTCATTCGGCGGTCCTGTTTCGCGTGACTGCCCACCCAACCTGGATGGGGATGGCTTTGCATGGGTTACCGTAACGGGATGGTGATGACGCTGGTGGGGCTTGGGCTTCTGGTTGCAGGGTGCACGAGCGGGAGTGGCGGCGGCCCGGTGACGAAGGCCTCCGACGCACCGGTGGTGGTGGCGCCGAAGGTGGTCAGCGCCGCCTCCCAGGAGCAGATTCGTCAGGGTCAGGTGCTATTCTCGGAGAACTGCGTCACCTGCCACCAGGAGGGTGGTGTCGGCAAGCTGGGCGTGGCGCCGTCGGTGACCAACAGGGAATTGCTGAGCTTCGCCTCGGACCGCTTCCTGTTCGAGACCGTCCGGGATGGCCGCGTCGGCACGCCGATGCCGGCCTTCGGCGAGATACTCAAGGAAAACGACATCCGCTCCATCATTTCCTATCTGCGCAGCTACGCCAAGCTGCCCGATCAATCGGCCGAGGCGGATGAGGCCGTGAGCGCCATGGGCGACCCCCGGCTTGGGCGCCGCTGGTTCTCCCAGATCTGCGCCGGTTGTCACGGTCCCAACGGCGAGGGCTATGAGGGCGAGGCCCCCGGAACCGCCATCGGCAAACGCGGCTTCCTCGACAAGGCGAGCGACGGCTTCATCCGCAACATCATCAAGAACGGCCGCTCCAACACGCCGATGCGAGGCTTCTCCGGGCCTGCGGCCCTGGCCGACCTCAGCGATCGCGAGATCGACGACATCATCTCCTACCTGCGCGTACTCCAGTAAAATCCCCGGGAACACGACGCGAATCTTGAAAACCAGAGAGGACCATCAATGAAGCGCGATCGCAATAATCTGGGGCGGCGCGAGTTTCTCAAGGGGAGCGCGTTCATCGTCGGCGCGGCCGCCGGGGCCACCCTGATGGTGGGGGGCAATCCCGAGCTGGAAGCGGCGACGCTTGAGGCCCCAGTCTCCACGCGCACCACCGCCCTGGCGGCCTGCCCGTACTGCGGTGTCGGCTGCGGCACCATCATCCAGGCGGAAAATGGCCGGATCGTCGGCATGCGCCCGGACAAGAACCATCCCACCAACAAGGGCCTGCAGTGTATCAAGGGCCTGACCGCCGCCGAGCCCATCTACGTCGATCGCCTGGAAGGAGATCCGTATGTGCGCAAGGACGTGTGGGCCGAGTGGAACAAGCCCGGCCACGGCGATATGGAGTTCATCACCAGGACCAAGGGTTCGTTCGACGAGGCGCACTGGGTGCGGGCGCCGTATCATGACGTGTCGGAAATGATCGCCCACAGGATCGCCCACCTGGCTAGGACATACGGCGGCAACTCCATCGGCCTTTATGGATCGGGCCAGCTTACGGTCGAGGGTCAGTATCTCGAGAACGTGTTCATGAAGGGCGTTCTTGGCTCCAATACCATCGAGAGCAATGCCCGCATGAGCATGACCTCGACGGTGACCGGCCATATCGCCACGCTGGGCTCGGACACGCCCCCCCTGTCCTACGGGGACCTGGAACTGTCCGACATGGTGATGCACTTCGGGCACAATCCCCGCGAGGCGCACCCCATCGTGTTCTGGCGCATCGCCGACCACAAGAAGGCCAACAACATCTCGACCGTGGTGGTTGACCCGCGCTTCACCGGCACGGCCCAGGGGTATCGCGACATCAATCCGGCCAACTCGGTTCATGTGCCGATCCTGAACGGCGACATCAGCTTCCTGAACGCCATCGCCCACGTGCTGCTCTCCGAGTACCCGGACGTGATCGACTGGGAGTTCCTGAAGGCCAACGCCAACGGCTGGCGGGAGTATGTGGACGGGGTCAGGGCCCGCTACAGCCCCGAGCAGGTGCAGGACCGCATGGGCGGCCCCAACCATCCGGTCCCACCGGAGCTGATCCACAAGGTCGCCGGCATGTTCGCCGACGCCACCCGCAAGCGCCTGGCCCGCAAGGCCGCCGGCACGGAGCGGGGGGGCGTCATCGCGATGTGGGGCGGCGGCTACAACCAGCACATCCACGGCCAGCACAATGTCATCTCCATCATCAACCTGATGGCGCTGACCGGCAATCTGGCCAGGCCCGGCTGCGGACCGTTCTCGATGACCGGCCAGCCCAACGCCATGGGTGAGCGCCTGACCGGCAGCCTGAGCGGCCGCCTGCCCTTCAACGAGGGCGCGGACAACGAGCGGCACCGCGCCCTGATCGCCAGGGCCTGGCGCGTGCCCGAGGCCAATCTGGCCGCCGCCGCCGCCGCCAGGGCCCCCGGGTTCGCCGTCGGCATGATGGAACGGGCCCTGAAGGGCGACGTCAAGGCGATGTTTCTCATCAACGCCACCCACATCGGCCTGCCCGACCAGCACGGCCTGGTGCGGCCGGCCCTGTCGAAGATGTTCGTGGTGGCGCAGGAAATCTACCGTCATGCGCCGAACAACCTGTTTGCCGACGTCATCCTGCCCGCGGCGACCTGGGGCGAGGTGGCCGGCACCTGCATCAGCTCCGAGCGCCGGATATACGTCCTCCAGAAGGCGGCGAAGCCGCCTCAGGGCTGCCGTCCCGACATGGACATGCTGCTCGAGACGGGCCGCAACGTCGCCAACCTGCTGGGCCTCGACGGCGACAGGATCTTCCCGTGGAAGCCGGGAAAAGACGGCGTCCATGATGCGGAGAGCGTGTTCCGCGACATCCTGGCCGCCTCCAGGGGGACGGACGCCGACCTCACCGGTCTTCTCGAGGTGGAGAAGCGGGACCGCAAGGCCCCTTATCAGCAGATTGCCGACCTGCGGGGCATCCAGTGGCCGGCCCCCACGTATGAGATCGCCAGGGCCGGCGGCGTCAGGCGCTGCTTCATGGGACAGGAAGGCGCCTGGGACGACAGGCCCTATGGCATGTTCCGCAAGGGCGACGGCAAGGTGCAGCTCAAGTTTTGCGAACAGGACTACTGGAACCGCACGGAACTGACCCGCAAGCTGATGGAATTCGGCGTCAAGCCGAATCACTATACCATCGACAACATGGACCTGATCCGGGAAGCGCGCGACAAAGGCCTGACCCCGGATCTTCCCGACGAAGATTTCATGGGACAGTCGTGGGACAAGGTGCCGAAGGACAGGTATCCGATGTGGCTTGGCCTTGGCGTGGTGTACGAGCACTTTCACACCGCCAGGTCCAACCGCAGCCCGACCACGCGGCGGCTGGTGCCTGAGATGTACGTCGAAATGCATCCCGAGGATGCCAGGGATCTTGGTGTCAAGGACGGCGATATGGTCCGTCTGGTGACGCGCCGCGGCAACTTTCAGGCCCGAGCCCAGGTCGGCGCCAACAGTGTCGTCAGACCGGCCCGCAATGGCGTGCCGCGTGGCTATCTGTTCAGCCCATGGAACCTGTCGGTGACGGACAGTGCCGACCCGCGCAGGAACAAGTGGCTGGTCAACGGTGTCTCAAGCCGAGTCTGGGACTTTGAATCCGGTCAGGTCGACTTCAAGAAGCTGGCTTGCCGGGTCGAGAGAGTCTCTACTGTCTGATCTGGACAGCGTCTGACCCCTCTCCGATAGTCAGGGCGACGACCATCTACCGCTCCGGTGGAGCCAGTTCGTCGGCCGGGCTGTCGGCGTCACCGAACTGGACCTGCTCGATGCGCTCGCCGCGACCGGTGACCTTGTCCGTCGAGATGCGGATCTGGCGGATGTCCTCTGTGGTCTGGTCGAAGTGGCGGGCGAGCTTGCCGACGCGTTCATCGAGAAGGCGGACGTCGTTCAGCATCAACTGCACTTCCTTCTGGATGACGTCGGCCTGTTCACGCATGCGGGCGTCCTTCAGCACCGCCCGCACCGTGTTGAGAGTCGCCATCAGGGTGGTGGGCGAGACGATCCACACCTTGGCCCGATAGGACTTCTTCACCACGTCGTCGAAGCTGGCATGCAGTTCGGCGTACACGGCCTCGGAGGGGAGGAACAGCAGGGCCGAGTCGGCGGTTTCGCCCGGGACGATGTAGCGCTCGGCGATGTCGCGGACATGGTTCAGCACGGCCGTTCCGAACGCCCGCTCCGCCAGCTTGCGGGCCGTCTCGTCGGCGGCGTTGCGCAGGGCGTGATAGCTCTCCAGGGGGAACTTGGCGTCCACCGCGATCGCCCCCGGGGGGTTGGGCAGCCGCAGCAGGCAGTCGGCCCGGCGGCCATTGCCGAGGGAGGCCTGGAACTCGTAGGCCGAGGGCGGCAGGGCGTTGCGGACGATGTTTTCCAGCTGCACTTCACCGAAGGCACCGCGGGCCTGCTTGTTGGCCAGGATATCCTGCAACCCGACCACCTGGGTCGACAGGGCGGAGATGGACTTCTGCGCCGCGTCGATCAGGACCAGCCGCTCACGCAGGTCGTGCATGGTCTCGGCGGTCTTTTCCGTGGTCTTCTGCAGGCCCTCGCCCACCCGGCGGACCACGTCGCCGAGTCGCTCCTCCATCACCCGGGTGACGGCGCGCTCCTGCGCCTGCATCCGCTCGGCAAGCTGGGCCTGGGCGGCGGCCTGGGACTCGCCCATCTGCCGGAGTCGCCCACCCAGCTCCGCCTGGGCCGCCACCAGGGCCTGGGCCGTCTCGGCCAGGCGAGCCAGGTCGTCGGTCCCCCGGCGCCGCCCTCCCAGAGCCGCCATCAACGCCCCGACGGCGACCGCAAGGGCCGCCCCCGCCAGGACCGCAAGCGCCAGTTCCATTCCGTGTTCCCCTTCCGGACTGCCCGTGTCCCCCTTTTCATACCCGGGATTGACGGTCGGGTGGGCGGAATTATAGTGGTCGCCCATCCTTCCAGTTGATGTCCCCCGGTTGAGAGTGATCCCCATGCCGCTGTCCCCGCCCGCTCCTCGCGAAATGACCAGCCACCGGACCATGGTGTGCGCGGGCTACCGGCGCGCGGATGGGCTGTGGGATATCGAGGGATACCTGAAGGACATCCGCACCTACGACTTCCCGACCCACGACCGCGGCATGCTGAAGCCGGGCGAGCCGTTGCACGAAATGTCCATCCGCATCACCATCGACGAGGATTTCCTCATCCACGAGGTGGAGGCCATCATCGACTTCGGCCCGGCGTCGCTGTGCGGCGACGTGGCGGCCGACTTCAAGGTATTGAAGGGGATGCGTATCGGCAAAGGCTTCAACCGGCAGGTCCGCGACCTGCTGGGTGGGGCGAAGGGATGCGTGCACCTGGTGGACCTGATGGGTCCCGTCGCCACCGCGGCCTGCCAGGCCCTGTTTTCCGAGCGGGAGAAGAAGGCCGCGACCGACCCCAACCGTGACCGGCCTCCCATCCTCGACCAGTGCCACGCCCTGGCCAGCGACGGACCGGTGGTCCGGCGCTTCTGGCCCCAGTTCTACACTGGATCGGACGCTTCTGAGGTGTCCTTAACCCGCATTTCTCACCGGGACGCGGAATGATGGCGCAGAGATTTGATTTGCCTATGGATTTTTCGACCGACGCCAATACTGGTCGTATTGGCGAGGGAGAAAAATTCATAGGCGGATCAAAGATCAAGCCAGCATCCGCCGGACCGGTGAGAAATGCGGGTTAACCCGGTGGCAGGGAGCGGGGCCGACGGTCCTCGCCGACCGCCACCAGGGTGAACTGGCCCTCGGTGGCCTTGACCAGGTCGCCGCCATCGCGACGGACGACCCAGGCCTCCACCCGGACGCTGATCGAGCTGCGGCCGACGCTCACCACGTTGGCATGGCACGACAGCTCATCGCCGACGAACACCGGCAGCAGCAGCTCCATCTTGTCCACGGCCACCGTGACCACCCGTCCCCGGGCCCGGCGGCGGGCGCAGAGGTAGGCGGCCATGTCCATCTGCCCCATCAGCCAGCCGCCGAAGATGTCGCCCGAGGGATTGGTGTCGGCGGGCATGGCCAGGGTGCGGATGAAGAACTCCCCCACCGGCTGGTCGGCCATCGGTCGGTCGGAAGTGATGGCGTCGGACTTGGGCATCGGCAACTCTCCTCGCGGTCGGCGCAAGGACGGCGGATGGAAGGGCTGTCCGTGCGGTCAGGGGTTATTTATAGTGTCGCTCCCGACATTCATCCCACGAGATTCGACATCGACATCGACATCGACATCGACATCGACATCGATACAGACATGGACCGGAGGCGCGGATGTCGATAGTGGCTTCCCTGCGTAGCGGAGACTGGCTGATCAGTCGTCGGCTGCGTCACTATCCGGTTCTGTTTCTGCTCTGCTGGCTGGTGGTGGCGACCGCGTGGGTGGCGAACGGCGAGGGCGTGTTCGATCCCGCGGGCAAGCCCCTCGGCACGGATTTCGTCAACGTCTGGGCGGCATCGATCATGGCCCTCCGGGGTGAGGCGGCGGGGGTCTATGACTTCGTCCGCCATGGGGCGGTGGAGCAGGCGGTCATGGGGCCCCGCCTCGGGGCGTCGTACTACGGCTGGCATTATCCGCCCATGTTCCTGCTGGTGGTCCTGCCCGTGGCGTTGCTGTCCTATGGGTCCGCCCTGCTGGTTTATCTGGCCGTCACCCTCCAGGTCTACTGGCCCGTGGTGCGCGCCATCATTCCCGGCCGCACGGCCCTGCTGGCCGCGTTCGCCTTTCCCGGCGCGTGGATCAACATCGGCCATGGGCAGAATGGCTTTCTCACCACCGGGCTTTTGGGGGGAGGCCTCGTGCTGCTGGACCGGCGGCCGGCCCTGGCCGGGGTTCTGCTGGGCCTGTTGAGCTACAAGCCCCAGTTCGGTCTGCTGATTCCCCTGGCTCTGATGGTCACCGGCCGCTGGGTGACCATCGCGGCGGCGGCCGTGACGGTGGGCGCCGTTTCGCTGGTGTCCCTCGTGGTGTTCGGCGAGGAGACCTGGCGGGCATTCCTCGCCAGCACGGAGGTTTCGCGGACCATCATCCTCGAACGGGGGGCGACCGGCTGGTACCGCATCCAGAGCGTTTTTTCCGCAGCCCGCCTGCTGGGAGCCTCCGTTCCGCTGGCCTATGGCGTGCAGGCGGCGGCTGGAGTTGCGGCCGCCGTCGCCGTGGTCAGGGTCTGGCGGCAGGCGCCGTCACCCGGCGTCGCCGCCGCCATCCTGGTCGCGGCCACGCCGCTGACCACCCCCTATATCCTTGACTACGACCTGGTCATGCTGATCCTTCCCCTCGCCTGGATGGCCCGCGAGATCGTGGAGCACGGCGCCCTGCCCTGGGAAAAGACGGTGCTGGCGGCGGTGTGGCTGCTGCCGCTGGTGGCGCGGACGGTGGCCCTCTATCCTGGTCTTCCGCTGACGCCGCTGGGTCTGGTCGCCCTCGTGGTGGTGATCATGAGACGGGCGGCGGTGCGCCCAGCCGCTCCCTGATCGCCCGGGCGACATCGGCGGCGGCCTCGAGGGGGGCGTGGGTCCAGGGCGCGAACGTCTCTCCGAGTGGCCGCGCCAGGCCCTGGCGGAACAGGTCGGCGTGAAAGCGGGCGTGCTTCGGTGCCACCCAGCCCGGCGGAGCGAACACATAGACCGCTCCCCCGGTCGCGCAGGCCTCCGACAGCATGGAGGCCGATTCGCCGGTGACCACGCTGATGTCGGCGCTGGCCAGGAGACCGTAATAGGGGTTCTCTCCAGTCGGACTCCAGCGGTGAACGAACGCCGCCCCCGGCAGCGCCGCCAGCAGCGCCTTCTCGGCGACGCGGCCGGTCCGCGGACTGGTGGTGACCGCGATGGCGCCGCCCGCCTGCGCCGCCAACCGTGTCACCTGGGCTCCCAGATCCGCGGCCATGGCGGGGGGAAAGGGGCGGTCGTGGGTGGCTCCGCCGACGATGAGGGCGATGAGGGGCCGTCGCAGTCCCGCCAGCCGCTCGCTCCAGCGGGCGCGCTCGGTGGCCAGACAGGCCGCCGACACCCGGTTGGGAGCGCCGATGGTGTGGAGGATGTTGGGACCGCCGCGCCGCCGCGTGTCGTGTCCCGGGATGGCGATCAGGTCGAACTCGCCCTGGCCGAAGCCGCCGGGATCCATGAGCTGCACCAGCCGCACCGTGCCGCCGCTCCGCCGCCGGATCCAGCGGGCCACCGGGGCGGTGCGCCGACCGGCGGCGATCACCAGGTCGGGCCATGGTGGCGCAAGACTGGCGCGCGTCTGGCGGGTCACCCCCAGGAGAGTGGCGCTCAGCAGTCCATTGGGCAGGCGGCCAAGCGGCCCGTAGTGGATCTCCTGGATCGCGAAGGGCAGGCCCAGGGCCTCCGCCACCCCCAGCGCCTGATTCCTGTGCCCGGGGCGCTCGTCCGCCAGCACCCATATGGAATACGCCACGCCTTTGTCCCCGGCCGATGCTGTATGAATTACGGTGGGTGAAAGCGAAAGGAGTACCGGATCCGTGGTCGCGACGCTACGTTTCGATGACATCGCCGAGGGCCTCGAGGTCTCCTTCGAGCAGGAGGTGACCGATGCCCACATCGACGCCTTTGCCGCACTTTCGGGCGACGTCAGTCCCCTGCACCTGGACGATGCGTTCGCCCGGGAGCGGGGTTTCCCTGGCCGGGTCGCCCATGGCGGACTGGTGTCGGCGTTCGCATCGCGGCTTTTCGGCGTGCACCTGCCGGGGAGGGACTGCCTGCTGCACTCCCTGACCATGAGCTATCTCCACCCCGTCCACGCCGGAGACCGCCTGACCCTGACCGCGCGGGTGACCCAGCGCAGCGAGGCGGCGCGCGCGGTGGTGGCCGATGTGACGGTGGCCCGGGCCGATGGCCGGGTGGTGGCGCGGGGAAAGGCGCAGATCGGCTTCACCCGCGCGGCGCCGCCGTGACAAACCAAATGACAAGCAGGATGGAGCGGTTATTTCTGGGCAAAGCCGTAGGCTCGCTGGTATCAGAGATCGAGCAGCCAGTCGTCGCCGTCCCGTGGTGGGCGGCCGTGTCCGGCGGCGGTGCCTTTTCGTGCCGCGATCCGGCTCCACAGGCTGCACAGCGCCTCCCACACGATCTCCCACAGGCTCGGCTGGTCCAGGACGGGACCCGTCCACCACCCGTCCAGCGGCTCGCCGGGCTTTTGCGGAGCCGTCCCCGGTGCGGCGCGCGCCGGTTCGGGACCCGACAGCGCCTGTTCGAGATGGTCCCCACCGTTGTCCTCAGGGGGCGGCCGAGGAGAAGCGCCGCGGGCGGCGCGCAACGCTTCATCGACGGCGGCGGAGGCCTGCCGCAGGGCCGCTACCGTCTCCGTGGTCACGGCGGCCGGATCCAGCTCGAGCAATGGCTCGAGGATCATTTCAAGGGTTGCCGCCGCCTCCTCCAGGTTCACCAGACCGAAGGCGCCCGCTCCGCCCCGGATGGAGTGGGCGGCACGGCTCGCCCTGACCAGGGTGTCGCCCGTCGCCGTGCCAGCATCAAGGGTGTTGAGACCGTACCTGAGGCCGGTCAGAAGCTGCCCGCACTCCAGCAGATACCCTTGCCTGTACTTGTGCAGCGGGCTCGCCACATCCGCCACATCCGCCACATCCTCCGCCCCGACGTCGTCGTCACCCTTCAGCACTGGCGCTCCCATCAATCGTATCGGCGTTTATCGCCATTTTCGTTTCGTCTTTTCAACAAGAATGCGGTCGTCGCCCGGAATCATGCCCGGGCCAGGGCGTCAGGGGCCTATCATTTCGGTAAAATGGGATTCCTGCCATACTCGCCTATCGCGGCCGTTGGCCGCAACCAATAAAGGAGTTGTACTGCTGACCCCGAGACTCTTCGCTGCGCGCGAAGAGTCTCGGGGTCAGCAGTACAGGGGGCCGGCGGACACATGACGTATGCGGAGGGGAGGGGGAGAATGCTGACCGTGGTGGCGATCGTCCTTGGACTCTACGGAGCCCTCGTGGGAGGTGTCTACGGTGTTCAACGCTCGTTGATCTACTTTCCATCCGGACAAATTCCTTCGCCCGGCGCTGCCGGTGTGCCGGAAATGAGCGAGGTTCAGCTCGTCACGGCGGATGGACTCGGGTTGCGGGCCTGGTGGCGGCCACCGGGAAACGGGTTGACGACCATCGTCTACTTCCATGGCAATGGCGGGAATATCGGCCACCGGGGCCACCGGGTGCGCCCGCTTCTGGACCTTGGACTTGGTGTGCTTCTGGTGGAGTACCGCGGGTATGGTGGTAATCCGGGTGAGCCCACGGAAGAGGGACTGTATGCCGACGGACGGGCCGCTCTTTCCTTTCTCGCCGATGCTGGGGTGCCCCCGGACCACTGGGTTCTCTACGGTGAATCCCTGGGTACGGGTGTGGCCGTGCGGATGGCCTTCGAGCGGGCAGCGGTGACGCCGCCCCGGCCGATCCGTGGCGTCATCCTGGAGGCGCCCTTCGATTCTCTGGCGGCGGTAGCCTCGGCGCACTACCCCTTCCTGCCCGTGGGCCTTCTGCTCAAGGATCGCTACGACTCACTGGCAAGGATCGGGGCCATCCGGGTGCCCCTGCTGGTGGTTCATGGGGAGGCGGACACGGTGGTTCCGATTGCCCATGGCCGGCGCCTGTTCGCGGCTGCCGCCACGCCGAAGCAGGCGGTCTGGCTGCCCGATGTCGGTCACAATGACGTTTTCGAGAGAGGTGGTGCCGCCTCTATCCAGGTGTTCCTCCGATCCGGGCGGATCGACGCGAGCGCCCCACCCCCATGAGAAATTGGACGTTCGAGGAATCCTCCTCCCCTCGGAGAGGCACTCCATGATATGGTTTCTTCCGGTAGTATACTTTGGGGGAGAGTTATGAGCACTGATATTCTCAACTTCACACGAGAGGCGCTGGCCACGGGAATTCCGCGCGATGACATCTCTCAGGCATTGCGGCAGGCCGGATGGCCGGAGGAGGACATCAGGAATGCCCTGGGGGCTTTTGCCGAGGTTGACTTCGCCATTCCCGTACCCAGACGACGTCCCTATCTGACCGCACGTGAGCTTTTCATGTACATGGTCATGTTCTCAACGCTCTATGTGTGTGCCTATCACCTTGGTTCCATCGCATTCGAATTCATCAACCGGGCTTTTCCCGATTCGGTACAGCCCCAAACCCTGGCAACCGCCAGCGTCGCTATTCGTATGGATGTATCGTCCCTGATCGTCGCCTTTCCGTTGTTCCTGTTTGTCTTTCGGTCGATCAGCACCGCCGTGGCGAAGGATCCCATAAAACGCGAGTCGCGCCCGCGCAAGTTCCTGACCTACCTGACCCTGTTCATCGCCGGGATTCTGCTGTGCGGGGACCTTGTCAGTCTCGTCTATCGACTTTTCGGTGGAGAGCTTACCGTTCGCTTCATATTGAAGGTACTGACCATCGCGACCATCGCGGGCGGCACGTTCCTCTACTTCCTGCTGGACATCCGGAAGGGAGAGTCGTGATCATGCGGGCGTCGTCGTTCTTCACCGTTGTCTCGAGTGTGGCCGTGGTGGTGGCCGTGGTCGCCGGGGTGGCCGTGATCGATTCGCCCTGGGATGCAAGGACAAAGCGACTGGACCAGCGACGGCTGTCGGATCTGCAGTCCCTCGTTCGCGCCATCAACGCCTATCATGGCCGGTATGACAAACTGCCGGCGTCCCTTGGTGATATGCAGCAGCCGGACCTGGCAACCGAGTCCACTTCGGACCCGGAAACCAATCAGATGTACGAGTATTATTTGGGCGAAGGGGCATCCTATCGCCTTTGCGCCACGTTCACCGGAGTTCTGGACAATGACGGCGTGAAGGAACGGAGACTCGCTGCCACCTGGCGTCATGGCGCGGGACGGAACTGTTTCAATTTCACGGTGCCACCCGTGAGAAAACCGGGCTAGGCTGCGGTGTGGTCCGTTTCCGTCCATCCGGCTGACAAATGAAAAAGCCCGCGAGCGAATACGTCTGCCAGTCCTGCGGCGCCAGCTTCCCGAAGTGGGGCGGGCGTTGCGATGCCTGCGGCGAGTGGAACACCCTGGTGGAGGAGGCCCCCCGCGAGGCGGCGCCCAAGGGCCTCGGGACATCCCGGGCCGGGCGGCGGATCGCCTTCGTCGGCCTGGCCGGCCAGGCGGAGGGGGTGCCCCGCCGCTCCACCGGCATCGCCGAGCTGGACCGGGTGTGCGGCGGCGGCCTGGTGGCGGGGTCGGTGCTGCTGGTGGGGGGCGACCCGGGGATCGGCAAGTCGACCCTTTTGCTCCAGGCCTCGGCCTCGCTGGCCCGCGAGGGGGAGGTCGTCTACATCTCGGGCGAGGAGGCGGTGGATCAGGTGCGGCTGCGGGCGAGCCGCCTTGGCCTGGCCGAGGCCCGCGTCAGCCTGGCCGCCGCCACCAGCGTGCGCGACATCGTCGCCTCCCTGGACGAGGGCGGCCCGGACGGGGCCCGGGTGGCGGTGATCGACTCGATCCAGACCATGTACGTGGACACCCTCGACTCGGCTCCCGGCACCGTGGCCCAGGTGCGGGCCTCGGCCCAGGAGCTGATCCGGCTGGCCAAACGGCGGGGCGTCGCCCTGTTCCTGGTGGGCCACGTCACCAAGGAGGGACTCATCGCCGGCCCCCGCGTGCTGGAACATATGGTTGACACGGTGCTCTACTTCGAAGGGGATCGCGGCCACCAGTTTCGCATCCTGCGGGCGGTCAAGAACCGCTTCGGCGCCACGGATGAGATCGGCGTCTTCGAGATGACCGACGGCGGACTGATGGAGGTGGCCAATCCCTCCGCCCTGTTCCTGGCCGAGCGCCGCGGCAACGTCTCGGGCGCCTGCGTGTTCGCCGGCATCGAGGGCTCGCGGCCCATGCTGGTGGAAATCCAGGCCCTGGTGGCCCAGAGCGGGCTGGGCACGCCGCGGCGGGCGGTGGTGGGCTGGGATGGCGGACGGCTCGCCATGGTCATGGCGGTGCTGGAGGCCCGCTGCGGCCTTGCCTTGGGGGCCAATGACGTATATTTGAACGTGGCGGGCGGACTGCGCATCACCGAGCCGGCCGCCGATCTGGCGGTGGCCGCGGCGCTGGTGTCGTCGGTGACGGCGGTGCCGGTGCCGGCCGACATGGCGGTGTTCGGCGAGATCGGCCTGTCGGGGGAGGTACGGGCGGTCGCCCAGGGGGACGCCCGCCTGAAGGAGGCGGCCAAGCTGGGGTTCGGCCGCGCCATGGTGCCGTCAAGGCCGCGCGCGGCGGAGCGGCGCCGAGGCGGTCCGGGGGACGCCCACGGGCTGGACGTGCGCGAGATCGGTCATCTGCAGGACCTGGTGGACATCTTCCTGCGAGAGAAAACGCAATGAACGGACCCGGGACCATTCTTGACGTCATCCTCGCCGGGCTGCTGCTCTTCTCGGGGCTGCTCGCCTATCTGCGCGGCTTCGTCCACGAGGTCTTGAGCATCACCGCCTGGATCGGAGCGGCCCTGGCCGCCATGCATGGCCTGCCGCTCGTGCGGCCTTACGCCCGCGACGTGATCCACGTCGGCTGGGCGGCCGATGCCGCCGCCGGAGCGGCCATCTTCCTCGTCACCCTGCTGCTGTTGTCCATGGCCACGCGGGCCGTGTCCCAGATGGTCCACAGCACGTCGCTGGGGTCCCTTGACCGGGCGCTCGGGTTCTTTTTCGGTATCCTGAGGGGTGCCGCCCTGATCGGGCTTGCCTATATACTGGTGGTGTCGCTGGTGGAGCCGACGGATCGGCCGGAGTGGCTGACGCGGGCTCGCGCCCTTCCCGTCATCGAGCGGGTGGCGGACATGATCCGGGCGGTCGTGCCCGACGAGCTGGCGGCGGCGAGGACCTCCATCGACAATGCCGCCGAGAAGGCCCGGTCGGCGATGGAGGCCGAGCGGGCGTTCCAGAAACTCAGCCAGCCGGTGCCCACGGCCGGCCCGCGCCGACGGGATGACAGCGGCTATGACGACTCCCAGCGGCGGGACATGGACAAGCTGTTCCAGACCACGCAATGACGAATCCCACCCCCCGGGAGGAGCAAAACCCGTTGACCCTCGTGACCACCGACCCCTTCGACGACGATCACCTGCACGAGGAGTGCGGCGTGTTCGGCATCTTCGGCGACCGTGATGCCTCGGCCCACACCGGGCTTGGGCTGCATGCGCTCCAGCATCGGGGACAGGAGGCGGCCGGCATCGTCAGCTTCGACGGCGAGCGGTTCAACTCGCACCGGGGCCTCGGCCACGTGTCGGAGAACTTCGCCTCCGACGAGGTGATGCAGCGCATGGCCGGCCACATGGCCATCGGCCACGTGCGCTATGCCACCACCGGCGACACCATCCTGCGCAACGTCCAGCCGCTGTTCGCCGATTTCGAGTTCGGCGGCCTCGCCATCGGTCACAACGGCAACCTCACCAATGCCGTGACCCTGCGCCGCAACCTGGTGCGGCGGGGCTGCCTGTTCCAGTCCACCACCGACACCGAGGTCATCGTCCACCTGATCGCCATCAGCCAGTACTCGACGGTCGAGGACCGCATGATCGACGCCTTGCGCCAGGTGGAGGGAGCCTACTCGCTGGTGGCCATGACCCGCGACGCCCTGATCGGCGTTCGCGACCCCCTGGGGTTCCGGCCGCTGGTGCTGGGCCGGCTGGGAGCGGCCTACATCCTGTGCTCGGAGACCTGCGCCCTCGACATCATCGGCGCCGAGTTCGTGCGCGACGTCGATCCGGGCGAACTGGTGGTGGTGGACGAGCGGGGGGTGCGCTCCATCAAGCCGTTCCCGAAGCAGCAGCGCCGCTTCTGCATCTTCGAGTACATCTACTTCGCCCGTCCCGACAGCGTGATGGAGGGCATCAGCGTCTACGACGCCCGCAAGCGCATCGGCGCCGAACTGGCGCGGGAAAGCGCCGTCAGCGCCGACGTGGTGGTGCCGGTGCCCGACTCCGGGGTGCCGGCGGCCATGGGCTTCGCCACCGAGGCGGGGATTCCCTTCGAGTACGGCATCATCCGCAACCACTACGTGGGACGCACCTTCATCCAGCCCACCGACCGCACGCGCCACATCGGCGTCAAGCGCAAGCACAACACCAACCGCGCCGCCCTGGCGGGGAAGCGGGTGGTGCTGGTGGACGACTCGATCGTGCGCGGCACCACCTCGATGAAGATCGTCGACATGGTGCGCCAGGCCGGAGCCCGCGAGGTGCACATGCGCATTTCCTCGCCGCCGACGGCCCACCCCTGCTTCTTCGGCATCGACACGCCAAGGCGCGAGAAGCTGCTGGCCGCCCGCCATTCGGTGCCGGAAATGGCGACGCTCCTTGGCGTCGATTCCCTCGCCTTCATCTCCATCGACGGCCTGCACCGGGCGCTGGGCGAGGACGGACGCGGCCCGGGGGCCAGGCGGTTCTGCGATGCCTGCTTCACCGGCGATTATCCCATAAGCCTCACCGATCACAGCGACACCCAGGCACCGGTGCAACTTTCCCTGCTGATGGAGAGGGGGGGACGCCGATGAGCGCCACGATCACCACCACCGACGCACCGGCCCCGGCCACGGGCCGCATGGAGGGGCGCATTGCCCTGGTCACCGGGGCCTCGCGGGGGATCGGACGGGCGGTGGCCCGGCGGTTCGCCGAGGAAGGGGCCCGCGTCATCGCCGTCGCCCGCACCCAGGGTGCGCTCGAGGAACTGGACGACGAGATCCGCGCCCTCGGCCGCGACAATCAGGCGGTGCTGGTGGCCGAGGATCTGGCCGATCACGACAAGATCGACCAGATGGGCCTCGCGGTCTATCAGCGCTTCGGCCGCCTGGACGTGCTGGTGGGTAACGCGGCCATGCTGGGCACCCTGAGCCCCATGGGCCACATCAAGCCCGACGAGTGGCAGCGGGTGATGGCCGTCAACGTCACCGCCAACTATCGCCTGATTCGCAGTTTCGACCCGCTGCTGCGCCAGTCGGACGCCGGGCGGGCGATTTTCGTCACCTCCGGCGTGGCGTCGGGGGTGTTTCCCTACTGGGGCGCCTATGCCACGTCGAAGGCCGCCCTCGAGATGATGGTCAAGGTCTATGCCGGAGAGGTTGCCACCACCGGTATTCGCGTGAACCTGCTGGATCCCGGCGTGGTGCGCACCCGCATGCGGGCGCTGGCCTTCCCAGGCGAAGATCCCGAGACCCTTCCGCCGCCGGAGAGCATCACCGGGGCCTTCGTCGATCTCGCCCTGCCGACCTGCCGGCGCCATGGCGATGTCGTGCGGACCTGGTGACGGTGCGGAACGCCTCCGGGAAAGCAGGGGATTGTTTCCGTTACAGGGAAGGGCAATAATGGCCGCTGCCGATGGAGGCTTGGGGGCGACGGGCGGTGCGTGCGCCTGCGTCGCGGAGGGGAGGCGGGATGTCTGAAGCTCTGAGTCTCGAAGGCATTCCCGCGGACGAGCTGGAAGCCTTCCTCGAGTTCCGCGCCAAGGTGGCCAGCGCCAATATCGACGACCAGACTCTTCTGGCGACCGACTACCTGAACCACTTCAACGAAATCGTCATGCTGCTGGAAATGGTCGCGGACATGCCGGAGATCCTGGAGGATGCCAAGGCCTGGCAGCCCAAGGGCTATTGCGATCACTTCCGTGATTCGACCTTTTCCGACAAGGACCTGGCCATCGAGGCCTATAGCCGCGTGCCGTCCAAGTTCCGCCTGCCGTTCGAGGAGACGGTGGAACACATCAACCGCCTGATCGCCCAGTCGCTGGGCCACCTCGAGGATACCATCGGCACCGGTGACACCGACCTCCTGCGCATGAAGGCGAGCGCCTGCTCCCGGGCGGTGCAGAAGCTGATGGACGTGGCCAGCGCCATCATCCACGGCTCCAGCGTCACCATGCAGCAGGAAGAAATCGACGAACTGCTGGGCTTCTGATCCGCCTTATCTCCCTACTCGATCCCGATGATGCGGCGCGCCGCCGTTACCGTTGCCCCCCTGGGGCCCGACGAGTCGATTCGCGACCAGGCCATGTCGCCGAGGTCATAGCCAAGCTGTCTCTCCAGTACCTCGCCGGTGGCGTCGGACACCGCCCGCCTCCGGCTGGCGATGCGGTCGGCCATGGTGGCGGGCGAGGCCTCGAGCCATAGGCCGTGGAACGGCACCCCCAGACGGCGCGCCAGGTCCTCCACCGTCCGCCGCTCCGCCGGATCGGCGAAGACGGCGTCGGCGATCACCGAATGACCGGCCCGTAGAGCCCGCTCCGCCTCGTCGTACAGGGCCTGATAGGTGCGGCGGGTCATGGCGGCGGTATAGCCGTCGGGTCCCAGGCGCTCGTACAGCGGGCTGCCGAGGAGCCGCTTGCGCAGGACGTCACTGCGCACCACCAGGGCTCCGGGCGCCGCCCCGATGGCCGGGGCCAGAAGGCGGCTGGTCAGGGACTTGCCGCTGCCCGACAGGCCCCCCACCGCCACCAGCCGCGGCGGAACCGGCTCCAGCAGTCGGCCGGCGAGGGCGAGGTAGTGCCGCGCCTCCGTCTCTCGGGCCATGGCGGCGGCGACATGGGCGCGGATGAAGGCGCGCATCGCCAGGAACACCGGCAGCAGCGGCAGCGCCCCGGTATCGCCGCCGTGGGCCATGGCGTCGTTGAACAGCGTGCTGGCCAGCGGCCGCAGCCCCCGGCTCTCCAGGTCCATCAGCAGGAAGGCGAGGTCATAGGCGATGTCGATGACCGCGAAGTCCTCGTTGAACTCGATGGCATCGAACAGGGTCGGCTGGCCATCCACCAGGCAGATGTTGCCAAGGTGCAGGTCGCCGTGACAGTGCCGGACCAGGCCGGCCGCGCGCCGGGCCTCCAGAAGGTCGCCCACCGCGTCGAGGCGGGCCAGGATGGCCTGAGTCAGGTCGGCGACGGCCGCCGCCGTGAACACCGCCGGCACGAAGGCCACCGCCGCCAACCGGTTCCCCTCCACCACCGCCCGCATCGCCGCCAGGCCACCCCGGTCGGGCCGTGGCGCCGCCGCGCCATGGAAGCGGGCCACCACCTCGCCGAGACGGCGCATGTGCTCGTCGGTCAGTTGGCCACGCCGGGCCAGGCGGTCGAACAGGGTGTCCTGATCGAAGCGGCGCATCGCCACCAGCCAGTCCACCGCCTGGTTCTCGGCGGCATCTTCGGGATCGTCCGTCCGGATGGCACCGATGACCAGCCGCCCATCCGGCAGCCGCTCCACCGGCGCCACCCCGAGGTAGAGCGTCGGCGCCGCCGCCCGGTTGACCACCACCTCCCGCCGGCAGAAGGTCCGCCGCGCCGCCACGGTGGTAAAGTCGAGAAACGGCAGCCGGACCGCCCGTTTAAGCTTCCACGCCCGATCGCCGGCCAGGAACACCGAGGAAATGTGCGTGTCCACCCGCTCCACGGTATCGACGCCCGGGCCATGGGCGGCGGGATCGGCCAGCAGGGCCAGCACGTCGGCCTGATCGGTCACCCATGGCTCCTTGAGTTGAGAGTTTCCAGCAAACTTAAGCCCTCCCCCTCGATGGGGGAGGGTTTGGGTGGGGGTGGCAGCGAAGCGCGCACAGACGGCTGCTTGTTCGCACAAGAGTCGAGTTCTTGGGCTCATACAGATGCCCCTACGTGCGGCACCGCCACCCCCACCCAACCCTCCCCCATCAAGGGGGAGGGCTTTTTGTTGCGGGAAACGGATAGTTTCTACAGCGAAATTCCTACAGCGCAGTCTGTCCGACTTATGTGCATACGGTAGCCCTCGAGGGGGAGAGGGAATAGGGAATCCGAAAGCCTTTTCAGGCCCTAACATCTACACGTCCAGATTCACCACGTTGAGCGCATTGGTCTGGATGAAGTCGCGGCGCGGCTCCACCACGTCGCCCATGAGGGTGGAGAACACCTGCTCGGCATCCTCGGTGTGGTTCACCCTGACCTGGAGAAGGCTGCGCACGTTGGGATCGAGGGTGGTTTCCCACAACTGACTGGGGTTCATCTCGCCGAGGCCTTTGTAGCGCTGGATGGCGATGCCCTTGCGACCGGCGTCCATGATGGCGTCGGCGAGGCCGACGGGGCCGTGGATCACCGTCTCCCGCTCCTTGGCTTTCAGGGTCGCGAAACGGCCGTAGGTGGCCTGAAGCTCCGCCGCCCGGTCGTCGAGCGCCCGGGCCTCGGCGCTTTTGATGATGGGAGCGTCCACCACGTGCTCCTCGGTCACGCCGCGCAGCGTGCGGTGGAACACCATGCCGCCGCCGGCCGACGAAGCCGGCTGACCGCTCCAGCCCCGCTCGGTCTCGGGCTCCACCAGGTCGAGGCGGCGGGCCACGTACTCGGCGGCCACCCCGGCCTTTTCCGGGTCCCCCAGCACGGCGGTGTTGAACACCCCGGCGATGGCGAGCTGTTCCACCACCCGCTCGGGCAGGCGCCGGGTCAGGGGCGCCACCAGATGCTTGACGGTACGGGCCCGCTCCGCCAGGCCGCGCAGGTCGGCGCCGCTGATCCGGCTGCCGTCGTTCAGCTCCAGCACGGCGTCCTGGATGCCGGCCTCGATCAGGTGGACCTCGAGCGCCCGGTCGTCCTTGAGGTAGACCTCGGAGTTGCCCCGCTTGGCCCGATACAGCGGCGGCTGGGCGATGTAGAGATACCCCCGGTCGATCACCTCCGGCATCTGACGAAAGAAAAAGGTCAGCAGCAGGGTGCGGATGTGCGAGCCGTCCACGTCGGCGTCGGTCATGATGATGATGCGGTGGTAGCGGATTTTGCCGATGTCGAAGTCGTCGCGGCCGATGCCGGTGCCAAGGGCGGTAATCAGCGTGCCGATCTCGGCCGAGCCCAGCATCTTGTCGAAACGAGCCCGCTCCACGTTGAGGATCTTGCCCTTGAGGGGCAGGATCGCCTGGTTGGCGCGGTCACGGCCCTGCTTGGCGGATCCACCTGCCGAGTCGCCCTCGACGATGAACAGTTCCGACAGGGCCGGATCCCGCTCCTGGCAGTCGGCCAGCTTGCCGGGCAGGCTGGTGAAGTCCAGCACCCCCTTGCGCCGGGTCAGCTCGCGGGCGCGGCGAGCGGCCTCGCGGGCGGCGGCGGCCTCTACCACCTTGGAGACGATCTTGCGCGCCTCCGCCGGGTGTTCCTCGAACCAGCGCTCCAGACGCTCGCTCACCTCCCCCTCGACCACCGGACGGACCTCCGACGACACCAGCTTGTCCTTGGTCTGGGACGAGAACTTGGGGTCGGGCACCTTGACCGACAGCACGCTGGTCAGTCCCTCGCGCATGTCCTCGCCGTTGAGCTGCACCTTCTCCTTCTTCAATAGCCCCGTGCTGTTGGCATAGCCATTGATGGTGCGGGTCAGGGCGGCGCGGAACGCCGCCAGGTGGGTGCCGCCATCCCGCTGGGGGATGTTGTTGGTGAAGCAGAGGCTGGTCTCGTGATAGCTGTCCGTCCACTGCAATGACAATTCGACCGTGATGCCGTCCCGCTCGCCGGAAATGGTGATGGGCGGCGCATGCAGCGGCGTCTTGGCCCGGTCCAGGTACTGGACGAAGGCGTGGATGCCGCCCTCGTAGTGCAGGTCGATGCTGGTGGGCTCGCCGTGGCGGGCGTCGATCAGGCGCAGGAAGACACCGGAGTTGAGAAACGCCAGTTCCCGCAGACGGTGCTCCAGCGTCGCGAAGTCGTACTCGGTTTTGGTGAACGTCTCCTTCGAGACCATGAAGGTGATCTCGGTGCCGGTCAGTGGCCCCCCCTTTTCGGTCGGGGGAGCGTCGGCCACCACCACCAGCGGCGCCACCGCGTCGCCATGCTGGAAGCGCATGCGGTACTCCTTGCCGTCCCGCCAGATGCGCAGATCCAGCCAGGCCGACAAGGCATTGACCACCGACACGCCGACGCCGTGCAGCCCGCCCGACACCTTGTACGAGTTCTGATCGAACTTTCCGCCGGCGTGGAGCTGGGTCATGATCACCTCGGCGGCGGACACGCCCTCTTCCTTGTGGATGTCCACCGGGATGCCGCGGCCGTTGTCGCGCACCGTCACCGAACCGTCGCCGTTCAGGATCACCTCGATCCTGTCGCAGTGGCCGCCGAGCGCCTCGTCGATGGCGTTGTCCACCACCTCGTAGACCATGTGATGCAGACCCGAGCCGTCGTCGGTGTCGCCGATGTACATGCCAGGCCGTTTGCGCACCGCATCCAGCCCGCGCAGCACCTTGATCGACCCGGCATCATAGGCCGCCCCGGCCGCCCCAGCCTCCGCCGCCGGTTCCCTGCCGTCAGAAGGTTCGCTCGTCTGACCGCTCATGTCGTGTCCTATATCGATGGTTGCCGCGTGAGGGTCGAGTCCTCCACGCGGAAAAACTGCGCCCCGTCGCCGAACCCGGCGAACAGCGCCTGATCCGTCCCCGTCAGCCAGGCCTGCGCGCCCAGTCTGCCGATCTCCTCGAACAGCGCCCGCCGCCGCGCCTCGTCAAGGTGGGCCACCACCTCGTCCAGCAGCAGCAGGGGCACCGCCCCCCGCTCCTCCGCCTGCATGCGGGCCTGGGCCAGCATCAGGGCGATCAGCAGCGCCTTCTGCTCGCCGGTCGAGCACTGCTCGGCCGCCAGGCCCTTGGCGGCGTGGCGGATCACCAGGTCGCTGCGGTGCGGTCCCTCGGCGGCCCCGCCGGTGCCGGCGTCCAGCCCCCGGCTGCGCCACAGCGACCGCCTGAGCCTCGTCTCCGCCTCCGGCTCCGCCACCTCGTCGAGCCAGCCCTCCACCGCGCCGAGCAGCGTCGGCACCGCGCCGGGAAACGGACCGTCGGTGCCGGCGGCCCGCTGGCAAAGCCCGGCCACCACGCTGCGGCGCGCCGCGGCCATGGCCACGCCCTCCCGCGCCATGGTGGCCTCCAGCGCCGAAAGCCACGCCGGATCGTTCCGCCCCTCCCGCAACAGCCGCCCCCGCTCGCGCATGGCCCGCTCGTAGGCCCCGGCGCGGCGAGCGTGGCCCGGGTCAAGCCCGAACACCAGCCGGTCGAGGAACCGCCGCCGCCCGGCCGCCCCCTCGACGAACAGCCGATCCATCACCGGCGTCAGCCACACCGCCGCCGCCACCTCGGCCAGCGCCACCTGACCGCGGACCGTGCGGCCGTCGATGCGCACCACCCGCCGGTCGGCGCCGCCCGGTTCGCGGCCGGTACCCACATCAACGCTGCCGCGCGGCCCCTGGACCGTCGCCGCCACCGTCCACACGGCGTCGGAAGCGGCGCCCCGCCGGGTGACCTCGCCGAGCCTGGCCCGCCGCAGGCCCCGCCCGGGCGTCAGAAACGACAGCGCCTCGAGGAGGTTGGTCTTGCCGGAGCCATTGGCACCGGTCAGAACCACCGGGCGCAGGTCCACGTCCAGCCGAAGGTGGTCATAGCTGCGGAAGTCCCGGATGGTCAGCCTCGTCACGCCGGTTGGCGCCGTGCCCATGCTATCCGGAGGCTCCGTTGTCACACCCGCATCGGCATCAGGACATAGACCGCCGAGGCGTCGGCCACCTCGCGCACCACGGTGGGCGAGCCGGAGTCGGCCATGGCGAAGCGGGCCGCGTCGCCCTCGATCTGGGCCAGGATGTCCAGCAGATAGCGCGAATTGAACCCGATCTCGATCGGCCCGGCGTCGTAGCGGGCCTCCACTTCTTCGGTGGCGCTGCCACTTTCGGGACTGGACGCCGACAGGGTGACGCCGCCCTTGTCCACCGAGACCTTGATCGCCCGCGACTTTTCACTGGATATGGCCGAGACGCGGTCCACGGCCTCGGCGAACTGGCGGCGGTCCACCTCCATGATCTTGTCGTTCTCGGCCGGGATCACCCGCTCGTAGTCGGGGAAGGTGCCGTCGATCAGCTTCGAGGTCAGCACCACCGCGTCGAAGGCGAAGCGCATCTTGACCTCGGACAGGGTGACGGTGACGTCGGCCGTGGTCTCGTCGATCAGCTTGCGCAGTTCCGCCACCGTCTTGCGCGGGATGATCACCCCCGGCATGCCGGCGGCGCCCTCGGGCAGCGGCACCTCGACCCGCGCCAGCCGGTGCCCGTCGGTGGCCACCGCCCGCAGCACGTCCACGCCCTCGCTGACGGTGGCGTGCAGGTAGATGCCGTTCAGGTAGAACCGGGTCTCCTCGGTGGAGATGGCGAAACGGGTACGGTCGATCAGCCCCCGCAGGTCGGCGGCGGACAGGGCGAAGGTGTGGGGCATGCCGGAGCCCGACATGACCGGAAAGTCCTCCACCGGCAGGCAGGCCAGCGAGAACCGCGACCGACCCGAGCGCAGCACCAGCTGCCCCTCGTCGTCGTCCAGAGCCAGCTCCACCTGCGCCCCCTCGGGGAGCTTGCGGGCGATGTCGTAAAGGGTGTGGGCCGGGGCCGTGGTCCGTCCCTCGCGCATGATCTCGGCCGCCGTTCGCTCGACGATCTCAAGGTCCATGTCGGTGGCGTTGAGACCAAGGGATCCATCAACGGCATCGAGCCTGACATTGGCCAGGATCGGGATGGTGGTTCGCCGCTCGACGACGCTTTGCACATGCCCCAGCGTCTTGAGCAGGGCGGACCGTTCGATCGTCAGTTTCATGGGTGATTCATCGCTGGAAAGCCAGGGAAAGACGGACACGTTACCCCGGCGGCAAACCCCACCGCCAGGGCCCGCGAGTATACCACAGTGCCGTCAGGATCGAAGCGTTTTCCGTATCCGCATACAGGGCAATCGGATGAAGAAGACGGCAGATCATCAGCCACCCCCTTGATGGTGGAGGGTTTTACAGGTGCCCTCATGTGATGTTTCGGCAGTTGTTCGAGGCTCACCCAGCCAACGCACGACGGGCCGCGTCAGCAAGAAAACCCGAGCGTGTCATTCCGCGAGCCGCGGCCTCTCGATCGACGGCTTCAACCAGACCATCATCCATGCTGATGTTAAGCCGAATGGAGCGGCCTGGAAGGTCCGCACGCACCATGATGCGTGCCACTTCGGTCACATCTGGATCGTGCTCAATTTGATCAAGGGGGCGCTGTGTTGGAATAGGATCGTTGTCGCGGAGCATCAAAGCCAGATGCCCACGCAGGGCGTCTTCAGCATTAATAGCCGCCAGTTCGATCGTGTCTCCAGCACTGGTGCAACCAGGAAGGTCGGGAAAGAACACGCTGTAGCCGGGCTCTTCGCCACTCTCGACAATGGCTGGAAAGTAGAGAACGGCCATGTCAGCCTCCTATCTCAATCTGACGCCACTTTGGCGTTCTATGGACTTAAGGGTACCGATCTTGATGCCTCTGACAGGATTGGTGACGGTGACCTTTTCCTGGCTTTATTGGATGCTTGAAGTGATGATGATCCCCGGTAGCGCCAACGAAATACCATCCATCCTCTTTGAGTTTTGTAATGACTTCCCGACTGCTCGTACCCATATCATGCACTCCGGTTAAATTTTTTTATTATGATTTCGTCGTTCCAAGGCTTTCCCTGGTGTCCCAGGCTCGTCTATATCTTGTGGTCCAACACTGCTTCCAAGCCCCGGCAAGGATCGCGGAAATCCCCGTGTTCTCTGGGTTCAGTGCCGCGTTGGCGGACAGAGGCAAATCAACATCTAGACGGACCTGGGAAAGCCTTGTCGTTCAGTGTGGAAAACATACTCAACATCGGCGCGGATGTCAAGGTCGGATGCGCAAAAAATACACAACGGCACTTCTATTAACCTTTGTGTCTCCCCCATCAAGGGGGAAGGGGGGTAGACGTTCCCTAATGAAACCCTGTATCCGTGTTATCTGTTTTTTCTCGCGACCAATTACCCGACCGGGTGTGGTCGGCGGAAGGCGGTGAGGGGACAGAGGCCGGACCTGAGTTCGCTCCAGGTCGCGGTCGGCACGGTGAAGACGGCGAGGGCGGCGGTCGGGAACTTGGCGCGCATGTGGGCCAGCCCGGCCCCGGGCTGCGTGTCCGCCGCCGCCACCAGGTCGAGCGCCAGGTCGCCAATGCCGGGGTTGTGACCGATCACCATCAGCGAAGGGACGTTGGCCGCCACCTGTCGCAGCCGGGTCAGGATGGCGCCGGCGTCGGCCCCGTATAGGCCGGGATCGAACTCGACGACCGAGTCTTTCAGCCACTCCGCGAGACTGAGCCAGGTCTCGCGGGTCCGCCGCGCCGGCGAGCACAGGACCAGCTCCGGCCGGTGCCCCGCCTCGGCCAGATGGCGGCCGAGCGCTCGGGCGTCGATGACCCCGCGGTCGGTCAGGGGCCGGGTGAAATCCCCCGAGGGGTCGTCGCCCCGGACGGCCTTGGCATGGCGAAGCAGAAACAGACGTTTCGACATACCCACCTGACCTCGTTGCGGCCATGACACGGCCAGTGGAAAGGGATATATAGGTGGGATGGATGTCTTGCAAGTCAACGCGCCGGATCGACCGCGGCCGTCGCCGCCGTCTCGACGGCCTTCGGGGAGCGCACCGTGACCACCGTCGTGGACCTCAGAACCGCCAGAGTCGAAGCCGATTCGCCCGAGCGCTTCATCAATCGCGAGCTGTCGTGGCTCGCCTTCAACACCCGCGTCCTGGAGGAAGCCCACAACCACCGGCACCCGCTTCTGGAGCGGTTGCGCTTTCTGTCCATTTCGGCGGCCAATCTCGACGAGTTCTACATGGTGCGCGTCGCCGGCCTGAAGGGCCAGGTCAACGCCGGCGTCAAGACGCCAAGCCAGGACGGACTGAACCCCCAGCAGCAGCTTGTCGCCGTCAACGCCGAGGCGCGCCGGCTGTTCGAGGGCCAGCAGGCGTGCTGGCGAATCCTGAGGGACGAGTTGCGCCGCGAGGGCGTCCTGGTGATCGATCCCTCGGAGGTCAGCGCCGAGGACCACGCCTGGCTTTCCACCTATTTCATGGAGCGGGTGTTCCCGATCCTGACGCCGCTGGCCATCGACCCGGCCCACCCGTTCCCCTTCATTCCCAATCTCGGCTTTGCCATGGTGCTGCACCTGTCGCGCCGCGATGACGGCGACGGCCTGCGGGCCCTGGTGCCGATCCCAGGCCAGATCAGGCGCTTCGTCCGCCTGCCGGGCAAGGCCATCCGCTATCTGCCGCTCGAGGACATGCTGGGCATGTTCTACGACCGCCTGTTCCCGGGCTTCACGGTGGACCGCTGCGGCCACTTCCGCATCATCCGCGACAGCGAGATGGAAGTCGATGAAGAGGCCGAGGACCTGGTGCGCAGTTTCGAAAGCGCCCTGAAGCGCCGCCGTCGCGGCAACGTCATCCGCCTGACCCTCAACGACGGCATGCCCGAGGACCTGGTCCACATGGTGTGCGACGAGCTGCACGTGCCACTGGAGGACGTGTTCCGGCACCATGCCCTGGCCGGGCTCGCCGAAACCCGGCAGCTCATCACCGACGAGCGCCCGGACCTGCAGTTCACCCCGTTCAACACCCGCTTCCCCGAGCGCATTCGCGACTTCGCCGGCGACTGCTTCGCCGCCATCCGCAAGAAGGACATCGTGGTTCACCATCCCTACGAGTCGTTCGACGTGGTGGTGCAGTTCCTCCGCCAGGCGGCGCGGGATCCCCAGGTGGTGGCCATCAAGCAGACCCTCTACCGGACCAGCGAGAACTCGCCCATCGTCCGCGCCCTGGTGGAAGCGGCCGAGTCGGGCAAGTCGGTCACCGCCCTGGTGGAACTGAAGGCCCGCTTCGACGAGGAGGCCAACATCCGCTGGGCCCGGGACCTGGAGACCGCCGGCGTCCAGGTGGTGTACGGCTTCCTGAACCTGAAGACCCACGCCAAGATCTCGCTGGTGGTCCGCCGCACCAGCGATGGGGGGCTGCGCTCCTACGTGCATTTCGGAACCGGCAACTACCATCCGATCACCGCCAAGGTGTACACGGACCTGTCGTTCTTCACCTGCGATCCGGCGCTGTGCCGCGATGCCGCCCGGGCCTTCAACTACATCACCGGCTACGCCAGGCCGGAGGCGATGGAGAAGCTCCACCTGGCGCCGCTGGCGCTGCGCGACCACATCCTCGACCTCATCAACGGCGAGGTGGAGCACGTCCGGGCCGGCCGGCCGGGCACCATCTGGGCCAAGATGAACTCGCTGGTGGATGCCCAGCTCATCGACGCCCTCTATGCCGCCTCGCAGGCCGGGGTGCGGATAAACCTGGTGATCCGCGGCATCTGCTGCCTGCGGCCCGGGGTGCCCGGGCTCTCCGACAACATCCGGGTCAAGAGCATCGTCGGGCGCTTCCTCGAGCATGCCCGCATCGTCTGTTTCGGCAACGGCCACAAGATGCCCTCGCGCCAGGCCAGGGTGTTCGTGTCCTCCGCCGACTGGATGACCCGCAACATGGTGGGCCGGGTCGAGACCTTCGTGCCCATCGAGAACCCGACGGTCCACCAGCAAATCCTGGAGCAGATCATGATCGCCAACCTGAAGGACGAGGCCCAGAGCTGGCTCCTGATGCCCGACGGCACCTATTCGCGGATCGAAGCGGGCGACGACGCCTTCAGCGCTCACACCTATTTCATCACCAACCCCAGCCTGTCCGGACGGGGCACGGCTTTGCGACGGGCCAATCCGGCCCCCAGGCTGCGCTACACCGCCCGGTAGGCGCCGCTCATGATCCAGGCGAACTCTGGCGCCCCGACGGGTGGCGACAAGGGGCGGAGCAGCCGGCCGGTCGGCATCGTCGACATCGGCTCCAACTCGGTGCGGCTGGTGGTCTATGACGGCATGCACCGCACGCCGCTGCCGCTGTTCAACGAAAAGGCCATCTGCGGCCTGGGAGTGGGGCTGGAGCGCAGCGGCCGGCTCAACCCCGAGGGGGTGGTGCTGACCTTCGTCGCGGTGGCCCGCTTCGTGCGACTCGCCGTGTCCATGGGGGTGGAGCGTCTCGACATCGTCGCCACCGCCGCCACCCGGGACGCCGAGGACGGCGCCGCCTTCGTCGCCGAGCTGGAGCGGCGATGCGGCGCCCGGGTCCGGGTCCTCAGCGGTTCGGAGGAGGCCGAACTGGCGGCCCTCGGCGTATTGTGCAGCATCCCCGACGCCGACGGCCTGGTGGCCGACCTGGGCGGTGGCAGCCTGGAGCTGATCGTCGTCAGTGATGGCATGTTCAGCGAGCACGCGACCCTACCCCTTGGCGTGCTGCGCCTCGCCGATGCCGCCGGCGGCAACCGCGAGGCCGCCGCCGCGGTGATCAACCGGCATCTGACCGGGCTCGACTGGATGCGGCAGGCCCGGGGAAAGGCCCTCTACGCCGTCGGCGGCTCCTGGCGCGCCCTGGCCCGGCTGTGCATCGAGCAGATGAAGTACCCCCTGCACGTGCTGGACAATTTCGCCATCAGCCGCGCCGACGCCGAGAACCTGGTGGGCATCATCGCCCAGCAGAGCCGCAAGAGCCTGGAGAAGGTGGCCGGGGTGTCGTCACGGCGCATCCCCAACCTGCCGGTCGCCGCCCTGCTGCTGCAGCGGCTGCTGGACCTGGCGGAGCCCGAGCGGCTGGTGTTCTCCATCTATGGCATGCGCGAGGGCCTGTTCTTCAAGACCATGCCGGCCCGGCTGCGGCGCCAGGATCCGCTCATCAGCGCCTGTCAGCACATGGCCCGCTGCGCCGGCCGCTTCCCCGAGCACGGCGAAGAGCTGATGGGGTGGATGTCGCCGCTGTTTCCGAACGAGACCCACCTGCAACGCCGGCTGCGCCGCGCCGCCTGCCTTCTCGGCGACGTGTTCTGGAACGAGCACCCCGATTATCGGGCCGAGCAGGCCTTCCTGCGGGTGCTGCGCCTGCCCTTCATGGGGCTCGACCACCGCGAACGGGCCGGCTTGGCCCTTGCCGTGTACCACCGCTACCGGGGCGACTTCGGCTCCGACATGGTGCTCCAGGCCCGCCAGCTGCTGGACGACGAGCGCAACCGCCGGGCCACCGCCGTCGGACTGGCGCTCCGCCTCGGCCACACCATCTCGGGCGGCGCCCCCGACCTGTTGCGGCGCTCCACCCTGGCCGTCGACCGCACCCGGCTGGTCCTGAGCCTGGCCGCCAACGAGCCGGCCTTCGCTCCCGGAGTCTTCGACCGCCGGTTCGAGAAACTGGCCTCGGCCCTCGGCCTGACCCCGGTCATCCAGCGTGGATGAGAGGCGGTCGTGTGCGCATAGGCTGTACAATTTCATTTTATCTTGCGAGACAGGTTTGCTGCGTGAGCAGTCATGCTGCAGGGCGAGTCACTTATGCTCACTCATGATGTGTCTTGTTGACGTGTACAGCTATTCATCGCATTATGTCCGTGGTGCCCGGGTGCATGAAGACTGTGTCGGATGATAAAGCACGCACTGGCATCGTTCAGAAGAGTACACAGTTGATAGGTGACGTATGAAACGTTCAAAATCAGAGAAATCAAATGCCGACATTATGGCGACGCAGGAGACAACCGGCAGCTATCTTGTCGTGCTTGGAGAAGAAGTGTCAGCTTCACACCTATGTGAAATCGCAGGACTCGGCGGGGTTGCTTCAGCGGACGACTTCAAAGACAGCGCGATGTCGATCGCCAACGTCGGTGGGGCTAATGTGCTGCACTTTCCCCGTCTTGGGGTCGCCGTCGTACACGCCGACGAGGACCAGGCACATTCCCTGCATACGGCCGCCGCGGAAAAGTCGAAGGTGCTGGCCATTGAGCCAGAGCGCATCATGTACGCGCTGAACCGTCCGGTGAGTGCCGCCGACCTGACGATGCTTCCCATGGACTCCGGCCCACCCACGCTCGTTACAACCGGATCGAAACTTGATCTGGCATATCTGCGGGGGTATCGCGATGCGGTGAATGCGCTGGTGGACCGTCTCGTTGGCCAGGAAGAATCCGTGGAGGAATTCGCCGCCCAGGCTTTCAACGAGGCGATGGCAACCTGGGGACTCCAGGCGATCCGGGTGCTCACGTCGCGATTCACGGGCCGCGGGATCAAGGTCGCGGTCCTCGATACCGGAATGGACATGACCCATCCGGACTTTGCCGGACGCGGCATCGTCGGCATGTCATTCATCGACAACGAACCGGTCCAGGATGGACATGGACACGGCACCCACTGCATCGGCACGGCCTGTGGCCCGAAGCAGCCCCGCCAACAGCCCCGCTACGGAATTGCGTGCGAGGCCACCATCTACGCCGGCAAGGTATTGAGCAATTGCGGATCGGGTGCTGACAGGGGTATCCTGGCCGGCATGGAGTGGGCGGTGAGTCAGGGCTGCCAGGTGATCTCCATGTCCCTCGGGTCTCCCACTCAACTGAATGAACCCCCGTCCCAGACCTACGAGACCGTGGCGCGGCGGGCTCTGACGGGGGGAACGCTGATCGTGGCCGCGGCAGGCAACGATAGCTGGCGTCCAGAGACTGTCAAACCCGTTTCGCGGCCGGCGAACTGTCCGTCGATCATGGCCGTTGGCGCGGTCGGTTCTGAGTTCCAGCTTGCCCCGTTCTCGAACGGTGCACTCAATCCCAATGGTGGACAGGTGGATATCGCTGGCCCGGGGATGGATGTCCACTCGTCCGCCAACTGCCGAACCTCTCGGCGCATGTCGGGCACCAGCATGGCGGCTCCGCACGTGGCCGGTGTCGCCGCTCTTCTGGCGCAGTCGGACCCGAGGCTGCGGGGACAGGCGCTGTGGCAGGCCCTGACGGCGCTGGCCCGGCGGTTGCCCCTGCCGGCCACCGATGTGGGTGCGGGACTGGTTCAGGCACCGCAATAGGCATATGCCGCCCTGCCTCGGTAATTTTCGAGGCAGGGCGGTTCGGTCCTTGCACCATTCCCCGTCAGTCGCCATCCTGATGGTATCGAAAGAGGAGGCTGGACCATGTCGTGTGTCAACGTCACCGTTTCCATCAATGATGACCAGCTTGGCCACATCGACCGCGTTGCCGCTGCCGCCAAGGCCTGCGGTCTGGAAATTCACCAGGTTCTGGAAACCCTCGGCATCGTCAGCGGATCCATCGATGAAGCGTCGCTCGATCGGCTGCGGGCCGTACAGGGTGTTTCGGCGGTTGAGCGTGAGCAGGAATACCAGTTGTCACCGCCGGACAGCTACCTGCAATAGCAGGGGCGTCCTCACGCGGCGAAGTGGCGGAGCAGGGCGACGGCGGCGTTGAGCTGGCTCATGCGGTCGTGGTTGCCGAAGGGGCTGTCGGGGTGGTGGACGGTGGCCAGCATGCGGTAGCGCGCCCGGACCGCCCGGTCGTCGGGGTAGGCGCCCGGCGGATAGCCGAGCACGTGCAAAGCCTCGGTGCGGGTCTTGACGCCGCCCTCCAGGGGTTGGAACGACAGCACCTCGACGATGGCCCGCAGGCGTTCGATCGCCTCCAGGTCCGTTTGCGGGTCGGGGGGAGGGGGAGGCTCGGCGCCGACCCGGATGGGGATGTCTCCCCGGTCCATGGCCAGGGCCAGCCCGAGGGCGCGGCGGATGAAGGGGATGGAAAGACCGGGCGACATCCGCACCTGAAGACGCGGCTTGCGGCGCCAGGGGCGGCCCTCGGAGGGTCCGGACTTGAGGATCACCGTCTCGCGGTCGCGGGGACCCGGCTCGCCGGGGTCGGGATGGGCGGCGACGACCGCCTCCGGCACCACCAGCATCACCGAGCGCGCCAGGTCGCCGGCATTGACGCCGCGGCGTTCGGCCAGGGCGCCGATGGCATCGCGCAGGGCGCTCGAGCAGGGGATGGTGTAGGACTGCTTGTTCGCCCGTGTCACGGCCGCCCGCTCCTCAGGCTCCGCTGGCGGGCTTCCATGGCCCTTCGCGGAAGAAGCGGCTCAGGGCGTCGTGGGGTAGCGGCCGGCTGATGAGATAGCCCTGGATCTGGTCACACCCCAGGGTCTTCAGGAACTCGTAGTGGGTCATCTCCTCCACTCCCTCGGCGACGACGCGCATCTTGAGGGCATGAGACATGGCGATGATGGCGCTGACGATGGCGGCGTCGTTGGGATCGGAGATGACGTCGATGACGAACGAGCGGTCCACCTTCAGCTTGGAAATGGGAAAGCGCTTCAGCACCCCGAGCGAGGAATAGCCGGTGCCGAAATCGTCGATGGCGCAGCGGATCCCCATGTCGCGCAGGGTGTTGACGACGGCGATGGCGTTGTCGGGGTCGCTCATGGCCGAGCTTTCGGTCAGTTCGATCTCGATCAGCGACGGGTCGAGCTGGTTCTCCCGCAGCACCTGTTCCAGGGACAGCATCAGGCGGCGGGCGTGCTGGAACTGCCGGCCGGAGACGTTGACCGCGACCGGCACCACGTCCAGCCCCTCGGCGCGCCAGCGGCTGATGCTGCGGGCGGAATAGTGGAGCACATGGTCGCAGATGTCGTCGATGAGGCCGCTTTCCTCGGCGATGGGAATGAACTCGGCCGGCGAGACCAGTCCCCGTTCGGGATCGATCCAGCGCACCAGGGCCTCGAGGCCGACGGTCCGGCCGCTGCGCAAGTCCACCTGGGGCTGGTAGTAGGCGACGAACTGCCCGTCATCCAGGGCGTGGCGCAGGCGGCTCTGCATCGACAGGGTCCGCGCCGCGCGGGCGCTCATCTCGGCGGTGAACAGCTGGAGCGAGCCTGGCCCCTGGGTCTTGGCGCGGTGCAGGGCGGTGTCGGCGTTCTTGATCAGGGTCTCGGCGTCGGTGCCGTCGCGGGGGTGGAGGCTGACCCCGGCGCAGACCGTCAGGTCCAGTTCCTGACCCTCCAGGATGAGCGACTCGGCAAAGCCGGCAAGCAGGGACTCCACCGCTTCCGTCGCCTGTCCCTCCGACATCAGGCCGGTCAGAAGGACCAGGAAGCGATCGCCACCCGCCCGGGCCACGATGTCGCCCGCCCCGGCGCGGGCGCGCAGGCGATTGGCCACGGTGGCCAGCACCTCGTCGCCGACGGCATGACCCATGCTTGCATTGATGATGCTGAAACGGTCGATGCCGAGCGACACCACGGCAAGGTGATGGTCGAGACGAAGGGCATCCTGGGCCGCCGCCGGGAACTGCTCGCGGAACAGGGCGCGGTTGGGAGCCCCGGTGACCGGGTCGAAATAGGCGAGGAAGCGCACCTTCTCCTCGGCCTCGCGGCGGTCGGTGACGTCGAGCGTGACCCCGTCCCAGATCACGTCGCCGTTCTCAAGGCGCCGCGGCCGCGACCAGCCCCGCAGCCACCGCTCCCGCCCGTCCGGAGCAATGACCCGCACCTCATCCTCGAGGGGAGTCAGGGCGGCGGCGGACGTGAAGAGCTGGTCCAAGAAGACGGCTTGATCCTGATCGGACAGAATTCTCAGGAACAGGTTGACATCGTCGATGAGGTCAAATGGCTCGACGCCCAGAAGCTCGCGGCAGCCATCGCTGACGTAGGTGAACCGCACCACCCCCTCGGGCGTCATCAGCCGCTGGAACACCATGCCGGGCAGGTTGGCGGCGATGCCGCCCAGGCGCTGTTCGGTCTCGCGCAGGGCGGCCTCGATAGCCTTGCGGCGGGTGATGTCACGCATGATGCCGATGAACACCCGCCGGCCCTCGCTACGCACCTCGCTCAGCGCGACTTCCAGGGGGAAGCGGCTGCCGTCCCGCCGCTGGCCCTCAAGCTCGCGGGGGCCGACACCGACCATGCGGCTCTCGCCCGTTTCGACATAGCGCGCGATGTAGTCATCGTGGTGCAAGCGGTGGGGCTCGGGCATCAGCATCGACACGCTGCGCCCGATCATCTCGGCCTCGCCATAGCCGAACAGCGCCCCGGTGGCCGCGTTGACCGACTGCATCCGTCCCGTCTCGTCGATGGTGACGATGCCGTCGTAGGCGTGGTCCATGATCATCTCGAGCCGCTGCTCGGCCCGCTTGCGCTCCGTCACATCGACCAGTACGCCGTCCCAGATCACGTCGCCGTCGGCCATGCGCTGCGGCCGCGAATTGCCGTGCAGCCACCGGACCTCGCCGCTGCGGGCGATGGCGCGGAAATTCTCGGTGCAGGGGCTGAGGTCGCGGGCCGAGGCCCGTATCGCCGCCAGGTGATCGTCACGGTCGGCCCAGTGGATGACGTCGAGACAGCCGTCGCGGTTGACCCGCATGGCTTCGGGCTCGAACCCCAGCACGTCGCGCACGCCGCTGGAAAAGAAGGGGTAATAGACCGTGCCGTCGGGCTGGCGCACCCGCTGGAAGACGATGCCGGGGACGTTGGAGGCGATGCTGCCGAGTCTGGCCTCGTCGTCGTCCCACCCCTCGCCCAGATGGAGCCCCATGTCGCGAAGGATCGCCACATGACCGGGACCGTCCGGCAGTTGCACGCGGCTGACCGCCACCTCGACGACGGCGGTCTCCTCATCGCCCCGGCGCAGCGCCACCAGGTGACGGCAGGTCTCCGCCGCGACGCAACCGTGCAGGCAGGCGCCGAGGAATCCAGCCAGGCCGTCCTCCGGCAGGCTCAGGAGATCGACGATGGAGGTCCCGACCACCGCCGCGGCGTCGTGATGCAGCAGGGCGGCGGCGGCGCGGCTGAACGCCAGCACCGTGCCGGCGGCATCGACCACGACGACGCCATCAGGGGCCGAGTCAACGACGGCGCTGAACAGCCTGTCCCCCGACGGTTCGCCGACGACGCGCGCATCCCGATCCCTGGACCGCGAAGGAAGGTCAATCGTCATTGCCACACGTTACACGCATCCTATGGGTTGCCCCGCCATCACGGAACCATGTCCCGTCGCGACGACCGAGGACACTGTAAATCCAGACGATATGATCCCGCAATGGTCAAGGCACCCTTTATGCAGAAAGGAGTGCCACAATATTTATCCCCCTTCTTAGGTCGGATGATATCATCAGCCTTTCGGCCGAGGCACGCACTCGAATGGAAACGGTCGAATGTGGACCAGAAAGACGGTCGTAAGATCGGCCGCACATCCCGGATTCTGAACCACGCCATCGAGTACCGGCCGGATCCAGTCGTCGAGCCGCACCGGCCATAGGACCCCGCGGCTCAGGAGTAGATCCCGCAACGCGAGAGACGATGTCGTGGCCATCCATTGGTTGGCGGAGGCTCCGCCCCAGCTATGGCCGGGCTGTACCTGGAAGACGAACACCGGATCACCGCGGACCTCGCTGATGGCATAGTAGCGGGCGACATTGGCATGGAGGCCATCACCGTTCTGGTCGATCAGGGTGGTGGTGGCCCCAACCATGCCCCGCCCTCGCAGCAGCGCCGACAGGGCGGCCGAGTCCCGGCGCACGTCGGCGATGGTCCTGACCAGGTCGGGTGTCTGCTCGACGCGGGTGGTGATGTCGGCGAGCGAGCGGGACACCGCCCGGGCCTGCACCGCCGCCAGGGTGACCACCGCCACGGCCACCAGCACCGGAGCGGCGGCGATGGCTCGGGGCGGCAGGCGACGGGCCAGCGCTCCGGCATGACGGGCCGCCAGCAGCGCCGGCAGCAGCAGTCCGAACAGGTGAACGAGCCGCAGCGGCACGCGGGTGAAACGGGGGATGGAGTTCAGTTCCTCGTACCCGAAGCAGAACAGGTGATAGAGATAGAGCATGCCGAAGTAGCCGGCGATGAAGACCGCCAGGGCAGCCACCACCCAGGCCAATGATCGCTCGACCACCGCCGCGGCCAGGCCGAGGACGGCGATGATGGTGAGCCACGGCTTGAAGGCCACCAGATAGGCGCCGATGGCGCCGAAATAGCGCTCGGCAAGCATTGGGCCGTCGGTCAGCGCGCGCGCGAGGGCCGCTGAGTCGCCGGCGGTCAGAAGCTGGAGCGGATTGGTCATGCAGCCGCCGGTCTCGGGCGAAACCAGGCGCCAGCTCACCGCCGCCAGCCCGAGTGGCCCGAGACCCAGGGCGAGCCGCAGGGCGACCCTTCCCCAGCCACCGCCGCCGCCGACCAGGACCAGCGCCAGCAGCGCCGCCGACGGCACGACGGTCAGCATGGCCATCTTCAGCAGATAGCCGAACGCCAGGAACAGGCCGAGATAGCCGGCGAGACGGTCACGATTGGTATCAGGCCCGTCGGCGGCGGCGATGGCGGTCAGGATGGCTGCGGCGATGGCGTAGATCTGGGGCTTCTCGATCAGTTGCAGGGTCGGGTAGAGCCGCCAGGTGGCCTCCACCGCCAGCACACCCAGCGCGAATAGCCAGGCGAGCGCGGCACTCCACCGCGCCGTGACTCCGCCCTGGGTCAGCCGCGCCCGCAGGAGGTCGAACGCCATCCCGAGCACCCCCACGTGCATCAGGAACTGGAGGGAGGCGGAGTACACCTCGCGGAACCGTCCCAGCAGCACGTCGGGAAAAACCATCAGCAGGGCCCATCCCGGCGTGTAGCCGAGCTGTCCCACCGCCATCGCCGGTGTCCAGTGACGGTCGGTGACGAAGATCTGCTTGCTCCAGCCGAGCCAGTTGGAGAACTCGTCCCACGACACCGGCAGGTAGTCGATCGGCCCATGTCCCAGGGCCACCAGCGCCGCTCCGGCCGGCAGGAGGACCACCGGGTGGATCCAGGCTTCGGCGGATGGTCTCTCCCTTCGCACGATCGCGTGCACGACCCCGAGGCCGGCCAGCGCGACGACGGCCCAGGCTCCGGCCGTCACCGTCAGGCCGAGCAGCGGATTGGCGAGGTAAAGCACGACCGTGACCACGGCAAACGCCGCGAAAAACCGCAGCCCAAGCCAGGCCCCACGCGCCCCGACCCGCCCCGGCAGCAGCAGCGCGAGGCCGAGGGCGACGGAATAAACGAGAACGGCAGGGATCATGGAGGGGGATACTCAGAGTGGTGACGTCTCCGGGGCCTTCCGGCACCTCCGGCAAAACAGGGCGTCTGGCGCGGGTCTGCTCCTTGCGCTTGCGCAGGTTCTCGCGCAGGGCCGCCGCCCGCCGCTCGAACCGGGCTTCAGCCTCGGCCGCGCCGGCCGCGCTCAGGGTGGGACGCCGGGCGTCCCTGGACCCAGTGTCGTTCACCCCACCGGTTCCTTGCCAAAGGCCAACTCGTGGATGGCGCCGAAATAGCGATCGAGGGCCATCATCAGGAGATCGTTGTGGCCGGCGTTGGGCACGGTCAGGAGCCGCTTGTCGGCCGCCCGGCAATGGCCATGCAGGGCCAGGCCGTCCTGGACCGGAATCACCCAGTCGGACTCGCCATGAATGACCAGGGTCGGGACGGTCACCTTCTCCATCTTGGCCAGATTGCGAAAGCCGTCGCGGTCCTCGTCGAGGCCGGCCGCCGATCCGCCCAGCCGCTCGATCAGCGGCACGGTGAAGGCGAACCCGCTTTCGATGATCAGGCCCGAGATGTCCTCGCCAACCCGCGACGCCACCTCCAGGGCTGGCGCGCTGCCGAGCGATCGCCCCATCACGTACAGGGAGGGGAAGGCCAGGCCACGTTCCGTCATGAGGTTGGCGACGCCGTTGTACACCGGCATGGCGTCGGCGATCAGGCTCGACGCATCCGGCTGGCCGTCGCTGCCGCCATAACCGCGGTAGTCCACCACCAGCAGGGAAAAGCCGAAGTGATTGTAGATGCGGGAAATCTCGTCGTAGTCCGAGGCGATTTCGCCGTTGCCGTGGAAATAGAGGATGAGCGGCGCATCGGCCGCCGCGACGAATATCTTGGCCGCGACCGAAATCCCCTTCGCCACCGGAATGCGCACGGAGTGAAGACCCGGACTATCCTCGAGACCATAGCCATCGGACCGCGGATGGAACAGCACCGCCGTCACGTCCGCGCGGTCAAGCGCCGCATGCCTGCCTTCCGCCATCGCCGTTCTCCCGGTTTCCCCCGACCCGGCGGCGAGCATATCACGTGCGGCAAACGGTTTGCGAAGCCGTATTGTCGGGGAAGCATGCCGTTGAACTCTGAATGCAGGGAGGATATGAAACGCAACAGCCGGACGGGATGGGCCCGCCCGGCTGCTTAAGGAGGCAGTGCGATGGTCAGATCATCGTTCCTGCTGACGCTCAAGGTAACATTTCGGCGGATGCGAATCCACCTGAAAATATCCTGGAGCTGAGCAGGGCCGGGCGGCTGGGAAACCAGCCCCCGGTTGCCTCCGCGTCGCCCAGCGGTCTCTCGCCACTCGACTCATCTCGTCTGGGAGGATATGAAACGCAACAGCCGGACGGAATAGCCCGTCCGGCTGCTTAAGGAGGCAGTGCGATGAGGCAGTCATCGTTCCTGCTGACGCTCACGGTAACACTCCGGCGGATGCGAATCCACCTGAAAATATCCTGGAGCTGAGCAGCAGGGCCGGGTGGCTGGGAAACCAGTCCCCGGTTGCCTCCGCGGCGCGATTGGTATCAGTGCACGGTCGGCGGCTCGTCGGCCACCGTTTCGGGGGGGGTGACGACCGGGCCGGCCTGGCGGTGGACGAGAAGCCAGCGGCCCTCCTCGCGCACGAAGACGTTGGTGGCGATCAGGAAGGACTCGCCGATGCGCTCGTTGCAGATCACGGCCGCCGCCTCGCCATAGACCTGGGCCACCGGGTTGACGCAGGCGATGTCCGGGGCATCCGGATTGCCGAGGATCGCCTCCCAGCTTGACAGCACCTGGTCGCGCCCGGCCAGGGCCCCCCACCCCGGATGGATGCAGGAGACCGGGGCGCCCTTGGCCCACAGGGTCTTCATGGTGTCGAACCGACGGTCGGCGAAGGCGCGGTAGAACGCCTCGTTGGCGAACAGGACGGCGTCACTCTGCGACATGACGGAATGGACCCCTTTGCGGATCCCCCCACTCAAGATTGCCCCCCCCACTCAAGATTGGTGGTGTCGCCGATTCGTCAATACGGGAGCGAAAATCACTCCGCGGCGGATGGGGCTTCCTGGGGGTGAGCATCGGCCGGGTCGGCAAGGGCATCCAGAAGCTGCTTGCGGACCTGGCGGAGCTTGCCCTCGTGGTCCACCTTCATGCCGAAGACGTCCTTGACATAGAACACGTCCACCACCCGCTCGCCATAGGTGGCCACCTGCGCCGAGGAAATCTGCAACCCAAGGGCGGTCAGCGCCGACGTGACGTCGTACAGAAGGCCCGGACGGTCGCGGCCGTTGACCTCCACCAGGGTGTGGGTCTTGCTTGCGGTGTTGTCGATGATGACCCGTGGCGGCACCTGGAAGACGCGGGTGCGGCTGGGTAGGACGGTGCCGCGGCCCTTGCGGAATTCCCCCTGTGGCCAGACCTTGCCGTGCAGCACCGATTCGATGGCGGCCCGGATCTTCTTCATCTTTTCCGCGCGGTCCCGGGGCTCGCCGGCGGGGCCGTGAATCCAGAAGGTGTCGAGGGCCATGCCGTTGACCATGGTGATGATCTTGGCATCGGCGATGGACTCGCCAACGAGGGCGATCGCCCCGGAAATCTGCGAGAACAGCCCGGCGTGATCGCCGGTGTAGATGATGATTTCGGTTCCGGAGCGGGTTGGATCCTCGCGAGTTTCGATGGTGAGGGGACTGCCGGCGCGGTCGGCGGCCATGATCATGCGGGCGTGGCGCACGTGGGTTGCGGTGTCGAAGGCCAGCCAATAGGCCGGATAGCCCCGGGACAGGTGGCGCTCCACCTCGTCTTCGGGCCAGTCGGCGAGGGCTGTGCGCACGGCCTCTTTCGCCTCCTGCACGCGGCGATCGCGAATCTGGACGGCGACACCCCCCGACATGGCCTCCTCGGCGCGGTTGTACAGGTTGCGCAGCAGGGCGGCCTTCCAGCCGTTCCAGGCCGTCGGCCCGACCGCGCGGATGTCGGCGCAGGTGACGATGAGCAAAAGGCGCAGGCGCTCGGGCGACTGGACGACGCGGACATAGTCCTCCACCGTCTTGACGTCGTCGAGGTCGCGCTTGAAGGCGGTGCGGCTCATGGTCAGGTGGTTGCGCACCAGCCAGCTTACGGTCTCGGTCTCCTCGGGCGTGAGGCCGAGCCGCGGCCCGAGCTTCAGGGCCACCTGGGCGCCGAGTTCCGAATGATCGCCGCCGCGGCCCTTGGCGATGTCGTGCAGCAGCACGGCGACGAACAGGGCGCGGCGGGACTGGATCTGGTGGATGAGCTGGCTGGTGAGCGGAGCCTCCTGGGTCAGAGCGCCGCTCTCCAGGTCGTGCAGGACGCCGATGGCGCGGAGGGTGTGCTCGTCGGTGGTGTAGACATGGTACATGTCGTACTGCATCTGGGCCACCACCCGGCCGAAATCGGGGATGAAGCGGCCGAAAACGCCGGATTCGTTCATGAGCCGCAGCGTCGCCACCGGGTTTTTGCGCGACGTCAGGATCTCGAGGAACAGCCGGTTGGCCTCGGGCGAGTCGCGCAGCCTGCCGAGCTGTCGCAGACTCTGGGCCACCCGTTGCAGGGTATTGGGGTGGATGTCGATGCCGTGGACGTGGGAGGCGTGGAACAGCCGCAGGATCTGCATCGGCTTACGATCGAAGGTATCCGCCGACGGCACGGCGAGCCGTCCCCCCTCGACGACGAATCCGTCGACATTGCGCTTGCGGAACGACAGCACCGAGAACGACAGTCTGGGCTTGCGCTTGTGCTGTTCCTCCAGCACGGCGCACAGGATGCGCGTCAGGTCGCCCACATCCTTGGCCACCAGGTAGTACCGGCGCATGAAGCGCTCGACGCCGCGGGCGTGGGAGGTGTCCACATAGCCCATGCGCTGGCCGATCTGCTGCTGCACGTCGAAGGTCAGCCGGTCCTCGGGCCGACCGGTCAGGTAGTGCAGATGGCAGCGCACCGTCCACAGGAACCTGCGCACGGTGACGAAGCGATTGGCCGCTTCCGGCGTCAGCACTCCCAGGCTGACCAGCTCGGGGATCTCGGACACACCATAGAGATAGCGCACGATCCAGAACAGGGTGTGGAGATCGCGAAGCCCGCCCTTGCCGTCCTTGATGTTGGGTTCGAGCACGTAGCGGGCATCCCCCAGGCGGTCGTGGCGGCTGTCGCGCTCGGCCAGCTTGCGCTCGACGAACTCGATGCCGGTGCCCTTGACCACCTCGGCGCGGTAGCGCTTTTTCAGGGTGAGGTACATCTCCTGATCGCCCCACAGCCAGCGGGCCTCCAGGAGGGCGGTGCGGATGGTACCGTCCAGCCTGGCCTGGCGGATGCACTCGTCCACCGTGCGGGTGGAATGGCCCACCTTGAGGCTCAAGTCCCAGAGCATGTACAGGATGTACTCGACCACCTGCTCCGAATAGGGCGTGGCCTTGTAGGGCAGCAGGAACAAAAGATCGAGATCGGAAAAGGGCGCCAGCTCGCCCCGCCCATAGCCGCCCACCGCGACGATGCCCAGAGTATCGCCGGCGACGCGCACCCGGTCGAACACCCGCTGCGTCGCGAAGTCATGGATGACGCGGATGAGCTGATCCATGAGGAAGCTGTTGGCCCGCACCACCTCGGCCCCGGTGGCCCCCTCCTCCTCGAAGCGGCGGCGGATGACGGCGACGCCGTCGGCCATGGTCGTTTTGAGCAGCGCAAGCACGGCGGCCCGCTGCGTCTGCCGGGTCAGAGTCTGGTCGGCGGCGATGGCGTCCAGCCTGGTGCTGACGGCCTGGCGATCGATGATACGCCGCTGCTGCGGGATTTTGTCGGCCATTGCCTCTCCGGTGCCCGGGAACACGTCATTGCCTAAACATAGGGCACTCTAAACATAGGGCACCGGCGCGTGTTTGGCCATACCATGGATCTTCTCCCTCCCCGAAGAGGGGTCAGGCGTTGGCCATGTCGTCAGTCCACAATTTCGAGGCGTCGGGCAGGTCGCGGCTTTTTATCGCATTGGCGGTGAAGCGGCGCACCGTCACCGTCGGCGACCAGTGGTCGGGGGCAAGTCCGGCCTTGCGTTTCAGGTGCGACAGAAACTCGACGGGATCGGGAAGGGACTCCCAGACCTGGGGCAGGAACAGGCCGCGGTGGCCCCGGTCCTCGAAGATCAGTCCATCCACTCCGGGGCGCATCCGGCTGAGCAGGTCCTCCTGGTCGGTGAAGGCCATGGGCCGGGGCGCGGTCAGCACCGAGACCGACAGCTCGAGCCCCGGCACCTCCTCCCGCAGCAGCGGCCGGAAGCGGGGGTCCTTGAAGGCGGCCTTGAAGGCATTGTCCACCACGTCGTCCACCAGCGGCCGCCACGCCTGCGGCGAACCGATGCAACCACGGAGCTGGCCGTTGCGGGTCAGGGTGACGAAGGCGGCCCCATGAGCGGCCAGGTCGGGGGGAACCCCCTGCGGAGTGACCGTGACCGGCTGGCCGGTGGCGAGTCCGTGGCGGATGGACAGGGCCGACAGCCGCAGCAGCGTTCCGCCATGGCGCCCAAGGAGAGCGGCGCCGTCGTCGCCCTCGTCTCCCGCCGTAGTCCCAGCCTCTTCCGCCGCCCTGGCGTCGCCGGCCACACAGGCGCCGGCCACACAGGCGCTGGTCTCGAGGAAGGCCCAGGCGCCATAGCCCACGACGCGATCGCGGCTGCCGGCGGTATCGCCCGAATTGCGGACATCCACCGTCTGCACCGCCATTCCCCGCCGCTTCGCCGTCACCAGCAGCCCGCGCACCGGCACGCGGCCGCAGGCCGCATCGTCGCCGATGGCCTGCGGATCAAGGGTCTCGACGGCCCGGACGGTGACGGCGTCCACGCGCCGACAGGTGTCGTAGTCCAGGTAATGGCTGAGATCGGTGCTGACGACGATCAGCGTCTCCGGCCCGCCCCAGGCGGCATCCAGCAGGCCGGCCACCTCGTCGGGCGTCGCGTCGCCGGCCACCACCGGCACCAGCTGGAAGGACTCGCCAAGGACCATCTGGAGGAATGGCAGGTGGACCTCCAGGCTGTGCTCCTGGGCGTGGGCGGCGTCGAGGAGACCGACGGACGGCAGCCTGGCGAGGTGCTCCAGCATGGGACGATCGATGGTCACCGTGCCGAGAGGGCTCGCGTAAGCGGTGGCGCCGCACAGGGCCAGCCCGCGAAAGGCGACCCGATGCGATGGGCCGATCAGCACCACCCGGCCGATGCGCCCGCGCGCCGGGGCCAGCCGGGCATAGACGGTGGCGGCGGTGGGGCCGGAGTAGACATACCCGGCATGGGGGGCGATGATCGCCTTGGGCACGGCAACCAGTGATCCCCCGGCCACGCCGGCCAGGAAACCGGCCACCATCGCCTGCAACTCCCCGGCATTGGCGGGATAGAAGGATCCGGCCACCGCCGGTGCTCTGACGGAACTCATCGCGGGTTTCTCCCGATCATCCTGGACCTGCCGACCCCATTGTCGCCGCCCGAAAAAACTATGTAACGAGCCGAGGGACTGGTCTACGGTAAAAACTCTCCCTGTGAGCAACCAGGCTGGTGTCATGGCGCAGGAGCACCCGTTTCCGGACAGCGTGATCGGTCGCCACTGGCACCGGCTCGACGACGGGCGGGTGCAGTGCGACGTATGCCCGCGCGCCTGCCGGCTGCATGCCGGACAGCGGGGCCTGTGCTTCGTGCGGGCCTGCGATGGCGAGCACATCGTGCTCACCACCTATGGCCGCTCGTCGGGGTTCTGCATCGATCCCATCGAAAAGAAGCCGCTGAACCACTTCCTGCCCGGCACGCCGATCCTGTCCTTTGGGACCGCCGGCTGCAACCTGACCTGCCGGTTCTGCCAGAACTGGCATATCTCGAAGGCCCGCGAGGCGGACACTCTCCAGGACCTGGCCACGCCGCGGATGATCGCCGCCGCCGCCCGCCAGCTCGACTGCCGGAGCGTCGCCTTCACCTACAACGACCCGGTGATCTTCCTCGAGTACGCGGTGGACGCCGCCCGGGCCTGCCACGATCTGGGCATCCGCACGGTGGCGGTCACCGCCGGCTACATTTCGCCCGAGGCGCGCCGCGAGTTCTTCGCCCACATGGACGCGGCCAACGTCGACCTCAAGGCCTTCAGCGAGGACTTCTACCACCGGCTCTGCACGGGACATCTGGATCCGGTGCTGGACACGCTCCGCTATCTGAAGCACGAGACCGCGGTGTGGTTCGAGATCACCACCCTGCTGATTCCGGGGGAGAATGACGGCGAGGCGGAGATCGACGCCATGAGCCGCTGGGTGGTGGAGGCCCTGGGGCCGGATGTACCGCTGCACTTCAGCGCCTTCCACCCGGCCTACCGGGTGATGGACCGGCCGCCGACTCCGGCCGCCACGCTGACGCGGGCACGGCGCATCGCCATGGAGAACGGCGTCCGCTACGTCTATTGCGGCAATGTCCATGATCGCACCGGCGGCTCCACCTGGTGCCACGGCTGCGGGCGCCTCGTGGTCGAGCGCGACGGGTATGTCCTCGGCCGCTATGGCCTGGACGGCGCGGGGTGCTGCACCCAGTGCGGCACCCAGTGTGCCGGCGTGTTCGAGGGAGCCCCGGGCACATGGGGCGCGCGACGGCAACCCGTGCACTTCCGGGTCACCTGACTCCGTCGGCCTTTCAGAGCCTGAAAATGTATTGGGAACCTGGACTCCCTCTCCCCCCGGAAGAGGGGGGAGAGGGCTTTTTATGGTCGTGGTACCGTCACCCTCTCAGCGCTCCATCGGCGTCAGGGAGATGGCTTCCAGACGCTGGCGGGCCCGCTCCTCGCGTGAGAGCACGATCACGCCCTTGCGCTCGAAGTAGCCGCCGGGCTCCATCGCTTCGTCGCTGGTGACGGAGGTCATGAACTCCCGCAGGCCCCTGGCGACGCCGAATCCCTTCCTGTCGCGCATGTGCCCCTTCTTGAAATAGAAGTAGAGGCGTCGGCTCAAGGGGTATTCGTCGTTGGCGATGCTTTGTTCGGTGGGCAGCAGACCGTTGACCGGGAACACCACGAGGCCTCTGGCCTCGTCGATCCACTGGGCGCGATCGATGACGGCCATCGCGCCCACCGGCGCCTTGCGGAGAATATCGAGCGGTCCGATGGTCTCATCCACCTCGGTGAAACGACCATCCGCGCGGGGAGTCGTGCACCGCGCCGTGCGGTCCGCCGCCGCATAGACGGTGCGGATCTCGGGGATGTAGCGGCAGCCAGCCTGCATGATACGGTCATCAAACACGCTTCTGGTCCCCGAGTTTCCAGACGGAGCGAAAATATTGATCTCGGTGTCCGGGAGGGAATGGTGAATATCCCTCCATTTGAGATTGGGGTTCGTCTTGAATTCACCGCCATCGGGCACTTCGAGAGCCAGCGCGCGGTACATGTGCTCAGGGATCAGGTTGAAGGGCTCGGTTCCCCGCCTGGCCACCACGACGACGGCGCCATAGCCGATGACGATCTCGATGACTTCGGTGACCTTGTTGACGGCGCAGGTCTTGGCCTCGGCCCTGCTCATCCGGCGGGATGAGGCGACGATGTCGGGAAGATCGACACCGATCCCGTCGCAGAACTCCTTGATGCCGGACGTCGATCCCCTGGTCGCCACCACGGGAGCAACCACGTCCCGCTGCTTCGCCGAGAAGTGGGCAACCGCAGCCCGAATATACGGCACCATCGTCTCCGATCCGACGATGTAGAGATTCTTGCGGAGCGAGAAATCTGCAGACGGCACATCCGCGGCAGACACCGGGACCGGGGTCAGCGTCAGAGACCAGAGGAGCATCGCGGTAAACAAGAAAAAGCGCTGACTCACGGCTCCCCCTATTCCGCTGAAAATTGGGTGGTCCACGTCCCACCGCGGGCATCCCATGCTAACCCAATCACCCACATTGTCCACCGAATTGCCGCATCCAATGTCCATGGTCGGCATGGCCTTCGAGCCGTTGAAAGGCTCTTGCGTTATTGGGGCGGAGCGCTATCGTCTGGGCTCAGTCTCTTCCAACGAGTCCGACCCGGGTCCCCATGGCCACAGAACAAGCGTTCCCCGCCGAAACGTGTCAGTGCAAGGTCAAGGCTCAACGCTTCGCCGAGTTTGTTCGTCTACATGCGACCGAAGGTGGCGTCCTCTCCGCCGAAGACGAGCTGAAGGTTCTGCGAACCGGGGTCAGCGAGTTCGGCCTTGGGCTGGACGAGGCCAAGGGTATTCTCCTGGGGGTAGCCGCCGACCGCAGGATCGCCCTGGAGAGCCAGGTGGAAAGGCACCTCGGTCATTTCCTGGGTCCCGCGGGGAAGAACAGGAAAGTATCGCGGGAGAAATTCAACGAAGCCGTGGAATTCTACAAGCGGCTCACCTACGAGTCGGTCTCGCAGACCGACGCCGAGAAGCGGGTCAAGGCGGTGATGGAGCGCACCGGCCTCAAACCCCGGCGAAGCTGGAGTCGTCTTGGCTCCCGCAAATGGTACAACCGCATCAAGGCCTGATGCCGATACCGGCGAACGGGCCTACTGCAACACCACCAGGCTGCGCAGAAAGCTTCGCACCGCGTCGAGTGCCTGGCCCAGGGTGTCGGTCTCGCTGTGGCCGGAGGCGCGCGTGGGTTTGAACGAGTGATCGCCCCCCTCGATCCAGTGCAGGTGGATGGCCGGCGACAGGTCATAGCCCATCACCGTCTCCCGTCTCCCCAGGGTGTCGCGGGTGCCCTGGCAGATCAGGGTGGGTGTCGCCATGGCGCGCAGGTGGTCCGTGCGCGGGGCCTCCGGCCGGCCGGCGGGGTGAAAGGGGTAGCCGAGACAGACGAGACCCCGCACCCCGACCTCGTCGGCGAGCAGGCTGGCGATGCGCCCACCAAGCGACTTGCCACCGATAACCAGCCGGTTCGGGGGAAGATCCAGCTCCGCCAGGGCCTCGCGATAGCTGGCGAGCAGCACCGGGCGGGTATCGGGAGGCCGCTTCCGCCCGCCGCTGCGGCGCTCGGCCATGTAGGGAAACTCGAACCGGGCCACCCGATAGCCCTGGCCGGCGGCCAGACCCTCCGCGAACCAGGTCATGAAGGCCGAGTCCATCGGCGCCCCGGCGCCATGAGCGAGAACCACGGTCAGCGGCGCCTCCGCCGGGCCGTTGACGAGGATTTCCACGCTCATGGGCACCTCAGGTACGGTGGTATAAGAGACTGAAAATGCGTCTGGAATCTTACGCCCTCTCCCCCCGGAAGAGGGTTTTGATGGTCATGTTCTCAATGGTGCATCCACTGGCCGCCGTTGACGTCCAGATTGACGCCGGTGATGAAGCCGGCATTGTCCGACGCCAGGTAGGTGACGGCGGCGGCGATTTCCACGGGCGTCGCCAGGCGCCGCATGGGAATGTGGGCCTTGATGTCCTCGAGGATCTGCGGCGGCACCTGGAGCATCATTTCCGTCGCCGTGTAGCCGGGGGATACCGTGTTGACGGTGACGCCGTGGCGGGCGCCTTCCTGCGCCAGGGACATGGAGAAGCCGTGCATGCCGGCCTTGGAGGCGGCGTAGTTGGCTTGGCCGAACTGTCCCTTCTGACCGTTCACCGAGGCGATGTTGATGACGCGCCCATAGTTGCGGTCCAGCATGCCACCCCAGAACTGGCGGGTGACGTTGAAGACGCTGTAGAGGTTGACCTTCATCACCTGGTCCCAGTTCTCGAAGGGCATCTTCTTGAACGCGGAGTCGCGGATGATGCCGGCGCAATTGACCAGGACGTCCACCTGGCCGAAGGTCGCGGTGACCTCCGCGGCCAACTTTTCGCAGGAGCCGAAGTCGGCGACGTCGGCCTTGAACAGATGGACGTGATGTCCCTCCTCGTGGCGCGCGGCCTGCCATGAGTCGATTTTTCCGGCCTCGAACGGTGCATAGACGGCCGAAACCTTGTAGCCATTCACGGCAAAAGCCGTCACGATCGCGGTCCCGATCCCACCGATGCCACCGGTCACCAAAACGTTGCGCTGAGTCATGGCACATCCCCTCTCCAGATTGCGTCGATGCGTGAAAGTAGCATCCGGCAACCGCTCGCGATAGTCTTTGTCGGGGATGGCATGATGCGATCCCCACGGCACGGGAGACGTCGATGAGCGACCCCATTCCCCTTCTGGAAACGCCCCTCGCCCCCCTGCACCGCGAGCTTGGGGCGCGCATGGTTCCCTTCGCCGGCTACCTGATGCCGGTGCAGTACCCGGCCGGAATCATCGCCGAGCACGCCCACACCCGCTCAAAGGCCTCGCTGTTCGACGTCAGCCACATGGGCCAGGGCAGGCTGTCGGGGGATGACGTGCCCCATGCCCTGGAGACCCTGGTACCGGGCGACATCATGGGGCTGGCGCCGGGGGCCATCCGCTATACCCTTTTGATGAACGAACGCGGTGGGATCAGGGATGACCTGATGGTGACCAATGCCGGCGATCACCTGTTCCTGGTGGTCAACGCCGCCCACCGGGGTGACGACTTCGCCCACCTGCGCGCGTCCATCGGCCGGCGCTGCCTGGTGGAGGAGCTGGGGGAGTGGGGGCTCCTCGCCCTGCAGGGGCCGGCGGCGGCGGCGGTGATGGCGCGTCTCGCCCCCGGCTCCGAGTCCATGCGCTTCATGACCGCCCGCTCCCTGACGGTGGCCGGCATTCCCTGTTTCGTCACCCGCTCGGGCTATACCGGCGAGGACGGCTTCGAGCTGTCCGTGGCCGCCACCGAGGCCCTGGCGCTCGCCCGCGCCCTGCTGGCCGAGCCCGAGGTGCGGCCGGCGGGTCTCGGCGCCCGCGACTCGCTGCGACTCGAGGCCGGCCTGTGCCTCCATGGCGCCGACATCGACGACGCCACCACCCCCGTCGAGGCGGACCTGACCTGGGTCATCGGCCGCCGCCGCCGCGAGCACGGCGGCTTTCCCGGAGCCGACGTGGTCCAGCGCCAACTGGCCGCGGGCGTGGAGCGCCGCCGCATCGGCCTCATTCTTCACGACCGGGTGCCGGCCCGCGCCCATGCCGTCATCACCGCCGCGGACGGACGGCCCATCGGCACGGTGACCAGTGGCGGCTTCTCACCGACCCTTGGCCAACCCATCGCCATGGGGTATGTGGAGACGGCGCAGGCGGTGCCCGGCACTGCGGTCCGGGTGATGGTGCGCGACGTCGGGCGGGAGGCGGTGGTGACGGCGATGCCGTTCGTACCGCACAGGTATCATAAGGGATCATGATCATGTCTGACCTGAGGTTCACCAGCGAGCACGAATGGATCCGGGTGGAGGGCGACACCGGCACCGTCGGCATCAGCGCCTATGCCCAGGGGCAGCTTGGCGACATGGTGTTCGTCGATCTGCCCAAGGTGGGCCTGCGGGTCGAGAAGGGGGCCGAGATGGCGGTTGCCGAGTCGGTCAAGGCGGCGAGCGAGGTCTATGCTCCCGCCGGCGGCGAGGTGATCGAGGTCAACGCGGCGCTGAACACCAATCCCGCCGCGGTCAACGAGGACCCCTACGGCCGCGGCTGGTTCCTCCGCCTGCGCCTTTCCGATCCGGGCGAGCTGGCGACGCTGATGGACCAGTCGACCTATGAGGCCTACGTCAAGGGGCTGGGCTGACCGCCATGCGCTACCTTCCCCTGACGGCCGACGACCGCGCGGCGATGCTGGACGCCATCGGCGCGCCGTCGGTGGAGGCCCTGTTCGCCGACATTCCCGCCGCCGCCCGGCTGACGGCGCCCCTCGACCTGCCCCCCCACCAGGGTGAGATGGCGGTGGAGCGGCACCTGACCGCCCTCGCCATGAAGAACCTGAGCGCCGGCTGCGCACCGTGCTTCCTCGGCGCCGGGGCCTATCGCCATCACCTGCCGGCGGCCGTCGACCACCTGATCCAGCGCGGCGAGTTCCTCACCTCCTATACCCCCTATCAGCCGGAAATCAGCCAGGGCACCCTGCAATCCCTGTTCGAGTTCCAGACTCAGGTGGCACTGATCACCGGCATGGAGGTGGCCAATGCCTCCATGTACGACGGCGCCACCGCCTGCGCCGAGGCGGCGGCCATGGCCTGCCGCGTCACCCGGCGGCGGCGGGTGCTGCTGTCGGGCGGCCTGCACCCCCACTACCGGGCGGTGACCGCCACCTGGGTGCGCCACACCGGCGCCGAGGTGGAGGCGCTGGCTCCCGATCCCATCAATATCGAGGACCTGATCGGCCGCGTGGACGACGAGACCGCCTGCGTGGTGGTGCAGACTCCGGGATTCTTTGGCCACCTCGGCGACTGGTCGGCCCTGGCCGGCGTCTGCCACGCCGCCGGAGCCCTGCTGGTGGTGGCGGTGACCGAGCCGCTGTCCCTTGGCCTCCTCACGGCGCCCGGCGCCATGGGCGCCGACATCGTCGTCGGTGAGGGGCTGTCCCTCGCCGGACCGCTGAGCTTCGGCGGCCCCGGCGTCGGCCTGTTCGCGACCCGCGACCGCTTCGTCCGTCAGATGCCAGGGAGACTGGTGGGCCAGACCGTGGACGCCGACGGCCGGCGGGGCTGGGTCCTGACCCTCGCCACCCGCGAGCAGCACATCCGTCGCGAGAAGGCCACCTCCAACATCTGCACCAACGCCGGTCTGGTGGCGCTGGCGTTCTCCATCCACATGGCGCTGCTGGGCGAGGCGGGCTTCACCCGGCTGGCCGAGTTGAACCATACGGCGGCGGTGGCGCTGGCGGCGCGGCTGGCCCAGATCCGGGGTGTGCGGGTGGTGCCCTCCACCTGGTTCAATGAATTCGCGGTGACCCTGCCGCGACCGGCGGCCGAGGTGGTCGATGCCCTGGCGGCGCGGGGGATCCTGGGCGGGGTTCCGGTATCGCGATTCTATCCCGAATACCCCGAGCTTGAGCCGGTGCTGCTGATCGCCGTCACCGAGACTGTCTCGGCGGACGACATGGACTCCCTGGTTCGGGCCCTGACGGAGGTGCTGGCATGACCACGACCGGCAACCGCGCCCTGATGCTGGAGGAGCCGCTCTTGTTCGAGCAGGACGCGCCGGGACGCTCCGGCGTCGACCTGCCCGAGCCCGAGGACCCGGTGGCCGACCGCCTGGGCGGCCTGCGCCGTAAGGGGCGGATCGGCCTGCCGGGTCTCTCTGAGCCGCAGGTGGTGCGCCACTACACCCGCCTGTCGCAGAAGAACTATGGCATCGACTCAGGGATCTATCCCCTGGGCTCGTGCACCATGAAGCACAATCCCCGGCTCAACGAGAAGATGGCCCGCCTGCCGGGGTTCGCCGACATCCATCCCTTCCAGCCCGCCGCCACCGTTCAGGGGGCGCTGGCGGTGATGGATGAGTTGGCGAACTGGCTCAAGGCGCTGACCGGCATGCCCGCCGTCGCCCTGTCGCCGGCGGCGGGGGCCCATGGCGAACTGTGCGGCCTGATGGCCATCCGGGCGGCGCTGGAGCACCGGGGCGACGCCCGCCGCACCGTCCTGGTCCCTGAGTCGGCCCATGGCACCAACCCGGCCACGGCGGCCCTGTGCGGCTATGCCGTCCAGTCCATTCCAGCGAACGGCGATGGTGGACGGGTGAGCGTCGCGGCGCTGAGGGAGCGGCTCGGCGGCGACGTGGCGGCGGTGATGCTGACCAACCCCAACACCTGCGGCCTTTTCGAGTCGGACATCGTCGAGATCGCCCAGGCGGTGCACGAGGCCGGGGCGTTCTTCTACCTCGACGGCGCCAACTTCAATGCCCTGGTGGGCCGGGTGCGGGTGGCCGACCTCGGGGTCGATGCCATGCACATCAACCTGCACAAGACCTTCTCGACCCCCCACGGCGGCGGCGGGCCGGGGGCCGGGCCGGTGGTTTTCAGCGATACGCTGGCCCCGTTCGCTCCCCTGCCGTTCCTGGTCCACGGCCCGGAGGGACTGAGGCTGGCCGAGACCGGCCCCGCCGGCGCGATGCCGTTCGGCCGGCTCAAGGGCTTTCACGGCCAGTTCGGGGTGTTCGTGCGGGCGCTCGCCTACATGCTGAGCATGGGCGGCGATGGGCTGCTGCAGGCCTCGTCGGACGCGGTGTTGAATGCCAACTACCTGCTGGCGCGGCTGAAGGACGACCTCACGCCCGCCTTTCCCGGTCCCTGCATGCACGAGGTGCTGTTCGACGACCGGTTCCTGAAGGACACGGGCGTGACCACCCTGGATCTGGCCAAGGCCATGATCGACGAGGGCCTTCACCCGATGACGATGTATTTCCCGCTGGTGGTCCACGGCGCCCTGCTGATGGAACCCACCGAGACCGAGAGCCTGGCGTCTCTCGATCAGTTCGTCGCGACGGTCAAGGCCCTGGCGGCGCGGGCGCGGGCGGGAGAGGCCGCGTCCTTCCACGAGTCGCCGACCTTGAGCCCGCGCCGGCGTCTGGATGAGACGGCGGCGGCGCGCACCCCGGTCCTGCGCTGGCGGGAGACGGGATGAAAGACGAAGCATCGCGGGGGGGGGGGCGACACCCCCCCAGCAACCCTCTCCAATCGCTTAGTCGTCTAATAAAATATACGCAAACATGGCTACAAAGAATACGCCCGTTATGATCAGAAACGCTAATACTTCCATATGTCTATCCTTTCTTTACTAGAGCCATCGTGACGGCCCGCCGCCACGAACTTCAAGTATCCTACACCATTACCGCGATAATGTCAATATTTTCCCTCGAGTGGAATGACTGACCCAAGGAAGAATTGGGCTGCCGCCCAAACCTACCTGGGGCCTGGAGGCCCCAGACCCCCATTAAATTCATGGGTTTCCAAAGGCCTCAGGCCTTTGGCGGGTGCGGGCAGAGCCCGCTTCTTTCTGGTGTGTCAAGCTTTTCGCTCGCCGGCATAACACGTGCAAAAAAACCGAGGGCGTCATGCGTAAACATGACGCCCCCTTGCAGTCTTCTCTTTCATATTTCAGAACGTCAGCTCAAGCCCGCTGATCAGACCATAGCCATTGGTGTTGTTGGCCGCCGCCGAGTCCTGCCCCTTGAACTCCGCCCGATACGCCGTCGCCTTCAGGTCGACACCCGGACCCATCGTGTACTTGCCCGACAGCATATAGGTGTCGAACTTCTCCTGACCCGGCCGTGTCCGATCGGCGCGAGCGGTCTCCTCGAAGTACAGCCCGCTGATCGCCCAGACATCCGTGGAGTACGAGGCTCCGGCATTCCAGGAATGGCCCTGGAACGACGACGCGGATGAGTGCAGAGCTCCCCTGTCGTCATAGCGAAGATAGGCCCCACCTACCGCAAAGCCCTTGGCGCCGACCTTGAGACCGCCATTGAAGACCCGCGCGCTGTTGATCGGGGATCCCAGGCCGTTGTTGCCCTTGCCGCCGCCGGTGCCCAGATCCGCACCAACGGTTACCCCGTTGAACTCCCCGGCATAGACCACCGAGGCGTCCCAGACATTGTAGAGGTTGGTGGGGTTGCCGCCGGCCGGTACATTGGCCTTGTTGACCGCACCGACGGTGCCGGTGGAGGGCGCGAAGGTGGCTGCCATCGAGAAGCCACCGAACTGCGGCGTCACGTAGCCGACCGACATGGCCGGATTGTTGATCAGGACCTTCATGCTGGTGCCGTTGACGACATTGCCGGCAAAGACACCGGAGTTGGCCGCATAATTGGCGGGGGCCTGAATCCAGATGTCCACGTCGTCATAACCGATGCCGACGTCCGGTGCCTCGTTGTGCAGCGAGTCGTTGGTCGATTCGCGGGCCCCGAGATAAAGGGTCCCAACGCCGCCGGCCACCGACGCATACTGCTTGTCGACCGAAATGGCGGTGTTGTTGCCATGGGTCTTGACGTTGATCTGGGCATGGACCACCAGACCGTTGTCGAGCTTGGTCTCGGCCGCGAAGTCGACTTCCGTATCGGCATTGATGCCAAAGGTGTTGATGTCAAGCGGCGTGGCTCCCGCCATCTTTTTCTGGTGGATCACGCCGAACCATTCCTGCATCACGCCGGCGACGCCAACCTTCAATGGCTCGGCCGCTTGAACCGTGCCCGCCACGGCCAGAGCCGCAACCAGCGCCGAACTCCCATAAAGAAACTGCTTCATCGCCATTCCCTCGCATTCTTAAGCCCGTGCACCGCCATCTCCCGCACTTGGTTATTGATAAGGCAGTTTCATGACGATGGTCAATTTCACAGCAGGAGGCGCGGCAACTTTGCCTATCCCTGTTGCAAATCTGCATCACCCGCGGATGCTGCGTGCAAAAAAAGTGGGGCGACCACAAGGGCCGCCCCACCGATAGACCGACTTTGACGCCGAGACTTAGAAGGTCAGATCGAGACCCGTCACGAGGCCATAGCCCTTGTTGTTGTTGAGCGGGTCGCCCGCATACTCGTTGCTCTTGTACTTGCCATAGAAGCCGCTGCCCTTGAGGGCGACGCCGGCGCCGAGATCGTACTTGCCGGACAGCAGGTAGGTCTCGAACTTGTCGCTGCCGCGGATCAGCGGGTTGCCCTGGTGGTTTTCACGATAGTACAGCAGGCTGACGGCGGCCTGGCCGAAGGCATAGGACGCACCGACGTTCCAGGTGGAACCGTCGGCGGCGTAGGTCGCCGCGTTGCCGTTCCGCTTGGCGGGCTCCATGACGCGCATGTAGGCGCCACCGATGGTGAAGCCACCGGCGCCGATCTTCAGACCGCCTTCGTAAGCCTGCAGAGAGGTCACGGCGTTGGTCTGGGAACCATTCATACGATACATGCCGGCGTCGGCACCGATCTTGACGCCACCCAGGTCCGCCGAATAGGCCAGCGACAGGTCCCACGCGTTGTGGCCGTTGCTCACCTGGTCCACCGCACCGACGCTGGTGCTGCTGGAGGAGTAGGTGCCGGCGACGGTGAAACCGGCGAACTGCGGCGACACGTAGCCAACCGACGGAGCATCGTTCATCAGCCGCTCGAAGCTGGTGCCGTCCAGGTTGTTCTGGTCGGACGAAGCCTTCGCGCCGGTCGCGGTGCCGCCGCCGAAGCTCAGCATGCCACCACCGGTCGGGTGACGCAGATAGATGTCCACGTCGCCATAGCCGATGCCGACGTCCGGAGCCTCGTTGTGAAGCTGCAGGTTGGTGGACTGGCGAACACCGGCATAGACGGTGCCGAAGCCGCCGGCAACCGACGCCCACTGCTCGTCAACGGCGATGTTGTTGCCGTTGTCGTTGGTGTCGACCTCGATGACCGCGGAGACGGTCAGGCCGTTGTCCAGCTTGGTCGACGCCTTGAAATCGACTTCAGTATCGGCGTTGATGGCGATCGGATTGATGTCGCGCGCCCCCACGGCCGTGTTCGGGCCGGCCTTCTTGTTCTTCACGACGGCGAACCACTCCTGCATGGAGCCGCTGACGCTGACCTTCAAGGGCTCGGCCGCGTGAACGGGTCCGACCACCAGGGTGGCGGCGACCAGCGCGGTCGTGCCGTACAAAATCTTCTTCATGTTCGCTCCTTATGACTTCCCCTTGGGGCGAACGGGAACCGCCGCACCCGGTTGCGTAATCTTTGCAAAGGCCATCATCCATGCCGGGAAAACCAAATCAAGCGAAAGAGGCACTGCGTTGTGATTTTGGGGACCCACTGTGGCAACAGCGCAACACATCAACGCCGGAAGATGACAAAATGCTCTCTGTCGAATGCCCTCCCCCCTCAAGGGGAGAGAGGGGGGGTGAGGGGGGTGCATCCGTTTCCCGCAGAAAAAAGCCCTCCCCCTCGATGGGGGAGGGTTGGGTAGGGGTGGCGGTGCCGCAAGTAGGTGCAGCAGGATGAGCCAAGGAATTCAGCTTTTGTGAGAATATACTGCTGTCTGTGCTCGCCTCACTGCCACCCCCACCCAAACCCTCCCCCATCGAGGGGGAGGGCTTTCGACCGAGGGGACATCATGAGTTGCGGCTCACTCTTTGCACCCGTTTACCCCCGGCACACATCGTTGTTAACACGGCGCCGTTTATGCGCTAAGGCTAAGGCTGTCGGCTGGCCGCGACCGGAGTCGCGAACTGGGCGCTGTCGTTTCGGCGTCACCATGGTGGATGGGATACGGCGATGAAAGGCTTTACCTGGCGTTGGCGGGCTGTGGCGCGTGGGGTGGCGGCGGCGGCGCTGCTGGGACTCGGGGCGTGCGAGTATGCCAAGGCGGTCTACCCTGAGCGGGACAGCAAGCGCGACTCGTCACCGACCTACCGCGCGCCTGGCGAGGAGCCGAAGCGGGAGACCATCTTCGGCGAGGGCGGCATCGGTGGCCTGTTCGGAACCGGCAAGGTCAAGCCGGGCGAGGGCGGCGGCGGCATCGGCGTCAACAGCCTGCTGTGGCGGGCGGCGCTCGACACCATCGCCTTCATGCCCCTCAGTTCCGCCGATCCCTTCGGCGGCGTGATCATCACCGACTGGTACGCGCCGGCGGACAGTCCCAACGAACGTTTCAAGGTCAATATCTATATCCTGTCGAAGACTCTGCGCGCCGACGCCCTGCGCGTCTCGGCCTTCCGCCAGATTCGCTCCGGCACCGGGGCCGAGTGGGCCGAGGCCCCCGTCGACGTCGCCACCGACCTCGAGAACGCCATTCTGACCAGGGCGCGCCAGTTGCGCATGGCCACCTCGGAAATGTAGATCCAACGGAATGAGACTCCATGGCGCGCACGGATGAACGCTACAATGTGAAGGAAACCGAGGCCCGATGGCAGGCGGCCTGGGAGGCCGCGGGCTGTTTCGCCGCGACCGTGGACCCGACTCGGCCGAAGTACTATGTGCTGGAGATGTTCCCGTACCCCTCGGGACGCATCCACATGGGCCACGTGCGCAATTATACTCTCGGCGACGTGGTGGCCCGCCATAAGCGGGCGCAAGGGTTCAACGTCCTCCACCCCATGGGCTGGGACGCCTTCGGCCTGCCGGCGGAGAACGCCGCCATCGAGCGCGGCGTCCACCCCGCCGTCTGGACCCGCTCCAACATCGCCGCCATGCGCGAGCAGATCAGGACCATGGGGCTGTCGCTGGACTGGTCGCGGGAGGTCGCCACCTGCGACTCGGACTATTACCGTCACGAACAGCGGATGTTCCTCGACTTTCTCGCCCGTGGCCTCGCCTATCGCCGCGAGTCGTGGGTCAACTGGGATCCGGTCGAGCATACGGTGCTGGCCAACGAGCAGGTCATCGACGGCCGCGGCTGGCGCTCCGGCGCCCCGGTGGAGCGGCGCCGCCTGTCCCAATGGTTCCTGCGCATCACGAAATACGCCGAGGAGTTGCTGGCGGGCCTGGAGACCCTGGACCGCTGGCCCGACAAGGTGCGGCTGATGCAGGCCAACTGGATCGGCCGCTCCGAGGGTGCCTACGTCTCCTTCGCCATCAACGGTGCCGCCGAGTCGCTCGAGGTGTTCACCACCCGGCCCGACACCCTGTTCGGCGCTTCGTTCTGCGCCATATCCCCGCACCACCCCCTGGCGACGCGACTCGCCGCCGACAACCCGGCCCTTGCCGCCTTCATCGCCGAGTGCGACCGTCTGGGCACCAGCGAGGCGGCCATCGAGACCGCCGAGAAGAAGGGAGTCGACACCGGAACCACCGTCCGCCATCCCTTCATCGCCGGCCGCGATCTGCCGGTGCATGTGGCCAATTTCGTGCTGATGGAGTACGGCACCGGCGCCATCTTCGGCTGCCCGGCCCACGATCAGCGGGACATGGACTTTGCTCGCCGCTATGGCCTGCCGGTGCGGCCGGTGGTGGCGCCGCGAGACGCCGACTCCGGGTCCTTTGCCGCCGCCCTGAGCACGTCCTCCATCGCCTTCGCCGAGGACGGGGTCCTGATCAACTCCGACTTCCTCGATGGCCTGCCGGTGGTCGAGGCCAAGCGGGCGGCCATCGCGCGGCTCGAGACACTGGGCCAGGGGCGGGGGTCCATCCAGTATCGGCTGCGCGACTGGGGCGTGTCGCGTCAGCGCTATTGGGGCTGCCCGATTCCGGTGATCCACTGCGAGACCTGCGGCGTCGTGCCGGTGCCCGAGGCCGAGCTGCCGGTGCGCCTGCCCGAGGACGTGGACTTCACCGGCTCGGGCAACCCGCTGGACCGGCATCCCACCTGGAAGAACGTGCCCTGTCCGACCTGCGGCCGGCCGGCCCGTCGCGAGACCGACACCTTCGACACCTTCTTCGAGTCGTCGTGGTATTTCGCCCGGTACTGCTCGCCCCATGCCGACGTGGCCTTTGATCGGTCGGAGGTGGACTACTGGCTGCCCGTGGATCAGTACATCGGCGGCGTCGAGCACGCGGTGCTGCATCTTCTCTACTCCCGGTTCTTCACCCGGGCGATGCGGGATTGCGGATACCTGGGGGTGGGTGAGCCGTTCACCGGTCTGTTCACCCAGGGCATGATCTGTCACGAGACCTATCGCGGGCCGGCCGGCGAGTGGCTGCAGCCCGATCAGGTGGAGCGCACCGGCCCGGAGACGGTGGAGCGCCTCGCCGACCGGGCGCCGGTGACCGTCGGCCGCTCCGAGAAGATGAGCAAATCGAAGAAGAACGTCGTCGATCCCTCCCTGATCATCGACTCCTACGGCGCCGATGCCGCCCGGCTGTTCATGCTCTCCGACAGCCCGCCCGACCGGGACCTGGACTGGAGCGACGCCGGGATCGACGGCGCCTGGCGCTACCTGAACCGCCTGTGGCGGATGACGGTGGCGCCGCCGGTGGACCTGCCGCCGGTGGGGACGCCCATGCCGGTCGCTGCCGCTGCCGGAGCCATGGCCCTGATCCGGGCCACCCATCGCACCATCGCCGCGGTGGGCGACGACCTGGAGAAGCTGCGCTTCAACACCGCCGTCGCCCGGTGCCGCGAGTTGACCAACGCCGTCGGCGCCCTGGATGCTTCCGGAGAGGGGGCCGCCTTCGCCTATCGATTCGCCATGGAGTCTCTCGCCCGCCTGATCGCGCCGATGACGCCGCACATCGCCGAGGCCATGTGGGAGGCTCTCGGCCATGACCGCATGTTGGCTGTTGGTGCCTGGCCGGTGGCCGATCCCGCCTTTCTGGTGGACGACACCGTGACCGTCGCCGTGCAGGTCAACGGCAAGCTGCGGGGGACCGTGGAGTTGCCGGTGGATGCCGATCAGGCCGTTGCTCAGGCGGCGGCCCTTGCTCTTCCGGCGTTGCAGGCTCATGTCGGGGACAAGACCGTGCGCAAGGTTGTGGTCGTGCCGAATCGGATCGTCAATGTGGTGGTGTGACGCTCGTAGGAAAAGTAAGAATTACGAGGGGCCTGTAGGCCCCTCGTGCTCCCCCATTTATTTGCTCCCCATGGCGGGTCATTCTGTAATTAATGGGGAGTGTGAGGGCCTCAGGCCCTCACGAACTTTCTTTCTTGTTTTTCTCGCCATCCTTCTCCTCACCGGCTGCGGCTTCCACCCCCTCTACGCCCGGGGAGACACCGCCGGCGCACCGGCCGCCCAACACCTGGCGCAGGTGCGCATCCCCCCCATCGGTGACCGCATCGGCCAGCAGCTCCGCAACTACCTGTTCGACCGCATGACCCCCCTGGGACAGCCACCGGCGGCGCGCTACATGCTGGAGATCGATCTGGACAAATCGGTGCAGGACCTTGGCATCCGCAAGGACGCCACCGCAACGCGAGCCAATATGGTGGTCTCCGCCTCTTTCCGCCTGCGCTCCGAGACCGCCGAGAAACAACCGATCCTGTTCGCCGGAACCACGCGCTCGGTGGCCAGCTACAATATCCTCGACGCCCAATACGCCACCATCGTCTCGGAGAAGGATGCCGAGGTGCGCGCGGTCCGCCAGGTTGCCGACGACATCATCAGCCGCCTCGCCATCTACTTCACCACCCCCCGCGCCGAGTCGCCCCGGTGAAGCTCAAGGGGGCTCAGGTCGGTGCGTTCCTGAAAAAGCCTGATCCCGCGGCGCGGGTCGTGCTGGTCTACGGTCCCGATAGCGGGCAGGTGCAGGAGGCCGCGGCGACCCTGGCGCGCCACGTCGTCCCCGACCTCACCGATCCCTTCCGCGTGACGGACCTGACCCCCGCCGTGCTCAAGACCGACCCGGCACGTCTCGCCGACGAGACCGCGGCCCTGTCCCTGACCGGCGGCCGTCGCGTGGTCCGCATCCGCGACGGCGACGATTCGCTGACGGCCCTGCTGAAGTCCTTTCTCGCCAATCCGGTCGGCGAGGCCCTGGTGGTGCTGGCCGCCGGCGACCTCGCCACCCGCTCGACCCTGCGCAAGCTGTGCGAGGACGCCGTAAATGCCGCCGCCGTGCCCTGTTACGGCGATACCGCCGACAGCCTGGACACCGTGATCCGCGAGACACTGCGCCCCTTCGGCCTGATGGCCGATGACGAGGCCATGGCCTACCTCTGCGGGCACCTGGGTGGCGATCGCCTTCTGACCCGACGCGAACTGGAGCGGCTGGCTCTCTACGCCCTGAACACCCCCGGGGGCCGGGTCACCCTCGACGACGTCATGGCCTGCATCGGCGACAGCACCGCACTTTCCCTGGACGATCTCGCGTTCGCCACCGCCGACGGGGCCGTGGCCGCCGCGGACCGCCTGCTGGACCGCCTCATCCGCGAGGGAACCTCGCCGGTCGGGATTCTGCGAACGATGATGCGCCATTTCCAGCGCCTGCACCTCGCGGCCGGCGCCGTGGCGGCGGGTCAATCTCCCGACCAGGCGATGAAGGCCCTGCGGCCGGCGGTGTTCTTCAAGTACACGGATCGATTTCGAACGCAACTGCGGACGTGGTCGCTCGACCGCCTGGCCCGTGCCATGGAGATCCTGGTCGACGCGGAACTCGACTGCAAATCCACGGGAATGCCCGACGAGGAGATCTGTAGCCAGGCCCTGTCGCGGATTGCCCGGGCCGCACGGGTACGCAGGACAAGGTAGTGGGAAAGGAAGACTGAAACTCATCGGGAGGCCATGAAGATTTTGTTGCGGCTCCGACGCGATAGGGCGAGAAGCCCCAGGTCGAGTCGCGTTGACACCGGCGGTTCCCGCCCATACCCTGGCTGTCGTCATGGTCTGGGGTGTTGCGGGTGATGTCGGAGAGTCTGGTTCTGGCCCTGGCGCAGATCAATCCCACCGTGGGTGCGGTAGCCACCAACGTGGAGCGCATCCGCGCCGCCCGTGCCGAGGCCGGGGCTGCTGGCGCCCATCTCGTGGTCTGTCCCGAGCTGTCGGTGTCGGGCTATCCGCCGGAGGACCTGGTCTGCCGCGAGTCGTTTCTGGCGCTGGTGCGCGAGGGCGTCGGCGAGTTGGCCCGCGACACCGACGACGGCGGTCCGGGGCTGCTGCTGGGGGCGCCGTGGGCCGAGGGTGGGCGGCGCCACAACGCCGCCCTTCTGCTGGACGGCGGCCGCATCGTCGCCATTCGCCACAAGCACCACCTGCCCAACTATGGGGTGTTCGACGAGGCGCGGGTGTTCGTTCCCGGCCCGCGGCCAATGCCGATGTCCTTCCGCGGGATTCGCCTCGGGGTCATGGTGTGCGAGGACATGTGGCATCCCGACGTCGCCGAGGCCCTACGGGATGGGGAGGCCGAGCTGCTGATCGTGCTCAACGGCTCGCCGTTCGATCTTGGCAAGCACGGGCGGCGCCTGGCCAACGCCGCCGCCCGGGTGGGGGAGAGCGCCCTGCCGCTGGTCTATGTCAATCAGGTGGGCGGACAGGATGAACTGGTGTTCGACGGCGCCTCGTTCGTCCTTGGGGAGGACGGCGACGTGGTGGCCCTGGCGCCGTCGTGGCGGGAGGCGCTCATGGTCAGCCGCTGGAGTCGTGACGACGCGCGGGTCTGGCGCTGCGCTCCCGGCCCCCGCCCGGCTTCGACCGGTCCCAGCGAGGCCGTCTATCAGGCGATGATGCTGGGCCTGCGCGACTACGTGGAGAAGAATGGCTTCCCCGGCGTGCTGATCGGCCTGTCGGGGGGCATCGACAGCGCCCTCAGCGCCGCAGTCGCCGCGGATGCCCTGGGGCCTGAGCGGGTGCGCTGCGTGATGATGCCTTCGCCCTATACCTCCCGCGACAGCCTGGAGGACGCGGCGGCGGTGGCCCATCTGCTCGGGGTGCAACTCGACACCATTTCCATCGAGCCGGCCATGGACGCCTTTCAGGCCATGACGGCGGCGGCCTTCGCCGGGACCTCCCCCGACATCACCGAGGAGAACATCCAGGCCCGCGCCCGCGGCCTCACCCTGATGGCCCTCTCCAACAAGTTCGGCCCCATGGTCCTGTCCACCGGCAACAAGTCGGAGATGAGCGTCGGCTACGCCACCCTGTACGGCGACATGTGCGGCGGCTATTCGGTGCTGAAGGACGTGTACAAGACCACGGTGTTCGAGGTGTCCCGCTGGCGCAACGCCCAGCGGCCCGAGGGCGGCCGCGGTCCTCTCGGCCTGGTGATGCCCGAGCGGGTGATCACCAAGCCGCCGACCGCCGAGCTGCGCCACAACCAGACCGACCAGGACAGCCTGCCGCCCTATGACCAGCTGGACGCCATCCTGGCTCTGTTCATCGAGGGCGAACTGGGACTGGCCGAGGTGGTGGCGCGGGGGCACGACGAGGCCACCGTGCACCGGGTGTGGCGCATGCTGACTCTGGCCGAGTACAAGCGCCGGCAGGCTCCCCCGGGGGTCAAGATCACCGAGCGCTCCTTTGGCCGCGAGCGGCGCTATCCCATCACCAATGGCTATCGGGTCCTGAGATGACGATCACGGTTCGTTTTGCTCCCAGCCCGACCGGCCTTCTGCATGTGGGCAACGGTCGCATCGCCGTGATCAACTGGCTGTTCGCCCGCGCCCGGGGGGGACGCTTCGTGCTGCGCATCGACGACACGGATACGGAGCGCTCGCAGCCGGAGTTCACCCGAGCCATCGGCAAGGACCTGGCCTGGCTCGGGATCGACTGGGACGACGAGGTCCACCAGTCGGCCCGCTTCGCCCGCTACCGCGAGGCCGAGGAGCGGCTGAAGGCCTCCGGCCGCCTCTATCCCTGCTATGAGACGCCCGAGGAACTGGACCTACGGCGCAAGACCCTGCTGGCCCGGGGCCGGCCGCCGGTCTATGACCGCGCCGCGCTGCATCTCGACCACGCCGCCCGCGCCCGCCTGGAAGCGGAGGGACGCCGGCCCCACTGGCGGTTCCGGCTGCTCCAGCAGGAGGTGAGCTGGGGCGACCTGGTGCGCGGCCCCTGTCACTACCATGCCGAGCACCTGAGCGACCCTGTGCTGGTGCGGGCCGACGGCTCGCCCCTCTACACCCTGCCCTCGGTGGTGGACGACATCGACCTTGGCATCAGCCACGTCATCCGCGGCGATGACCACGTCACCAACACCGCCGTGCAGATCCAGCTTTTCGAGGCCCTGGGCGCGGCGGCGCCGGCCTTCGCCCATCTGCCGCTGCTGACCGATGCCGGCGGCCAGGGGTTGTCCAAGCGCCTCGGCTCCCTCAGCCTGCGGGATCTGCGCAGCGAGGGCATCGAGGGGCCGGTACTCAGCAGCGTGCTCGCCACCCTCGGCACGTCGGGGCCGGTGGAGGGTGGGCTCTCCCTGACCGCGCTGGCGGCCGCGTTCGACATCGAGCGCCTGGGCCGCGCCCCGCCGCGCTTCGACGTGGTGGAACTGCGCCACCTCAACGCCCGCCGCCTGCACGAGATGCCCTTCGGCGAGGCCGCCTCACGGCTCGCCGGTCTCGGGCTCGCCGGCATTGATGAGCCCATCTGGACCGCCATCCGCGGCAACCTGGAAACCCTGAGCGACGCCCAGACCTGGTGGCGGGTGTGCCGGGGCACCATCACCCCGGTGATCGAGGATGCCGCGTTCGCCCGGGCCGCCGCCGACCTGCTGCCGCCCGAGCCGTGGGACGAGGGCACCTGGGCCACCTGGACCGCCGCCGTCAAGACCGCCACCGGCCGCAAGGGCCGGGCCCTGTTCCACCCCCTGCGCCTCGCCCTGACCGGCCTCGACCATGGACCGGAGTTGAAGGGATTGCTACCTTTGATAGGCGCCGCGCGGGCGCGGCAACGTTTGACGGAATGAAGACTACCATGTTATGGAAAAGATAAACTGACATGATCCACGAGTGGGGGCTCGCGTCATGTGCTGGAAGCCGTATGAATTGTCGACCGCTAAGACCGGTCTGGTTTATGACCCGATGGTGGATCGGTACAAGCATTGTGGCCAGAGTGATCAGGCCGAGGTTGTGATGGTGAAACATCGGATGGTCGGTCTCTGCCCGCGAGATCTGACCATCGAGACGGCTCAGCAGTTGCTGGACGAGTCGATTGAGGAATTTCGGGAAACCCGGCCTGAACGGCCGGTCGCCAGGTGGAATGTTCACAAGGGTGTTGTCTATCAGGCGAGACCAAGCGATTGGCCCGGACGGTGGCACGGTTATCCAGTCAAGGTACGGCTCAAGGAAAAAGGCGAGGAGAAAGCCAAGGTAAGGGGCAAGATCAAGATTCCCTCTGAAATTCTGACGGAACTGCGCGCTCGAGCCGCTTCCGCTGGTCATGAGGGGAGGCTGGAAGAATGGCTGGAGAGTTGATTTTTGGCGATCAGGAGGGGCTGCGCATTTCGCTCGTCTGGCTGCCTGCTCCTGAGGGCTCGGTGCCAGGACCGGTGCAGGAAACGTGGGGGAGTCTCGCGCTCTCAATTGGCGAAAAGATCATCTGGGGCGATGATGCCCCCGTTGACGAGCAGGTCGAATGGAACTGGATCGATTTCCTCGAGTTCATGATCGCCGCGTGGCCGTATCTGAGCTACGAGGAAACGTATCCGATCTCGTTTCCCATCGAGGGTGATCCCTATGAAGAGGACCCTCCACACCCGGGGCACCTGCGGGTGAAGGTTGAACAGAGCTGGGACACGATCCCGGAGGATCAGTCCATCGACGAAGATGAGGCCTTGCGCGACTTCGAGGTGGTCCACGATCTGGCCGAGGGATTCTGGGGGGCGTGGGTGCCGTCGGTTACGCTGCTTCGCCAGGGTAAAGAAATGTGGGTGGGTACCGATGATGAGGAATGGCGACTGCCGTTCATCAAAGTCATGACGACCCTGGAACAGTTTGCCGACGCCATCGCCCAGCGCGTCGAAAAACTGACCGATGGGCGCTCCCGCTCTGCCGTGGAGCGCTGGAGACGTCATCATGTCATCGAGGCGAAGCAACGCCTGCGGATCGCGGCCGGAATGACGGAAAGTCGGGTCACCGCCCTGTGGCCGGCATCGGAAATGGCCAGGGAAATGGCGAACGACAACGTTACCGATACGAAATTCGACGCTTCCGAACTGGCCGTCGCCGCGCGCATGATGGATGGAGTGATGGCGGACGGTGACGTGGCCATGTTGCTGCGGTATATCGCCGAAACGCCACACGTCAAAACACCGGCCCTGGACGCGCTTGCTGCACGTTGCGACAAGGAGTTGACCAAGCTGGGTAGCGTCGAACCATACGTAGCCGGTAACTCCATTGCGCAGTGGCTGCGCAAGGAACTAAGCTATGCTGAGGATGCGGTCCTGGACCCCGAGCTTATGCTGAGTAATTGGGGCGTGCGCCTCATGGATATCGAACTGTCCGGAAGGCGCGTGGACGCGGTGGCTGCCTGGGGTCCTGGTCACGGTCCAGTGATTCTGGTCAATAAATTGGGGAAACGAGTGTCACGGCCGGCAGGGCGTCGGTCCTCACTGGCTCATGAACTAGGACATCTTTTGATGGACAGGCGACGTCGGCTTCCTGCCGCCGAGGTGTTGGGCGGTCGCGTCAATCACGCCATCGAGGCCCGTGCCAATGGGTTCGCGGCTGAATTGATTCTTCCCGTGGCCGTCGTTCGGACAACCTTTATCCAGCGCTTCGGTGATCGGCCCGATGACATGCCTCCGTCGGATCTTGAGGACTACATGAGATCCCTGTCAGAGAGATACGGTGCCAGTTTCGAAGTGGTGAGTTGGCGGATTGGGCACGCCGGTGTTCTGGGGCGACAGCACGGCCATCTGCTCAATAAATATCAGAAGTCCATCAACGATCGGATTGACTGAACAGACCCCTCGACCGGTGGTCCGGGGTCTGTTACGTCTGGCACGCGGGAGTCGGGCGCCGACCGGTCGGACTCCGCGCGTTGTCCCGACCATACGGAAGCCGCTCGTGACCCTGTCCTTCTACAACACCCTCACCCGCCGCAAGGAGACGTTCGCGCCGCTCGACCCTGGGCACGTGCGGATGTACGTATGCGGTCCCACCGTGTACGACCGCGCTCACATCGGCAATGCCCGGCCGGTGCTGGTGTTCGACGTGCTCTATCGCCTGCTGCGGCGGCTGTACCCGCGGGTGACCTATGTCCGCAACATCACCGACGTGGACGACAAGATCAACGCCCGCGCCGCCGCGACCGGCCAGCCCATAGCCGCCATCACCGAGCGGACGATCGCCGAGTTTCACGAGGACATGGCGGCCCTTGGCGCCCTGGTTCCCGACGTCGAGCCCCGCGCCACCGCGCACATTCCCCAGATGATCGGCATGATCGAGACCCTGATCGCGCGGGGGCATGCCTATGCCGCCGAGGGGCATGTGCTGTTCGACGTGCCCTCCGATCCCCACTACGGCTGCCTGTCGGCGCGGTCCCGCGACGAGATGATTGCCGGGGCCCGGGTGGAGGTCGCACCGTATAAGAAGGACCCGTCCGACTTCGTGCTGTGGAAGCCCTCCACCACCGACCAGCCGGGCTGGGACAGCCCGTGGGGTCGCGGCCGGCCGGGCTGGCACATCGAGTGCTCGGCCATGAGCCGGGAGTACCTGGGCCGGACCTTCGACATCCACGGCGGCGGTCAGGACCTGGTCTTTCCCCACCACGAGAACGAGATCGCCCAGAGCACCTGTGCTCATGGAGAGCCCTTCGTCCGCGTCTGGCTGCACAACGGCTGGCTGATGGTGGAGGGGGAGAAGATGTCGAAGTCCCTCGGCAACTTCGTCACCGTCCGCGAGGTGCTGGACCAGGGCCACCATGGCGAGACCATCCGCTGGTGCATGCTGGCCACCCACTATCACCAGCCTCTCGACTGGACGCAGGAGGGCCTGCGCCAGGCCAGGCTGGCGCTCGACCGGTTCTACACCGCGCTGCGGGGGGTCGCCGAGAGCCCCGATGACCAGGTGCCGCCGCCGGCCGAGATGCTGGAGGCGCTGGAAGACGACCTCAACACGCCACGGGCCATGGCGGTTCTGCACGAGACGGCGACCGCCCTCAACAAGGCCACCGACGCGACGGAACGGGCGCGGCTCAAGGGGGCGCTGCTGGCCGGCGGGCGGCTGCTCGGGGTGCTGGGCCAGGACCCGGAGGCCTGGATGAAGGGGGGCGAGAGTGATGAATTGAAGAATGCCGTCATTGAACGATTGATCGCCGATCGTGCCGCCGCGCGGGCCTCGAGGAACTTCGCCGAGGGTGACCGGATACGCACGTATCTGAAGGAGCGGGGGGTGCTGCTGGAGGATGGCGCCGGCGGGACGACCTGGCGCCGGGTAGGCGTCTGATTCCGGCGAGCCGGAAAGATCGAACTCATGCGATTCGTGACCGTGTCCCCGTTCAAAATCCCGTGAACCCGAGCCGGACGTTAACGAATTTTTTCATCTTGGCTGCTATTGCCGTAGTTGTACGAATGCGGTACCCTTATAACCTCGACTTTCGGTAGGGGGCCGTTACCGGAGGCAATGGAAGGTCCGGAAGGCGCAGGCGCGGTTTCGGCAGGCTGGGTTGAGGGATATGAACGACGGCTCGCAGCGTTCCACGGCGATGACGCGTGAATTCGAGGGGAAGGCGCGAGAATTGATCTCCGTCACCCGAAGTTGTTCGGTCGCGCAGATTCTTTCGCTCCGACGGTTGACCCTCAATGATCCGCAGAGCCTGAAATGGGCCAGCGTGAACCAACTCAAGGTCATCTTCAACGTCGTCCTCAACTCGCGACTCATGGGCATGGGCTCGGAAGCCCTGTACGACGCCCAGGAGTCGGATTTCGTGGACCTGCTCGGCGGGGCATTCAGTGGTGGCCGCTCGCCGGAGCAGTGGGAGGAGGACCGCACCATCCTGACCCATGCGGTCACCCAGGCCTTGACCACCATCCTGGAGAATTCCCCGGCATCCGAACCGGCGCCGCGTGCGGCGGCGACAGCCAGATCGCGGGCAGCCGAGGAACCGGCCCAATCAATGGCCCCGGCACTGGATCACATGATGCCGGACATGGACGAGCCCGACAGCCGGAGCCATGACGCCGGGGAGGAGAACGGAACGCCGGTGTCGGCGGCAAAGGCCGCGGCGCAGCGGGCGCGAAAACAGGCGGAGACAGCACCGATGTCCTTTGAACAGGTTTTCGAAGAGGCGATGTGCGCCCACATTCGCCGTCCCCTGGCGATTCTCCAGGTGACCGAAGCACCGGGCAAGACTCTGGACGGCATACCGTTCCTGCTGGCACCGGCGTTCGCCGATGTCCTGGACGAGGCGTTGCGCAAGCATATCCTTCCCAGCATGCGCAAATCGCGGCTCATCCGCACCATGTCGGAGAACTACAACTGGCAGGAGGCCGGAGCGGCCACCATCGAGGAAATCATCCACTCCGGTGAGAACAACAATCCGATTCTCCATACCTGGGATGGGCGGTGGATGGAACTGAAGGTGAACCCGGACAAACCGAAGGCCGCCGAGAAGAAGGGGGGCGGCTTCTTCGGCCTCGGCAAGAAGGAGGCGGCCGCACCGGCAGGGAAGCCGACGGCCGAGGACGAGGCGCGGGTAATGTGGGAGATGATGAAGGCCGCGGCCCGTCGCCATCACTTTTCGGTGCCGAGCTTCGCCGATCTCAACATCTTTCAGACCATGATCCGCTACGAGCCGGCCGTTTTCCAGAAGGCATGGAGCGAAATCAAGGACCTCTACGCCCAGGAATTCACCCCGTCGAAGATGCAGGAGCAGGGACGCGAAGGGTCGTTCCGCGATGGCCTCAACAAGTGGTCCGACCGCCTGCCCACCCATATCGGCGAATTCATGGTCATCAAGTCCTATTATAACTTCAAAAAACTGGATCTGGACTTTCTGCAGCGGTTTTCCCGCAGTCATGGAAAAAACCCGGCTGAACGCAAGCGCTCCGTCCCCCACCTGATTGCCTTCATCGAGCACCTGGGCGGCGAAGCGTAGGGTGAGCGAATGCGCGACCCACGCTCGATCCTGCTGACGGGGGCATCCAGCGGCATAGGCGCCGCCCTGGCGCGTGCCTATGCGGGGCCGGGGGTGACTTTGGCGCTGGGGGGGCGGGACGCCGGCCGGCTGGAGGCGGTGGCGGCCGACTGCCGTCGTCGCGGCGCCACCGTGGTTACCACTGAGGTGGACGTGACCGCCGCAAAGGACATGACCGCCTGGATCGAGGCTGCCGATGCCGCCCAGCCCCTCGACCTGGTGATCGCCAACGCCGGCATTTCCGCCGGTACCGGTGGGGCCGGCGGCGAGGCGGCTGCGCAGACCCGGGCCATCTTCGCCGTCAATGTGGACGGGGTGCTCAACACCGTGCTGCCGGTCATTCCCCTCATGCGGCAGCGGGGCCGGGGACAGATCGCCATCATGAGTTCGATCGCCGGGTTCCGCGGCCTTCCCGGAGCCCCCGCCTACAGTGCCTCCAAGGCGGCGGTGAAGGTGTGGGGCGAGGGCCTGCGCGGCTGGCTGGCCGGGGACGGAATCGCGGTGTCGGTCATCTGTCCGGGCTATATCGAAACCCCCATGACCGCCGTCAACCAGTTCCCCATGCCCTTCCTGATGAGCCCCGAACGGGCCGCCGCCCACATCCGCCGGGGCCTGGCCGGCAACCGCGGCCGCATCGCCTTCCCCTGGCCGATGGTCGTGGCAATCTGGCTTGCAGCCTCGCTGCCGGTCGCCCTCACCGACCCGCTGCTGCGCCGTCTGCCGACCAAACGGCAGGGGTGATCTCGTAAACAGTCCTGCTTTTCATTCCACCACCAGCGCCTCCCCCAGCGACCGCTCCGCCACCCGACGCTTGGCCGTGAACTCCCGCCGCAGCCGATCCACCACCGGCGGGGCACAGTCCAGCGCCCGGCAGATCTCGTCCGCCGCCACCCCGACCGTCATGCCGTGCAGCAACAGATCCGCCCGGTCATAGGGCAGGGCGAAATAGAACTCCTCCTGGGTCTGCGGCAGGCTGTAGGTTCCGGTGCTGGGGGCCTGACGGCGAATGTCGTCCGGGACATCCAGGTGCTGGGCCAGGGAGTACACGTGAGTCTTGAACAGGTGGGCAATCGGCTTGACGTCCGCCAACCCGTCGCCCCCGCGGACGAAGAAGCCGAGTTCGTACTCGAGACGATTGGGCGTCCCGAGAACGGCGTGGTTCAGCCGCTCGGCATGGAAATATTCGAGACTCTTGCGGACGCGCTGCTTGAAGTTCGTCGCCGCCACCACCTGCAGGTAGACATCCGCCGGCATCCGTTGCGACGTGCACGCGCCGTCCGGAGACTCGACCACCAGGCTGAAGAACGGCAGCCCGGTGCCGTCGTGCCCGCCGGCCGCCAGCACGATCTTGTGCCGCCAGCCGGGACCGAACTCGGGCACCAGGCGGCGAATGGCCTCCTCGGCGCGGCGATAGCAGCCGATGGCCTCGAGGCTTTCCGTGATGTCCTCGACGACATGCCGCACCCCGAGCTGCCGGCACAGGTCGAGGGCGCGCTCGGTCCCGCCGTCGGAGACCTGGCTCTCGGGCATCAGCAGGGCGAACACCCGCTCCGGCCCCAGCGCCCGCACCGCCAGGCTGGCGCACACCGCCGAGTCAACGCCACCGCTGACCCCCAGAACCACACCCCGGCGATTGAGGCGCCGGGCCAGGGCATCAACCAGAAACCGCTCGATCCGATTGCTCTCGAACGGCACATCCAGCGGAGGGAGAGAGAGGGACATGGGTGACCTCGTGTAATGAAAGGAGAATATGAAGAAAAAGAAGAAAAGCAAGGAAGATGCAACACGGATGAACACGGATATCCACGGATGAACACGGATATCCACGGATAAACACGGATATCCACGGATAAACACGGATGCAGGGTATCAAGATGCTGCTCTGTTCTCACTCCTATCAAATTAATAAATAATCATTGTCTAATTTGTAGATGAAACCCAGGATTTACTCATCTACATCCGTGTTTATCCGTTCTTATCCGTGTTCATCCGTGTTGCATCTTCCTTGCTTTCTTCCTACCCTTCCCCCCCCTCTCACCCCACCGTGTCGGCGAAGACGCAGAGGGGGGAGCGGTCAAGCAAAGCCCGGGCGGCATCGGCTCGGGCGGTGAAGCCCTCGCCGAACAGGCGGCGCAGGAGGCGGAGGGTCAGGAGGCCCACCAGGCCCATGTCTTCCCGCTCGCCCCCCATGACGCCGTCCTGCCGGTGGGCCTTGTCCAGCAGACGGCCGGCGGCCACGGGATCGATCAGTCCATCCCCGGCCAAGGCTGCCGGGGACATGAGATCGTTAAAGACATGGAACGTCGCCGAGCCGAACAGAGCGGCGCCGATGGGGGCGCGGAAGGGCTGCTTGCGGCGGCGCCAGATCTCGGGCGGCAGCCGACGGGCGGCGAGGCGGCGCAGCACCAGCTTGTCGCGCAGGCCGAGCAGCTTGTGGCGCTTGGGCAGGGCCAGACAGAAGTCCACCACGTTGGGATCGAGGAAGGGATAGCGGGCCTCGACGCCGTGGGCCATGGCCACCCGATCGCCCTGGCAGGACAGCAGGTACGACGACATGAACGACCGCATCTCGATGACCTGGGACCGGGTCAGCGGGTCCCAGCTCCGCCAGTCGGCCGGCAGGTCGTTTTCGGCCTCGGCCAGCATGGTCTCCAGGTTGAAGGCGGCCCCGACCTCGGGCGCCAGCAGGCGCAGGGTCCAGGCGGTGTTGCGCCAGCGGATCAGGTGCGAATAGAAGGGATGCCCGGTATCCATCAGGCCCTGGCGGAAGAAGTTGCGCCACAGGGCGGTGGAGCGGGCGTCCTGCGAGCCGACGTAGTGATGGATCCGCCCGAGCAGGGCCGGCCGCATCGCCGAGTCGGGCCGCCGCGCCCAGAACCGCCGGATCTGGTCCTCCTTGAAGATGGTGTAGCCGGCCAGAAGCTCGTCGGCGCCCTCGCCGGTCAGGACGGTGGTGATGCCCCGCTCCCGCACCAGTCCGGCCAGCAGATACAGCGGCACCGGCGAGGTTCGGAGGAGCGGGGTCTCGCAATGCCAGACAACCTCCTCCAGGGTGCGGCGGATGTCGGCGCCGTCACAGAGGATCTCGTGGTGGCGGGTGCCGAGGGCGGCCACGGCGCGGCGCTGCTCGGGCGTCTCGTCGAAGACGGGATCGGCGAAGCGGATGCCGAAGGTGTTGAGACCATCCCCGACCTGGCCCACGGCCAGCCCGCCGATGACCGAAGAGTCGAGCCCGCCACTGATGTAGCAACCGACGGGCACATCGGCCCGCAGACGGAGCGCCACCGACCGGGACAGGTGGTGCTCCAGTCCGTCGACGGCCTCCTCCACCGAAAGCCCGTCCTGAGCCTGGCGAGTCGGGTCGGGGTGCCAGTAGCGTCCACCGCTGCTGGTCAACCCCTGATCGAAGCAGAGGGCGGAGCCGGGCGGCACCATGGCGACTCCGGCGAACAGGGTGCGGGGGGCCGTCGCCGACCAGCAGGAAAAGGTCTCCGCCAGGGCCTGGGGGTCGATGTGGGGCGCCAGTCGCCCGCCGGCGAACAGGGCCTTGGCCTCGGAGGCGAACAGCAGGCGTTCGCCGACCCGGGCGTATTGCAGGGGCAGGATGCCGAGGCGATCGCGCACCAGCCACAGCCGCCGCGTCCGGCCGTCCCACAGGGCGAACGCGAACTGGCCGTTCAGCATGGTCCAGGCTTTCGGGCCGTAGCGCTCGTAGCAGTGGATGATTACTTCACTGTCGCCGTCGGTATAAAACTGGTGCCCGAGGGCCGCCAGCTCGCGCCGCAGCTCGATGTAGTTGAAGATCTCGCCGTTGAACACCATCCAGATGGAGCTGTCCTGGTTATGCAGGGGCTGAAAGCCGCCGGCCAGGTCGATCAGGCTGAGCCGCGCGTGGGCGAGCCCGATGCCCGGTCCCCGGTACAGCCCATGGCCGTCGGGTCCGCGATGGGCCAGCATGGCGATCATGCGGCGAAGTTCTTCCAGGGCCACCGGAGAGGCCGTGGGAGCGGTCAGGATGCCAGCGATGCCGCACATGGATTCACCCGATCTGGTTTGGGGGGGGACGATCGCGGGGCTGCCGCCCCGGACCCCGCTTGGGGCGATGCCCCAAACCCCATTGTTTTTCAATAATTACATAAACAATAATGATGTATACTTGTGATGCATATATTTATTCATAATGGCACATGCGTGCTCCCAAGAACTTATCATCCTGGAAGTAATGGGGAGCGCGAGGGCCTCCAGGCCCTCGCCCTTCACTATTATTCTTGTGCCGACGCCGCGGCGGCCCGCAATCGGCTCTTGCTGATCTTGCCTGAGTCGGTTTTGGGCAGGGCCGCGCACATCTCGATGATCCGGGGCACCAGATGGGGCTCCAGCCGGGCGCGGCAGTGGGCGCGCACGGTCCGCTCGTCGAGGGTGGTCCCTTCCCGCGCCACCAGGCACAGCTTGACCGCCATGCCATCCATGGGGTCGGGCACGCCGATCACCGCCGCCTCGGCCACGTCGGCCAGTTCGAAGACGACGGTCTCGACCTCGCGCGGGCTCACCTTCTCGCCCCGGCACTTGAAGACGTCGTCGCGGCGGCCGACGAAGTAGAGGTCTCCCTCCGCGTCCATGCGGAACAGGTCACCGGTGTGGAGCACCGGCTCGCCGGGAATCTCGCCGGCACGCAAGGTCCGGGCGGTCTCTTCCGGGCGCCGCCAGTAGCCGCGCATGAGGCTGGTGCCGCGCACCACCAGCTCTCCCACCTGCCCGGCCGCGAGCCGTCGGCCGTCGTCATCGACGACATAGACCTCGGAGTTGGGCATCGGCCGCCCGACCGAGGTGATCTTGGTCTCGAGGCGCTCCGGATCGAGATAGGACACCCGCGTGCACTCGGTCAGGCCATACATGGAAAAGATTCGGCACCACGGCAACTCCTCCCGGAGTCGCTGGATGTGGGCCGGAGGGAATGGCGCCGCGGTATTGGACAGATAGCGCAGGGACGACAGATCGAGCCCCTGGAACGGCGCGAACTGCAACAGGGTCGCGAACAGGGTGGGGACGCCCGGCAGGCCGGTGACCCGGTGCTCGCCAATGCGCTTCAGGACCTCGAAGGGGTAGGCGAACGAGCGCTCCAGGACCACGGCGAAGCCGACGCGGGCGCCGGTCAGGATCTGGAACAGGCCGTAGTCGAACGACAGGGGCAGGACGCACAGCACCACGTCGTCCGCCACGTTGCCGAGGTAGCTGGAAATGGACCAGACGTTGTTGCCGATGGTCCGGTGGGTCAGCATCACCCCCTTGGGCTGGCCGGTGGAGCCCGAGGTGTAGATGATCAGGCAGAGATCCTGATCGATGAGCCCGGGATCGGTGGGGAAGCGATGGGGCTGAGCCAGGATGTCGGCCAGATGGCGCTCGCCTGGCAGGGCGCCGTTGGCGGGCCCGACCCACACCGGATCGCAGGGGGCCGGACTGTTCGCCATGGCGGCGACGACGCGATGCCGGTGACGGGCCGGGGCGACGACGCACCGGGCGCCTGAGTCCTCCAGGAGAAAGGCGAGCCGGTCGTCCCGAACCGCCGGACTGACGGGAACGAACACGGCTCCGGCCTTCAGGGTCGCCCACAGGGCGATCACCATCTCCGTTGAGTTCTCCAGCATGACCATGACGCGATCACCACGAACCACGCCCAGAGCCTGGAGTTCACAGGCCAGTCGGTCGCTGTCGCCGTCGATCTCGGCGAAGGTGTGGCGCGCGCCGGCCACCAGCAGGGCCGTCCGGTCGCCATGGCTCCGCGCGGTGCGGACGAGGAAATGATGAACCAGCATGGTTGCCCCGTTTTTCTTATCGCCTGATGGCACAGGCCAGCTTCGCCCCGACGAAGGCGCAGATGGCGTTGACCGAATCCAGATTGGCGGGAACCAGATCCTCGTCGGCGACGGTCACGCCGAACGCCTCCTCGAGGAAGGCCACCAGCTCCATGGCGCCGGTGGAATCGAGAATCCCGGACTCCACCAGTGACGTGTCATCCTCAAGCTCATTACCGGTATCCAGCAGAAGATTCTCGGAGATGTAGGCGCGAATCCGGCGGCGAACCGCCGCTTGTGGATCGGGCTGCACCGACCCTCCCGGCGCCCCCAGGGCGTCGGCGGGAATGACACTCGACATGGCCGTCTCCAGTCTGATGTGGTCGGGATAATGGGGATCTCTACGTGCAGCTATGCACGTCCAACGTGTTGCCACGATTTCACCAGCAAACCCGGTCGTGGGGAAATGCTATTATGGAGATCGATGGTGCGCGTATGGATTACCACGGAGGGAGAGTGATCAGACCCTCTCGGCACCGATCAGGAACTCCACGTTGCCCTCGGGTCCCTGGATCGGGCTCTGGGTGACGCCCATGACCCGCCACCCCGGCTGGGCGGCGAGCCAGGTGGTGATGGTCTCGCACACCTCGGCGTGGAGGGCCGGGTCGCGGACCACGCCGCCCTTGCCGACGCGGCCCCGTCCCACCTCGAACTGCGGCTTGATCAGGGCGACCAGCCGGGCTCCGGGCGCCGTCAGGGCAAGCGGCGCCGGCAGCAGGGTCCGCAGGCCGATGAAGCTGGCATCACAGACGATGAGAGCGATGGGGTCGGGGACTTCGTCACGACCGATGTGGCGGGCGTTGGTGCGCTCCAGCACGACCACGCGGGGATCCTCGCGCACCGTGAGGGCCAGTTGGCCATAGCCCACGTCGACGGCGAACACCCGGGCGGCACCCCGGCTCAGCAGCACGTGCGTAAAACCGCCGGTGGAGGCGCCGACGTCGAGACAGGTCAGTCCAGATGGATCGATGGCGAAATGATCAAGGCCATGGGCCAGCTTGACGCCACCCCGCGACACCCACGGGTGATCCTGGCCGCGCACCACCACGTGGAGATCGGTATTGACCGACTGACCCGGCTTATCGAGTCGCCGGTCACCGGCATGGACGTCTCCGGTGTAGACCAGGCCGGCCATGATCAGGGCCTGGGCGCGGGTGCGACTCTCCGCCAGTCCACGGTCGACCAGAAGCTGATCCAGGCGGGTCTTTGCGCTCACGTCCGTACTCCTCAGGGGCACTCGGTTGTGATAGCATACCCGGGATGCGTTTTCTCGACAGCCTGTCGGCCCGGCTTCTGCTCCTGACGATCTTTTTCGTCATGGTGGCCGAGGTGTTGATCTCGGCACCGTCCATCGGTCGATTCCGTCAGCAGTACCTGATAGAGCACCTGGCCTCGGCCCATCTGGCGGTGCTGGCCCTGGAGGCCACTCCCGACGGCATGGTGGATGCCCGCCTGCAGCGCCGTCTCCTCGCCCACGCCGAGGCGGTGGGGATCGTCGTGCACCGGCCCGGAGCCGACGCGCTGGCCCTGGGGCCGGACATGCCGGACCGGGTGGACGACTATGTCGACCTGCGGGAAGCGGGCTTTTTCGACCTGATCGGGGACGCGCTGGCGGCCCTGGGGCGGGACGACGACCGGCTTCTCGCCGTGGTCGGTCCCAGTCCCAAGGATGGCGCCGTGCTGGTGGAGATTATCGTCCACGAGGCGCCGATGCGCCGCGAAATGCGGGGCTTTGCCCAGCGCATCCTGGTTCTCAGCGTGTTCATTTCCATCGTGACGGCGGCCCTGGTCTACCTCAGCCTTCACTGGCTGCTGGTGCGGCCGATGCGGCGGCTGACCGCCAGCATGATCGCCTTCCGCGACGCACCCGAGGATCAGACGCGCATCATCCGGCCAAGCCGCCGTGCCGACGAGATCGGGGTGGCGGAGCGGACCCTCGCCGACATGCAGGCCGAACTGCGCACGGCCCTCTGTCACAAGGAACGACTGGCCGGGCTGGGCGCCGCCGTGGCCCGCATCTCCCACGACCTCAAGGGGGTGCTGACCACCGCCATGCTGGAGTCGGACCGGCTGGAGAACAGCGCCGGGGCCGAGTCCGAGGTCGGGCACCTCACCGCCGGCATCTGCCGGGCGCTGGAGCGGGCGGTGGGAATGCTGACCCGTACCCTGCGCTTCGTCCGCGAGGGGCCTCCCGAGGTGGAACGCGGCCGCCATTTCCTGCGGGACCTGGTGGACGAGGCGGCGGCGGGTGTCCCCGTGATGGCGGACGGACGTGCCTTCGTCAACGACGTGACGGTGGGCCTGCAGGCGGAGGTGGACCGCGAGCTGATGGCCCGGGTGCTCGACAATCTGCTGCGCAATGCGGTGGAGGCGGGGGCCCGCTCGGTGCGGGTGGCGGCCGGGGTCACCGACGGCGAGATCTGGCTCGACATCATCGACGACGGCCCCGGACTGCCGCCACGGGCCAGGGCCAATCTGTTTCAGCCGTTTTCCGGCTCGGCGCGGGCCGGCGGCACCGGCCTCGGGCTGCCCATCGCCCGCGAGCTGCTCATGGCCCAGGGCGGACGTCTCAGCCTGCTGCGAACCGGCGGCGACGGAACCACCTTCACCATCCGCCTGCCCCTGGCCCGGCATGGGTGAGGAAAAATCGGTTCTTCGACGTTTCAGGTGGAAACGAGGATGTCGCCCAGGGGCGCGGCGATGAGGTAGATGATTGTCGCAAAGGTTGTTGTGTTGCGGTATCCCCTGGCGCGCGCTCGGGCGGC
>JAMOBE010000060.1:0-22212 GCA_039908285.1 Alphaproteobacteria bacterium
GTCCCTTCCGGAAGTGGAGCCATCCAGCGGTCGAGCGTGGCCAGGGTCTTGTCGATATTGATCGGTTTGGCGATGTGATCGTTCATGCCGCACAGGAGGCACTGGTCACGATCCTCGTCCATGGCGTTGGCGGTCATGGCGATGATGGGCAGGGACTGGTGGGCGGGGTTGGCGCGGATTCGCCGCGTCGCCACATAGCCGTCCATGACCGGCATCTGAATGTCCATCAGCACCACGTCGAACCCGGCGTCCGGCGCGTTCACGGCCGCGACCGCCTGCTGGCCGTCGGAAACCACGGTGACCGAGGCGCCCTCGCCGGAGAGGATGGTGCCCGCCACTTCCTGGTTGATCTCATTGTCCTCGACCAGAAGGATGCGCCGCCCCACGAGCCGGTTCCTCGGCGCGGAGGCATGGCGGACCCTGCTGGGCATGGCCTCCGCCGAGGCATTCCCGGCCAGGGTGGCACGGTAGATCGTGTCGAGAAGGCTTGACGGCAGGGCCGGCTTCACCAGCACGCCGTTCACGCCCACATTCTTCGTCCGCTGCAGGACCTCGTCATGTCCATAGGCCGTGACCATGACGACGACAGGTGTCTTGCCGAGGGACGCGTTGCCGCGAATGTGCTCGGCGGCCTCCGCTCCGTCCATTTCCGGCATCTTCCAGTCCATCAGCACCAGGTCGTAGGGCGACTCGCCAGCCTCGGCCGCCCGGACCAGTTCGGCCAGCGCCGCCCTGCCGTTGTCGGCGGCCGTCACTTTCACATCGAGGGCCGTCAGCATCGCGCACAGGGACTCCCGGGCGCTCGGCAGATCGTCCACGACCAGCGCCCGCAGGCCGGCGATGCCGTGGACCGGCACCACCACCGGCACTACGCTGGGACAGCAGCCAAAGCGGGCGGTGAAGGTGAACTCGCTGCCCTTGCCGGGTTCGCTGGTGGCGCCGATGGCGCCATCCATCATCTCCACCAGTCTCTTGCTGATGGTCAGCCCAAGGCCGGTGCCGCCGAACCTGCGGGTGGTGGTGCCGTCGGCCTGGGTGAAGGCGTTGAACAGCTTTTTCATCTGTTCAGGGGTGATGCCGATGCCGGTGTCGCGCACCGAAAAGCGCAGGTCGACCGAGCCCTCCGCGGCCGCGACCTGCTCCACCGCCACCACCACCGAGCCCTGGTCGGTAAACTTGATGGCGTTGCCGACGAGGTTGAGCAGAATCTGGCCAAGGCGATACGGGTCTCCCACCAGGCTGTTGGGAGTTTCGCTCGGTACCGAGAAGACCAGTTCGATATTCTTCTTGCGGGCGATACCGGTGACGACCGTGGCCAACTGTTCAAAGACGTCGGCGAGGAGAAACTCGATCGACTCGATCTCCAGTTTACCCGCCTCGATCTTCGAGAAATCGAGGATGTCGTTGATGATGACCAGGAGTGAACGGACGGCGCTGTCGGCCTTGTCCAGATAGTCCCGCTGCTTGTCGCCAAGCTGTGTCTGCTGCAGCAGGTAATGCATGCCGATCACGGCATTCATCGGCGTGCGGATTTCGTGGCTCATGGTCGCCAGGAATTCGCTCTTGGACCGGCTGGCCTCCTCGGCCATCCTCTTTGCCTCCGCCATCGCGTCGTCAACCCGGCGATGCGCGATGAGTCCCGCCAGGGTGTGGGCGATATCGAGAAGCAGATCGGACTCCCCCGGACGACGGACGTACCCAGACTGCACGTAAAGATTGATGACTCCGAGGAGTGTCTCCTTGTGCGCGATGGGCACGCAATAGTGACCGTGGGGGGGAATGTCGTCGAACAGGGCGGAGTGGCGATGGTCGATGCGATCGGCGAAGATGATCTCCCTGGACTGGGCAGCCTTTCCGCACAGGCACTGGCCCGGCGCGACCGTGGCGCAGGCCCTCACCAGATGGTCCGGCACATTGCGCTGGGCGGCCATGACCAAACCGCCGGCCTCCGCATCGGCAAGAAAGATCGCCCCCCTGGCCTGGATGGCAAGCCAGGGGACGTTCAGGATGATGTCCAGGGCCTTTTCCAGCTGCTGGGGAAGAGAAAGGGGCTCGAGAACGGTCTGCAGCAGGCGATTGCGGGTGGACCGGGCCTCATTGATCTGTTCCAGCCGCTCCTCGGCCCGTCTGCGCTCCTGGATTTCCGCCTCCAGGCCCCGATTTTTCTCATCCAGCAGCGCCGCCTGACGCGCCAGCGCGCGACGCTGGCCGCTGAGTTCCAGAAAGACGCGCACCTTCGACAGCAGGATGCGGTCGTTGATGGGCTTTTGGATATAGTCCACGGCCCCGACGTCGAACCCCTTGATGCGGTCGAGTTCGTCGGTCTGGGCGGCGGTGACGAAGATGATGGGGACGGAGCGGGTCTGCGACGAGCCGCGCAGGCTTTCCGCCACCTCGTACCCGTCCATTTCCGGCATGTTGACGTCAAGAAGGATCAGGGCGAACTCGTGCTTCAGGCAAAGCAGGAGAGCCTCCGGGCCTGAGCTGGCCTCGATGACTTCGGCGCCAACATCCTTGAGAAGCTGCCGCAGAGCAAACAGATTGGCCGGCTTGTCATCGACGATGAGAAGTTTGCTCTCGAACGTGTCCCCCTCTGCCCTATTCATCACCGTCAGTGCCCCGCCGTTCGCTCGAATCCCTTCCGGAATATCCTGTTCTTGTGCGACAGCACGCTGAACCCCGCGCCGGATTTCGATATGTCCAGACTCTCCGCGCCGCCAAGGCAGAGATCCCCGCCCCGGGCCAGGCTTTCATGAAACAGCCCGATCACGCGCTTTTGCAGTGACGCATCGAAATAGATAATGACATTGCGACACATTACCAGATTCATGACCGCAAACACGCTGTCCGTCGCGAGATTGTGGCTTGAATACACGATGTTTTTTTTCAAGTCACCATTCATGCGGACCACGTTACCGTCAATCTCGCAATAGTCCCTGAACGTGCCCACCCCTCCGGCGTCGCGATAGTTGGCCTCGAACTCCTCCAGGCGATTCAGGGCGTAGATGCCCTCCCGCGCGGTCGCAAGGGAGTCAGCGTTCAGGTCGGTGGCATAGATGCGAGCCTGCTCATACAGCCCCTCTTCTCGCAACAGGATCGCCAGTGAATAGACCTCCTCCCCCGTGGCGCACCCGGCGCTCCAGATGTTGACGAAGGGATGGGTCTTCAGTGCCGGGACAGTATATTCTCGCAGGGCGCGAAATACAAGGGGGTCCCGGAACATCGTCGTGACCGAGATGGTCAGGACGCCGATCAGGCGTTCGAGGAACATCCCCTCGTACAAAAGCTTTGGGATGATGTCGGAAATCCCGGTCAACTTGCAGGACTCGAGACAATGCAGCACCCGACGGCGCACGGAGGACTGGTCGTAATGGCGGAAGTCATAGCCATAGCGCAGGCGCAAGGCCTCCAGGACGAGCTTGATCTCGATGTCCTGGATGTCGCCTGGGGTCATGAGACCTTCCGCTCGTTGGCCACATGATTGTGCAGCGTGAAGAGAAGCTGATCGATGTCCACGGGTTTTGGCAGAAACGCGTTCATGCCGGCGTCCAGGCAGCGCTGCCGATCCTCCGCCATGGCCTTGGCGCTCAGACCGATGATGGGGAGAGTCCGGAAGCTGTCCCGCCCGCGGATCTGGCGGGTGACCTCGTTGCCATCCATGCCCGGCATCATGACGTCCATCAGGATGGCGTCCACCATGCGCGGGGAGTTTTCCAGAAGGTGCAGCGCCGTCATGCCATCCGGGGCCATGATGACGCCAAGCCCCTTTTTCTCCAGGGCTCCGGACAGGGCGAAGGTATTGCGCATGTCATCGTCCACCAGCAGGATGCTCTTATCCTTGAACACGACCTTCCAGTCATGGGGGGGCGCGTTGGCCGGCGCCGGGGTCTTGGGAGGCGGTGGTTGCGGGACGTCCTCCGCCTCGTGCAGGAACGACGCCACTTCCTCCGCCAGCTGCTCGCCCGAGCGGGGCGTGCCCTTGATGACGAAGGCGTCGGTGTAGCGCTGCAACTGATCGTACTCCACCCGGGACAGCGCCCGACCGGAGTGAATCACCACTGGCGGTGCCGGAATCGACTCGTCCCTGGTGATGCGCTCAAGGAGCTGGAAGCCGCTGCAGTCGGGCAGGCCGAGATCCAGGATCATGCAGTGGAAGGGTTCCTCGCGCAGAAACTGGACCGCCTCCCGGCAGTTGGCCGCCGACACCACGTGGACGCCGTCGCTTTCCAGGTAGTTGGCGGTGACCTTGCGGGCCGTGGGATCGTCCTCCACCAGCAAAAGCTTCCGACGGGTGTCGGGGGGGAGGGTGCGGCACTCGAACATCCCCATGACCGTGCGAAGCTGTTCCTTGGTCACCGGCTTTTCCAGCACGCCGATGGCCCCCTTTTCCAGCCCCTTGTCCCCGTCCATGGCGGAGACGATATGCACCGGAATCCGCCGAGTCGCCGGGCTCGCCTTCAACTGCGCCAGGACCAGGTGGCCATCCATGTCGGGCAACCCGCGGTCCAGGATGATCCCCATGGGGCGATGATGGAGGGCGAGGGCCAACCCGGCCTCCCCCGTGGGAGCGGCGATGCACTTGAAGCCGTTCTTGCGCGCGAGGTCGCGGACGATGGCGGCGAAGGCCGGATCGTCCTCGATCACCAGCAGGAAGCGATCCTCGGCGGAAACGGCATGGCGGTCATCGTCGATGAAGGCCATGGCGGCAACCGGGGCGGGCGTGCTCACCCCCCGGTCCGGAACGCCGTCGGGCTCGGGCTCAGGCTCGGGCTCGGGCTCGGAGGTATCGTCGCGCCGCGGTCCGCCGGGCTTGACGGGCAGCAGCAACGTGAAGGTGCTGCCCTTCCCCTCGGTGCTTTCCAGGCGGATCTCGCCGCCCAGCAGCCGGGCCAGTTCCAGGGAAATGGACAGCCCCAGTCCCGTGCCACCGTACTTGCGGCTGGTGCCGCCGTCGGCCTGCCGGAACGCCTCGAAAATCAGTTTCTGCTTGTCCCTGGGGATGCCGATGCCGGCGTCGGTCACGGCGATGGCCAGCCATCCGTCGCCGCCATGGGCACCATGGCCGTCGAGGAGGGGACGGAAGGCGACGGAGACCTCTCCCTTCTCGGTGAACTTGAAGGCGTTGGACAGGAAGTTCTTGACGATCTGGCGGACCTTGCCGGCGTCGGTGTGGAGGCGCGCCGGAGCCCCGCTCTCCACCGTCACGCTCCAGCCAAGGCCCTTGCTCTCGGCCATGTGGCGGAACTGGGTCCGGATCTCGTCGGCGTATTCGACCACGTCCACCACGGTCACGTGGACGTCCATCTTCCCGGCCTCGATCTTCGACAGATTGAGGATGTCGTTGATCAGGTCCAGAAGGTCCGTTCCACTCCCCAGGATGATCCGCCCGGCCTCCACCTGGCGCGGCGTCAGGTTGCCGTCCTCGTTGTCGGCGAAGCCCTTGGCGAGAATGAGCAGGCTGTTGAGGGGGGTGCGCAGTTCGTGGGACATGTTGGCGATGAACTGGGACTTGTAGCGACTCGCCGCTTCTAGATCGGCGGCCTTGCGCTCCACCTCCACCCGCGCGGCCTCCAGGTCCTCATTGGCCTGTTGCAGGCCAGCCTGCTGGGCTCGCAACTCCTCCTGCGAGGCCACCAGGGTCTGGGACTGCTCCTCCAGTTCCTCGTTGGCGCGGCGCATTTCCTCGCCCTGGATTTGCAGCTCGGCGTTGGACCGTTCCAGTTCCTCCCTCTGAGTCTCCAGTTCCTCGGCCTGGGCCTGAGTCTGCCGCAGCAAGGCGATGGTCCGCTGGTTGCGCTTGTGGTTCTCCAACCCGAGACCAAGAGTCGGGATCAACTCCTCAAGCAAACCCTTCTGTGGCGCCGTGAACGGATGGAACGAGGCGAGTTCGACCACCGCCAGGACCTGATCCTGAAAAACCAGTGGAATGGCCATGACGGCGAGGGGTGAAGACTCCCCAAGTCCGGTGGTGACCTTGACGTGGTCACCAGGCACCCCGGTCAGAAGAATGGGCTGTTTCTCCAGGGCGCACTGCCCGACCAGGCCCTCACCCACGGCGAAGGCATTGCTGAGGGTCTTTCGCTCCTTGAAGCCATAACTGCCGAAAAGCCTGTAGGTCTCCGTTTCATCGTCGCGGAGATAGATCACCCCGTGCCCACAGTCCAGCAAAGGGGACAGTTTTCGAATCAGGGCACCCGCGAACGCCTCAAGCGATTCGGATGTCTGAATGATGCCCGTCAGGGAGGCGAGATTCGTCTTTACCCACAGTTGCTCCTCGTTGTTCTGCGCCATCCGGTTGAAGGCTGCCGCCAGTCGGCCCAACTCGTCGGTTCCCTGCACATCGACACGGGTCGACCAGGCTCCGGCCGCGATCCTGTCGGCGGCGTCGTTCATGGCCTGGAGAGGCGTGGAAACGGCACGCGCGACGAAAACCGCCCCGGTAGCCACGATAATCGCGAGAGCGCACGCCAGCAGCAACGTCAGCCTGGCCAGGTCCCGAACGGGCTCTTCCACCTCGTTCAGATCGATGCTTGCGACGAGGGCCCAGTGCAGACCGGGAGCATCGATCGGCGTGTAGGCGACGACATCGGGCGATCCGGAAACAACGCGATCAATTTCGCGCCCGGTTTCACCGTCAAGCGCCCTGCTTATATAGGGCGCGGCAACAGCCTGACCGATCTTTCCCTGATGAGTGGGGCGATCACTGCGATAAGAAATGGTGCCCTCATGCATGCCGACCAGGTAGGTCTCGCCAGTCCGGCCCATGCCGGCCCGGCCCGCCATGATCGCATTGATGCCCGCGGTCGGGAACTGAAGCACGACCATTCCTATGGTTCTGCCGTCCTTTATGATTGGGGAACCGGCAAAAGCGATGTGGTGGAAGTCAGACGGGGCATAAGGCTCGAAGTCAACCAGCGCCACACCATGCTGGGCCAGACCGAACAACTTACCAAGTGAGGACCTTTTCAAGGCACCATGGATGACGTTTGTCCCGATATCGGCCTCTCTGGCAACGGAATAGATGACATTACCATCCATATCGATGAACAATATGTCATGGTAGCCGTAGTTAATGCTGTATTCCTTGAGCCAGACAACATAGTTCTGATCAAGCATCTTTTCCCAGGCGGCATGGCCGATGCCTTTGCCGTTCCGCTCAAAATCATGGAAGATGCCATGGAAATGCTCGAATGCGGCCAGGGCATAGCCATCGGTGGAAAACACCTTGAGATCGGACCGTCGCTCGGTCAGGTACGCTTCAATTCCTGATTTTTTTGACTCCAGGACCGACTGCAGTTGGGCATACGACTTCGCCAGAAGAGCCTCACTGGCCCTCTCGGAGGAAAACCAGCCGGTCACGGCCAGGGGAACCAGGCCGATCACCAGGAACATGGCGATCAACTTGGGGCGGATGGAAACATTATTCAGTGAAAACATGACCATTTCCTGCCTGGCCTGGCGCCCGGCTCACGTTCAGCGTAACACACGGCGTAGTGCCAAGCCGCAAAGAGCCTCATCCATCCGGATCATGGAGGCCAAAAAAATTCGCCACCGGCCATTCTCAACGATAGTATGCCTTGCGGACGAAGGTGTGCAAGACTAAAGTCCAGCATATGCGGCGGGGGCTCGGAGGGGGACATCGGTGCGCTCGCAGTGGTCGCGGCGGGACGGTGGCGTGAAAATTCCTGGAAAGCGACGGTGAGAATGGCGGGAGCCGTGACATGACGCTCGGGGAGACGATCGTCAGCAGAATTCTCATCGTGGACGACAAGACCGCCAACCTTTTCGCCCTGCGCCAGCTTCTGGCCGACATCCCGGCCGAGGTCATCGAGGCGCGATCGGGAACCGAGGCGCTTGCCCTGTGTCTGAAGCATGACTTCGCCCTGATCCTTCTTGACGTCAACATGCCGGGGATGGACGGCTACGAGGTGGCGGAAAGCCTGCACGGGTCCACCCAGACCCGGGCGGTGCCGATCATCTTCGTCAGCGCCGGACAGGGCGATGAACTGGACCGGATCAAGGGGTACGACGTCGGGGCCGTCGACTTCATCCTGAAGCCCATCAACGACCGGATTCTTCTTTCGAAGGTGCGGGTATTTCTTGAGCTATACAATCAGAGACATGCGCTGGCGTGGCAGGCCAGGCTGCTCGACGAAAAGAACCTGGGGCTCGAAGACGAACTCCAGGAGCGCCGACGGGCGGAGCAGCGGGTGGAGCGGACCAACCAGTCGCGCACCACCCGCCATCTGCTGCTGCAAACCGTCCTCGACCCCATGTCCCTGCCGCAGCAGATGGAAAAGGCCCTGGACATCATCCTGGACATTCCCTGGCTGTCCATCCAGTCCAGGGGCTCCATCTTCCTGACCGAAGGCGAGACCGGGATCCTGGTCATGACCGCCCAGCGCAACCTTTCGGGCCATCTGCTGACCGCCTGCGCCAGAATCGCCCCGGGATACTGCCTGTGCGGACGGGCGGCCCTGGCCCGCGAGATCATCTTCGCCGCCCACGTCGATGAGCGCCACGATATCCGCTTCGAGGGCATGCCCCCCCATGGCCACTATTGCGTGCCGGTTCTTCAGGGGGATACTCTCCTCGGCGTTCTCAACCTTTATGTGCAGGCGGGCTACGTCCCGACCGAGGGGGAGAACGACCTTCTCTTCGACATCGCCCACACCCTGGCCCGGATCATCGACCGCCGACGGTTGGACGAGGCGCTCGCCTCGGCCAATAGACGGGCCGAGGAGGCCAGTCTCACCAAAAGCCGCTTCCTCGCCACCATGAGCCACGAGATCCGGACACCGATGAACGCCATCATTGGCCTGTCCGACCTGGCCCTGCATGCGACGACCTCGCCCAAGGTACGCGACTACCTGACCAAGATCGTCAGCTCGTCGCGTTTCCTGATGCGTCTCATCAATGACATTCTTGACTTCTCCAAGATCGAGGCGGGAAAGCTGCAACTGGAGATGTCTGACTTCTACCTGCGTGATGTCTTCGATCACCTGTCCGACATGTTCGTCGCCAGGTTCGCGGAAAAGAACATCGAACTGATCATGTGCCTGTCGGAGGTCTGCCGTTACAAACTGCACGGAGATTCGCTTCGTCTTGAGCAGATCCTGCTGAACCTTATCGGCAACGCCATAAAATTCACCGACGAGGGCGAGGTCGAGGTCCAGATCAGGACGACCAGCGAAACGATCGATCATGTGACCCTGGAGTTCTCTATCCGCGACACCGGCATCGGCATGACCGCCGAGCAGGTGGACCATCTGTTCGAACCGTTCACCCAGGCGGACAGCTCCACCACCCGCCGTTTTGGCGGCACCGGTCTTGGATTGTCCATCTGCAAGCGGCTCGTGGAGATGATGGACGGCCGCATCTGGGTGGAGAGCGCGCCCGGACGCGGCAGCGTATTTTATTTCACCACCTCTCTGCAGCGCCGGCTGGGGCCGGAGTCGGAGGACATGATTCCCCCCGACGACATGGATCGGCTGAGGGCCCTGGTCGTTGACGACAACATGGCGGCGCGCAATGCGTTGCTGAACTTCCTCGGGGTCTTCGGCTTCACGGCGACGGGAGTGGGCTCGGGGCGCGAGGCCCTGGCGGCGGTGCAGCGGGGCATCGAGGGTGACAAGCCGTATCAGTTGACGATCGTGGACTCCTTCGCCCCCAGCATGGATGGCCTCGACACCATCCGACAGATCAGGGACACGGTTCCCCTTGAACAGACCCCGAAGATTCTGCTCCTGACCCAGTATGACCGGACGGAGTCCATCCGATCGCGGGGTGAGTCCGTCGGCGTGGACGCCTTTCTCCCCAAGCCGATCAACTGCTCGCTCCTGTTCGACACCATCATGACCGTGTTCGGCAAGGACGTCGCCAGGACCTTTCGCCGCGGCCTGGACGCCATCGACTCGAAGGCGGTCGCCGCGCGGATCGCCGGGGCCCGGGTGCTGCTGGCGGAGGACAACGCCATCAATCGTCAGGTGGCCCAGGAGATCCTTGAGAACCTCGGCGTGGTGGTGGACTGGGCGAGGAACGGCATGGAGGCCGTCCGCATGGTCGAGGCGTCCAGGTACGATCTTGTCCTCATGGACATCCAGATGCCGGAACTGGACGGCTACTCGGCGACGCGCAGGATCAGGGGCCAGGAGAGATTCGCCACCCTCCCCATCGTCGCCATGACCGCCAACGCCCTGTCCAGCGACCGCGAGGCGAGCCTGGCGGCGGGCATGAACGGCCACATTGCGAAACCCATTTCCCGGAAGGAACTCTTCGCCACCCTCCTGCAATGGATTGCTCCCAGGGAACAACTGATCGCACCCCTTGTCCCGATCCGAGAAAAGGTCTTGCCGCGGGAAACCAGCCCCATCCCCGAAACGGTGCCCGGCATCGATGTGGCCTCGGCCCTCGAGCGGATCGACGGCAATCGCAAGCTGTTCATGACCTTGCTGCGGGAGTTTCATCGTGACTACGCCGACGCCCCAGAGCAGATCATCAGATTTCTTCGCGGGAAACGGGAAAGCGATGCGACCGCGGCACTCCGCCTGGCTCATACGATCAAGGGACTGGCCGGCAATATCTCGGCCACCTCCCTGTTCGAGGCGGCGAAAACGCTGGAATGGGAGATCCGTAACGGCCACCGCGACGCCTGGCTTCCGTCCGCCGAGCGCTTCGCCGTCGCCCACGGCGAGTTGCTCGTCGGCATCGCGACGCTGGCGAAGCATCAGGCCACCACCCGAGAGGAAGGGGAGGCGACGCTCGTTCCCCCCCTGGACCGGGAGACGATCGGGCCGGCCCTTGTCGAACTGGCGGAGCTTGTCAGGACGTCCAACGGCCGAGCCCTGGACCGGTTCGAAGCCTTGAAGACGGCACTGGCCGGAACCGAAGAGGCGCGCAACGACATCAGACGACTGGAGGAAAACCTGGGCTGTTTTGACTTCGCCACCGCGCGGACGACCATATCGGACCTGGCCCTGACCCTGGGCATTCCATGGGAGAGGGCGTGATGGCTCGCCCCACGGAAAGACCACGCATCCTGATCGTCGATGACGCACCCGCCAACGTCAGGACCCTGCTGGCGGTCCTCGGCGACGCGTATGAGGTCTTCATCGCCACCAACGGCAAGGACGCCCTCGAGGTGGCGGCGACCAAGCCTCCCAATCTGGTCCTGCTGGATGTCGTCATGCCGGGAATGGACGGGTTCGAGGTCTGTCGGACCCTGAGGCGGGAACCGGCGACGCGGGATATTCCGGTCCTGTTCATCAGCAGCCTCGAGTCTTCCGAGGATTCGGTCACGGGCTTCCAGGCCGGCGGGCTCGATTTCATCCGCAAGCCATTCCACAAGGACGAGGTCCTGGCGCGCGTACAGACGCACCTTCAGTTGGGACAGGCGAAAAGTCAGTTGCAGTCCCTCAACCGGGATCTCCGCACCTATATCGACATCGTCGACCGCTACGTGCTGACGACGACGACCGACCTGAAAGGGAACATCACCTACGCAAGCCGCGCGTTCTGTGAGAAAACCGGCTACTCGATGGCGGAGCTTGCCGGGCAGAACCACAGGATGCTGAAACACCCGGACATGGCTCCGGAGGTTTACGAGGACCTCTGGACGACCATTCTCGATGGACTCCCCTGGACCGGCGAGATGCGAAGCCGCTGCAAGGACGGTTCCGACTTCTGGGCCCTGAACCACATCGATTCCGTCGTGAATACGCGGGGAGAGATTACCGGCTTCATATCCATCCGTCATGACATCACCGACAGGAAGCGGCTCGAAGCGCTGTCGGTGACCGATGAACTTACGGGCCTGTTCAATCGGCGAAAGTTCAACATGATCTTTCCGGTGGAAATCAAGAGAGCCAGACGGGACGGCAAGGCGCTGGCCATGCTGATTCTTGACGTCGACCACTTCAAAAAGTATAACGACACCTATGGCCACCAGGCGGGTGACGAGGCTCTGCGGGCCATTGGCGGGGTCCTCCGCAGTACATACAAGCGGGCCGGCGACTTCATCTTTCGTCTCGGGGGGGAAGAGTTCGGCTCCATCTTCGTCGCCGAGGACCCGAAGTTCTTTTTTCAAATCGCCGAACAGATACGAAGCCTGATCGAGGGACTTGGTATTCCCCACAGGGAGAATTCCGCGTCTCCCTGTGTGACCGCCTCCATCGGTGTGCATGTCTGCCAGGGACAAGGGATCGGCAGCCAGGAAGAAATCTACAAATTGGCGGATCAGGCGCTCTATGTTGCCAAGGAAAAAGGAAGAAACAGGGTTGAGATTTCAATGGGTATAGACGGGCATCACGGCCGTGTATCCAGCGATATTCATGCAGGCGATGCGGAGGCTTGAGAGATGGAAATCATGGACGATCAGCCTCAGGACCAGCCAAGCCTCGATGATCGTTCCAGAATCCTGGTTGTTGACGATACGCCGGCCAATCTGCATATTCTTCTGGATGCCCTCACGGACGACTATACGGTAATTGTCGCCCGCGATGGCTCCTCAGCCCTGAACCTGGCGGGGGCCACACCGGCGCCCGATCTTATCCTGCTCGATGTGGTCATGCCGGAAATGGACGGCTATGGCGTGTGCGAGCGCCTTAAAACCTCACCGGCAACCAGGACCATCCCCGTCATTTTCCTCACCGCCCTCGACGAGGAGGCCAGCGAGGCGCGCGGGCTGCAGCTCGGAGCGGTCGATTACCTTCGCAAGCCCATCTGCCTCACCACGCTACGGCTGCGGGTCAATCTGCACCTTGAACTGCTGCAGGCGCGCCGGCGCCTGGAGAAGCAAAATCAGCAACTCATAGAAGCCGCCCATCTCCGCGAGGATGTCGAGCGGAACCTGACCATCGTTGGCCGGCTGGCCGCCGGGGTCGCCCACGAGATCAACACCCCCATCCAGTACATCGGCACCAACGCACGGTTCATCAGCGATTCCTTCGCCTCCGTCCTGCGCATCGTCGATGCCTATGAAAGGCTGCGCGCCCGCTGCCAGGCCGCGGGCACGATCACCGACGAACTGAAGGAAATCGACGACCTCGTCGAGGAACACGACCTGCCGTACCTGCGCACCGAAATCCCCGAGGCCATCGCCCAGTCTCAGGTAGGGATCGAGCAGGTGTCACGGATCGTCCTGTCGATGAAAGAGTTCTCCCACCCGGGCGTCATCCAGAGGAACGCCTCCGACATCAATCGGGCCATCCGCAACACGGCAACCCTCTCCCGGAATCAATGGAAGGAATGCGCGGAAATGGTCCTCGACCTGGAGGAGGGAATTCCGCCGGTGACCTGCCGTGTCAGCGAGATCAATCAGGTCCTCCTCAACCTGATCGTCAATGCGGCCCAGGCGATCGACGCCAGTGGCCATGGCCGGGGGAAGATCGAGATCGCGACCCGGCGCAAGGGGGATTTCGTGGAGATTCGGGTGACAGACAGCGGATCCGGCGTGCCGGACGATATCCGCGACCGGATTTTCGAGCCATTCTTCACAACCAAGGACATCGGCAAGGGAACCGGCCAGGGGCTGGCGATCTGCCAGGACATCATAACCAAACGACACGGCGGGCAGATTTTCGTCGAGGGCGAGACCGGCCATGGCGCAATCTTTGTCATCCGCCTGCCCATAGGCTGAGGGACCGACTGTCTCATCACCAATGGCTCTGGCTCCTGCCGCCCGTATTATTAATCATGGCCCCGACCTGGGACGCACAGGAAAGAAACTGGGATGGCCTATGAAGATCCAGGATGCGCCTACTGTCCGCAGTCAGTGCGGGCGTGTCGCAATGGCGAACAGGATACGCGCGGCCCGGGGTTCTGCCCATCCAGGGTGAATGGGGGCGCGGTCGCCGCCAGCCTGGAACACTACAAGGATGAGTTCACCGAGCGGGTGATCCGGGAGTCGTCCGTCGCCGATGCCGAGGGCTACTTCACGAGTACTCGCCTCGAGGGTACCATCGCCTTCGCCAAGCGGATGAAGTTCACCAAACTGGGCATCGCCGCCTGCATCAGCTTTCTCGACCAGGCCTTCACCCTGTCCGGCATCCTGGAAAGCCATGGCTTCACCGTGGCCTCGGCCTGCTGCCGCAACGGCGGCGTGCCGAAGGAGACGGTCGGCATCACCGACGAGCAGAAGGTGCGACCCGGGCAGTTCGAGACCATGTGCAACCCGGTCGGCCAGGCCGAACTGCTGAACCAGGCGGGATGCGAACTCAACATCGTGCTCGGCCTGTGTGTCGGCCACGACAGCCTGTTCGGCCGTCATTCGCAGGGCCTGGTGACGACGCTGGTGGTCAAGGACCGGATTCTCGCCCACAACCCGATCGGCGTCCTGACCTATGCCGAAACCCTCTACCGCCGGGTGTGGGGGCCGCTACGCCCGGAAAAGCCGGCCAGGAAGCCTCGCGAGGGGCGGGAGTGAGTGGGTCACATGCTGAACAGGCGGTCATAGGCGCTGACCATGCGGGCCTGGCCAAAGTCGCGGCTGGCGCGCATGCGGTTGGCGTGGCCGATGCTGATGCGTCGTCCGGGATAGCGGATGAGCTTGATGATGGCCTCGCCGAGTTGCCGCTCGTCCCGGGGGACGATGAGGGGGCGGTTCTCGGCGGAGACCATGGCGCGGACATCGCCCACGTCCACCGCGGCCACCGGCAGTCCGGCGGCCATGGCCTCCAGCACCGACAGGGGCATCTGCTCGGTGTCCGAGGACAGGGCGAACACGTCGAAGGCGCCATAGAGGCGCTCCGGGTCGGGGATGCGTCCCGTGAACACCACCCGACGGGCGATGCCGTAGCGCGCCGCCTCGGCCTCCAGCGCGGCCCGCTCCGGCCCGTCGCCGACGATCACCAGGCGCGCCGGCTGTGCGGCATTGACACGGACAAACGCCCGCAGGAGTCGCCCCAGGTTCTTTTCCCGCCGCAGCGCCGCGACGGTTCCCACCACCGGCTCGCCGGGAGCCAGGCCAAGGGAGGCGACGAATGCCGGATCGGGCGCCACGGCGAAGCGCTCCAGGTCGATGCCGTTCGGAATATAGGCCAGCCGGCGGCGATCGATGCGCCAGACCGTCGCCGCGATCTCGTGCAGGGTCTGGGACGGCAGCACGACCTTTGAACAGCGCGACAGCACCAGTCGGCGAAACAGCACCCGCCGACGGAACTGACGCACCGCCTCGTCGGGGCCGAAGCCGTCCTCGATGTGCAGGTGGGGGCAGACGGTGACGATGTTGGCCAGCGCCCACTCGATGGCGCCCCAGTTGTAGGTGACCAGGACCGCCGGCCGCACCGCCTTCAGGGCGCGGCGAAACGCCCAGGCGTGGGTCAGGACGCTTCCCGAGCCGACTCCAACCTCGGCGATTTCCACGTCGATGTCATCGTCCAGCAACTCGCCGCAGTCATAGACCCCGTCCATGGCCAGCACGCGGTGGCGGTATCGCCGCCCCAGCCGGTTGACGATGGCGGCGAAGCGCACTTGGGCGCCCCCCATCCCGAACGAGGAAAATACGTGCAGAAGCAGCCGCCGCGAGCGGGCGTCCGTAGGGTCGGCCATGGTGCCGGGTCCTCCCGACCACCGATATCGGGAGCCCCCGCGCGCCGTCAAGCATGCCCCCCCCATCCGGAAGCCCTAGCGGCGAACGAGTGACTCCTTTGCTCAATGGTTGTATAATGTGTGGCGAGATGAAATCACACGTGTGCGCGGTCGGGTCATGAGCACGTTGGCGCTGCTGTTCTTCGTCGGGCTGGTCGGTTTCGTCATCTTCCGGGCGGTGATCCTGGACCGCCAAGCCGGCGGAGACGGCTGAGACTCCTATGTGAGGTGGAATGCGCGGATTGATCCTGTCCCTGATCGGGTTCACGTTTCTTCCGGTGATTCTTTACGCGCCGTTCACGGGCGTGCTGGTCTATGCCTGGTACCAGTACATGACGCCGGACCGGATTTCCTGGGGACTGGTTCGCATCATTCCGTTCTCGCTGATGTTCGGGGTGACGGCGATCGTCGGCTGGGTGCTGTTCGAGAAGAAGCGCTGGCCGACGTTCCAGTTCGTCATTCTGGCGTTCCTGCTGTTCTTCGCCTGGATCAACATCACCACCCTGTTCGCCCTTCAGCCGGTGGAAGCGGCGGTGAAGTGGGATATGACCGTCAAGGTGATGACGTTCTCGGCCCTGGCGATGCTGGTGCTCAACGAGCGCGTCCGCATCGAGGCCTTCGTCTGGGTGTTCGTGCTGTCGGTGAGTTACTTCGCCTTTCGTGGCGCCTTCAACACCCTGCTTACCGGCGGCGGCGGCAATATGGTGAGCGGCGCCAACACCAGCTTCATCGGCGATCGCAACACGTTTGCAGTGGTGATGCTGATGGCGCTGCCGCTGGTCGTGTTCCTGCGTCGCCACACCACCATATTCCCAGCGACCCAATTCGTTCGTCTGGCCCTGGTCGGGCTCGTGGTCCTGCTGGCCATCGCCGTCGTCGGGACGCAGTCGCGGGGGGCGCTGGTGGCGGCGGTGCCGCTGGTCGGATCGTTCTTTCTCAAGTCCCGGCGCAAGGGGCTGGTGCTGGCGATCTGCCTCGCGGGAGCGGTCCTCGGGCTCGCGGTGGCCCCCGCCGAGTGGTATGAGCGCATGGGTACCATCGGCTCCTACCAGCAGGACAGCTCGGCCATGGGGCGCATCGCGGCGTGGAAATGGGCGCTGGGCGTGGTCGAGCAGCACCCGCTGACCGGCGGTGGATTCCGGGTGTTCGTGCGCAACGTCACCGACGCGGAGCACGGGCGGTGGCTGGAGGCCCACAATATATTGTTCGAGGTGATGGGGGAACACGGCTACATCGGCCTGGCCCTGTTCGCGATCCTGGTGGTGTCCATCTATCGCTCCCTCGGGCGGGTGGCGGTCCTCTGCCGCGAGCGGCCGGACTACCTGTGGGCCTACGACCTGGCCCTGATGCTGCAGCTTGGCCTGATCGCCTTCGTGGTCGGCGGGATGTTCCTCAGCATCGCCTTCTTCCCCATGCTCTACGACTTCGCGGCCCTGGCGGTGGTGCTGCGGGGCCACATCGTGCCCCGGATGCTGACGGAGAACCTTTGACAATCACCCCGACACCACCCACACTCGCCCCCATGCCCGACCGCCGCATCGTGATCCACGAGGTCTCCCACGCCAGGGCTGCCCTGGCGGTGGCCGAGGCCCTGGGCGTGCCGGTGGTCCTGGTCAGTGCTCCCCGTGCCGGCGCCGTCATGGGCGCCCCCTGGTTCGCGGCGGTGGTGGAGATGGCGGCCGCCGACCACCCGGCGGCCCGGTACCGGGCGGTGCTGGACTGCGGCGATGGTGCCGGCGACGCCCTGGCGGCGCTGGGATTCGGCATCGGTGCCGTGCGGGTGACCCTGCCGCCGGAGGTCCTGACCCGGCTAGAGGACATCGCGAAAAAGCTCGGCGCCACCATTGAGGTGGGCGAGGTGGGCGAGGTGGGCGAGGTGGGCGAGGTGGGTAACCGCCTGGACCTTTTGGACCACCACGACCCGGAGGCGGCCTGCCGACTGTATTACTGCGGCTCCGCCGCGTTATGGCTTCAGGACTCCTCCTCCGCCATCAAGGCCTGAAGTCGCGCCAGAGCCTCGTCACGGCTGGCCCGGTAGTCGCCTTCCTCCCACCAGCGGTCGAGTCGCGCCAGCAGGACGCCAACCGCTGGCCCCGGCGGCACCCCGGCCGCCAGCACGTCCCGACCCTGAACCGGCAGGACCGGCGGGGTCCAGGCGCGCGCCAATTCCAGCAGGGCGAGCCAGGAGTCGGTTTCCGTCGGCGGCGTCCGGGAGTGCACCGCCTTGCGCCCCGCCCAGGACAGGAGAATCAGGTCCCGGAATCGCTCCGGCCCGAGTCGCCGCAGGGCGCGGCGGGCCGTCCGCGGGTCCATGCCGGGCGTCGGCATCAGGTCGCCCGGGGGCTCGGCCAGGCTGGCCAGACGCTCGGCCTCGCGGTTGGACAGCCGCAGCCGGGCGGCGACGGCCGCGGCGCCCGCGGCATCCACCGTCAGCACCGCCGCCAGGCGCCGCAGTGGATCGGACGTGACGCCCTCGATCCGGATCCCCCGGTCCTCGAACCAGGCCAGGAGGCGCAGGCGGCCGAAGTCCGCCGCCTCGGGCAGGACGTGCTCCAGCACCCGCTCCCCCCGCATCAGCAATAGGACCCCCGCCGGGTCCGGCGCCATGAGGATTTTCAGCATCTCGTCCCGCACCCTCTCCGCCGAGAGGGTGGCGATGCGCGGGGCCAGCAGCCGGCAGGCGGCCAGGGCGTCCACGTCGGGCGGCGGCCGGCCGTAGAAGGCGTTGAAACGGAAGAAGCGCAACAGCCGCAGCACGTCCTCCTCGATGCGTCGGCGGGCATTGCCGACGAAGCGGACTCGCCCCTCCCCAAGGTCGCGCAGGCCGCCGAAATAGTCGTGGATCACACCGTCCGGGGCGGCGGACAGGGTGTTGATGGTGAAGTCGCGGCGCGCCGCGTCTTCCTTCCAGTCGTCGGTGAAGCTGACCTCGGCGTGGCGGCCGTCGCAGGCCACGTCGCGGCGCAGGGTGGTGATCTCAAAGGATGAGTCGCCGACCATGGCGGTCACCGTGCCGTGGGCGATGCCGGTGGGAATCGCCCGAATCCCGGCACGCTCCAGGAGGGCGATCACCGTGGCGGGCGGGTCGGCGGTGGCGATGTCGACGTCCCGGATGGCCCGCTTCAGCACGGCATCGCGCACGCAGCCGCCGACGAAGCGCACCTTGGCGCCGTCGGCTGTCAGGGCCGCGATCACCGCGCGCGTCGGGGCGGCGGTCATCCACGGCTGGGGACCGAGCTGACCGACGGCGCTCACGGTGGCTCGATCATGCGGCCGGGGACCAGCCTGCCGTTCTCCAGGTGGGGCGGGACGTAGAGAGCCCCTGGCGAAGCGCCCTGCCACAGGGTCGATGCGCCGAGGGTCACCGCCGTCAGCACGACTCCGGCCAGGGCAAGCCAGGTCCAGGGAACGGCCCGCGCCCGTGCCTCCGCGGCCTCGCCCTTGCCGGCGGCGGCGGCGATGCGCCGTCTCATCACCCACATCCACCCGAGATAGAGCGCGGTCGGCAGCAGCAGCGGCAAAAGCCAGGTCAGCAGGATGCGCATCACGCGGTCAGAATCCGGAACAGGTTCACCAGCATGCCGGCGGTCGCCCCCCAGATATGATAGTTCCCATAGGGCATGGCGTAGGTGGTGCGCGGCGGGCCGTCATAGGGAATCGGTGGGGGCAGGCGGCGGTGGTTGGCCGGGTCCAGGACGAAGGTGAGGGGCACCTCGAAGACGTCGGCCACCTCGAAGGGGTCGGGAGTGAGGACGAACGGCGGCCGGACCACGCCCACCACCGGCGTGACGATGAATCCGGTGATGGTCTCGTAGTCGTCGAGGGTGCCGATCAGGTCGACCAGCGACGGGGACAGGCCGATCTCCTCCTCCGTCTCGCGCAGCGCCGTGGCCACCGCGTCGGGATCCTCGGGCTCGACCCGGCCGCCGGGAAAGCAGATCTGGCCGCCATGGTGGGCCAGGTGCTCGGTCCGGCGGGTCATCAGCACCGTGAAGCCGTCAGGGCGGTCCACCAGCGGCACCAGCACGGCCGCCGGCATCCGGCTTCCCCCCGGGCGGTGGGGACCGTCGTCGCGGCAGGGCCCGATGCCGCGGGTGGCCGCGGCCAGACGGGTCATGATCTGCTCGCGGGTCAGTCCTCGGCTTCGAGGCTGCCCATCGGAAAGAATGTCCCACTGCTCCATATGCCAAACAGGACGAGATGTCCCACCTTTTCCTCGACGCCGAGCGCCACCAGTTCATAATACACGGAACGCGCCACGCGTGCCTCAAGCCCATCACGCACCAACAGGTACGGAGTGGACGTGCCCGTATCAAGGTCCATTACCATCCGCAGGGGGTGGTCAGTATCGACGGTCACGATTTCGTCAACATTGGTCCGCATGCTGACCACCAGCGCGCCGCCGGCCCCCGAGGTGAACAGCTCGACGGCGATGAAGGGGACGTCGTCCACGGTGATCCGCCCGGCCTCGGCCGGCGTGATCAGCCAGTACGTGTCATCGTCGAGCCGATGCAGGAGCGATGCGAACAGGCAGACCATCTCTTGGCGATTGATCGGCAAGCCGCGATAATGCCACACCCCGTCGCGGTCGATGCGGATGCCGAGATCACCATGGTCCTGAACGGCGGGGGCGTGGTGTCTGGTTGCAGTGTTCATCGACGGGCCGTCGTTCCCGAACCGCGGAGAGATGACAGTGGATACATCGCAGAACGCTCCTGCCTCTACCGAGACCGCCGCCCCCCGCGAGATCGAGCGTCTCGGCGCCCGCCTGGGCGAGGCCCGCGAGCGCATCGGCCGCATCATCTTCGGTCAGGGACAGGTCATAGACGACATACTTATCACGCTGCTGGCCGGCGGTCACGCCCTGTTGATCGGGGTTCCGGGGCTTGCCAAGACGCGGCTGGTGCAGACGCTCGGGATCGTGCTGGGACTCGACGACCGGCGGGTGCAGTTCACCCCCGACCTGATGCCGGCCGACATCATCGGCTCGGAGGTGCTGGAGGAGGCCGACGGCGGCACCCGGTCCTTTCGCTTCATCCGCGGGCCGGTGTTCTGCCAGCTCCTGATGGCCGACGAGATCAATCGCGCGAGCCCCCGGACCCAGTCGGCCCTGCTTCAGGCGATGCAGGAGAGACGGGTGTCTGTGGCCGGCCACTATCACGACCTGCCGGCGCCGTTCCACGTGCTGGCCACCCAGAATCCGCTGGAGCAGGAGGGCACCTATCCGCTGCCCGAGGCCCAGCTCGACCGCTTCCTCATGCAGGTGGACGTGGGCTATCCCGACCTGGAGGCCGAGCGGCGCATGCTGATCGCCACCACCGGCGCGATGGACGAACAGCCGGAACGGGTCATGACCGCCGGCGACCTGGCGGCGGCGCAGCGGCTGGTGCGGCAGGTGCCGGTCGGCGAGACGGTGATGGAGGCCATCCTGGCCCTGGTCCGCGCCGGCCGCCCCGACACCACCGGACTGAGCGAGATCCGCGAGCGGGTCGCCTGGGGACCCGGTCCCCGGGCCAGTCAGTCCCTGATGCTGGCGGTGCGGGCGCGGGCTTTGCTCCAGGGTCGCTTCGCCCCGTCGGTGGACGACGTGCTGGCGCTGGCCCAGCCGATCCTGCGCCACCGCATGGCGCTCAACTTCGCCGCCCGCGCCGACGGCGTCACCATCGCCGACGTGGTGGAGCGGCTGTGCGGGACCATCCGGTGACGGCGGTCAGAGCCCAGTCCATCCGCGATCGCGGTGAGCAGCTTGCCGCCGTCCTGCCGCCGCTGCTGGTGGCGGCGGAGCGGGTGGCGGCCACCGTCGCCACCGGGCTGCACGGCCGCCGGAGGGTGGGTCCGGGGGAGACCTTCTGGCAGTTCCGCCGCTATCAGCCCGGCGACCCGGTGCACGGCATCGACTGGCGCCAGTCGGCCAAGTCGGACCGGGTCTATGTCCGCGAGCACGAATGGCAGTCGGCGCAATCGGTGTGGCTGTGGTGCGACCGCTCGCCGTCCATGGCCTGGCGTTCCTCCCTCCATCTGGCGACCAAGGGCGACCGCGCGGCGGTGCTGACGGTGGCGCTGGCTTCGCTGCTGGTGCGCGGCGGCGAGCGCATCGCCCTTCTCGGAGGGGTGGAGCGGGGTGGAGAGGAGCGGCCGGCCGTCGGACGGAGCGCCCTGCTGCGGCTGGCGGAGTCGCTGGCGCGGCCTGTTGCCCTCGCCGATGGCATGGTCACCCTGCCCGATCATGCCGTGGTGGTGCTGATCGGGGACTTCCTGACGCCCCTCGCCGAGGTGGATGCCCTGGTACGGCGGCTCGCCGGAGCCCACGTGCGGGGCCACCTGCTCCAGGTCCTCGACCCCGCCGAGGAGACGCTGCCGTTCTCGGGCCGCATCCGCTTCGCCGGGCCGGAAGACGAGGGGGAGGTGATGATCGCCCGGGCCGAGGACGTGCGGGCCGGTTACCGGGCGAGACTCGCCGCCCATCGCGAGGGACTGGCCGCCATCGCCCGCGCCGCTGGCTGGACCTTCGCCGTCCACCGCACCGACGCCGCCCCCGAGAGCGCCCTTCTCGCCCTCTACACCGCGCTGAGGGGCTGATGATGTATTGCCATCGTGCGCATAAAAAGCCCTCTCCCCCCTCTTCCG
>JAMOBE010000061.1:0-21984 GCA_039908285.1 Alphaproteobacteria bacterium
CCCCTCACCCCGGCCCTCTCCCCCCTGAAGGGGGGGGAGAGGGAGTACACTGGGGGCCTTCGTTGTTCGTGGAGACAATTTTCGTTCTTCCTCCTGATCCCCCTGGTTTTGACGATCGGCGCGGCCCATGGGCAGACACCCGAGCTGCGCGCCCAGCTGACGCCCCGGGACTTCACCACGCTGGCCGCCGAGATCGGCGCCAAGGTGGAGCGCATCGGCGCCCGCGAGGGGGACCGCTTTTCCAGGGGGAGCACCCTGGTCGCCTTCGACTGCTCGGTGCACAAGGCGCAGATGGACGAGGCGAGGGCGGCGCTGGCCGCCGCCGACAAGACCACGGCGGTGAACAAACGGCTCCTGGAGTTGCAGACCATCGGCGTCCTGGAAAACGACCTGTCCCTGGCCGAGGCCGACAAGGCCAGGGCCAAGCTTGCCGCCATGGCCTCCATGGTGTCGAAGTGCGTGGTCACCGCCCCCTTCGACGGCCGGGTGGTCGAACAGAAGGTGCGCGCCCAGCAGTACGTCCAGCCGGGACAGGCGCTGCTGGACATCCTCGATGATTCGGTGCTGGAACTGGACTTCGTGGTGCCATCCCGGTGGCTGGTGTGGCTGAAGACGGGTCACGCCTTCCAGGTCGCCATCGACGAGACGACCAGAACCTATCCGGCCAAGCTGGCCCGCATCGGCGCCCGCATCGATCCGGTGAGCCAGACGGTCAAGGTGACCGGCACCATCGGCGGACACTTCCCCGAATTGGTGGCCGGCATGAGCGGTCGGGTGTTGCTGACACCTCCATGATGGGCACCCCCAAGTATCTGCTCCCTCTCCCCCTCGAGGGGGAGAGGGTCGGGGTGAGGGGGTGGGGCAGCCGGCACCATCTCGGGAATTTCGGCACCCCCCTCACCCAACCCTCTCCCCCCGAAGAGGGGGGGAGAGGGCTTTTTATAAAAGTGCGGGCATGACGGTCTCGCGGGAACGCCGCGGTGACGGCACCGGCAGCCTGATCGCCCTTCTCGACCTGCAGCGCCGGGTGCTGAAGGCCGGGTCTCCGGCCGAAGTGGCCTTCATCGCCGTCAACGAGGTCCACGTCCTGGTCCCCTTTCGCCAGGCGGCGCTGTGGAGCGGGCGGGGGGGCGTCGAGGCGGTGTCCGGGCTGGCGACGCCCGAGGCCAATGCGCCGTTCCTGCTGTGGCTCGAGCCGGTGTTTCGCCACCTCGCCCGGCGGCATCCCGAGGCGGCCGAGGTCACCAGTGCCGATCTCCCTCCCGTCCTGGCCGAGCAGTGGAGCGAATGGATGCCGCCCTGTGCCCTGTGGGTGCCGATCGGCTCGGAGGCCGAGGAGGCGGGCCTGCTGTTCGCCAAGGACCACCCCTGGCGCGCCACCGACCGTCTGCTGCTGGCCTACCTCGGGGATGCGGTGACGGCGGCGCGGGCTCGGTTCCTGCGCCCGTCGCCGTTCCGGTCGTGGTTGCCTCGGCTCAAGTCCCGCCGCGGCCGGATCGCCCTCGTCCTCGGGGGTATCCTCGTCGCCCTGATGCCGGTCACCGGCTCGGTGCTGGCCCCGGCCGACGTGGTGCCGGCCCACCCGGTGGTGGTGCGCTCCCCCCTGGATGGGGTGGTGGACAGGATCCACGTGCGCCCCAACGACACGGTCACCGAGGGGCAGTCGCTGTTCGACCTGGATGCGACGACGCTGTCCGGCCGGCTCGACGTCGCCCGCCAGGCCCACGCCACCGCCGAGGCCGAGCACCGCCAGGTCGCCCAGGCCCAGGTGTTCGACCAGAAGGCCAAGGCGCAGGTCGCCATCCTGCAGGGCCGGATGGAGGAGAAGGCGGCGGAGGCCAGGTGGCTGCAGAGCCAGCTCGACCGCATCCGGGTCACGGCGCCGCGCGCCGGAGTCGTGGTCCTCGACGATCCCTCCGACTGGATCGGCCGGCCGGTGGCGGTCGGCGAAAAGGTCATGCTGGTGGCCGACGAGACCGATACCGAGATCGAGGCCTGGGCCTCCGTCGCCGATGCCGGCGAGGCCCGGCCCGGCGCGCGCCTGACCCTGTTCCTCAACACCGCCCCCCTGTCGCCGGTGCGGGCCACGGTCCGCACCGTCGCCTATGAGGCGGCGGCTCGTCCCGACGGCACGCTGGCGCACCGGATCCGGGCGACGCTGGAGGATGGATCGGACAAACCCCGGCTGGGGGCCAAGGGTACCGCCCGCATCGACGGCGACACCGTGCCGCTGGTGTGGTGGCTGTTCCGCCGGCCGCTGGCGACGGTGCGCCAGACCCTGGGGTTCTGAGGGTGGACGCGGCGGCACTCCCTCCCTTGCGCGACGAGCTGACCCTGCATCCGGGGCCGGTGGGCGTGGACGGAGCCCCCACCTGGACCCTGCACGATCCGCTGCGCAACCAGTTCTTCCGCCTGAGCTGGCCGGCGGTCGAGATCCTCTCCCGCTGGCATCTTGGAACACCTGACTCCGTGGCGGCGGCGGCATCGGCGGAGACCACCCTCCATGTCGCTCCCGAGGACGTGGTGGGCGTCGCCGAGTTCCTGGGTAAAAGCCAGTTGCTGAAGCCGGTCGGTCCCACCGGCACGAAGCGTCTCCTGTCCATCGCCGAGGGCTCCCGGACCTCGTGGGCGACGTGGCTCCTGCACCACTACCTGTTCTTCCGCATTCCCCTGGTGCGTCCCGACGCGGTGCTGGGGGATACGTTGCCCCTGGTGGCGTGGGCCGGTGGCAGGGGATTTCGTCTCGCCACCCTCACCGCCCTGCTGGTCGGGGTGCTGCTGGTGGGGCGGCAGTGGGACGCGTTCGCCACCACCCTGGTCGATCATTTCTCCCTCGGCGGGATGGCGTCGTTCGGGGTGGCGCTGGCCTTCGCCAAGGTCATCCACGAGCTGGGCCACGCCTTCACCGCCAAGTCCCTGGGCTGCCGCGTGCCCACCATGGGTGTGGCCTTCCTGGTGATGTGGCCGGTGCTCTACACCGACGTCAACGAGGCGTGGAAGCTGACCGACCGCCGCCAGCGGGTGCTGGTGGGGGCGGCGGGCATCCTGGCGGAGCTTTCCCTCGCCGCCTGGGCGACGCTGGCCTGGGCGCTGCTGCCCGACGGCATGGCGCGGTCCATGGCCTTCACCCTCGCCGCCACCACCTGGGTCAGCTCGCTCGCCATCAACCTGAGCCCGTTCCTGCGCTTTGACGGCTATTTCCTGGTGATGGACTGGCTCGACATGCCGAACCTGCACGGCCGGTCGTTTGCCCTGGCCCGCTGGTGGCTGCGGGAAGTGCTGTTCGGGTTGGGCGAGCCGGTGCCCGAGCGCCTTCCCCCGCGCCGCCGGGCCGCCCTGATCGCCTTCGCCGTCGGCGTGTGGATCTATCGCCTGGTGCTGTTCCTTGGCATCGCCATTCTGGTGTATCATTTCTTCATCAAGGTGGTCGGGATCTTTCTGTTCGTGGTGGAGATCGGCTGGTTCGTGGTCAAGCCCGTCATGATGGAAGTGAAGGAATGGCATGCCAGGGCCGGCCGCATCGTCGTGAGCCGTCGCGCCCGTGTGACCTTCGGCCTGCTGTCCGTCCTGCTTCTGCTGGCCGTGGTGCCGTGGAGCGGCCGGGTGAGCGCTCCGGCCCTGCTGAAGGCCGGCGATCACGTCGTCTTCTATGCCCCCTCGCCGGCCCGCCTGGAGGAGGTGGCCGTTCACGAGGGACAGGGGGTCACGCCCGGAACGATCGTCGCCAGAATGGCCAATCCCGACCTCGACCACCGGCTGGCCCAGGCGGAGCGGCGGATCGCCGTGCTGCGGTACGAACTGGGTGCCATCGGCTTCGACGAGGGCTTTCGCGGGCGCAGCCAGGCCACCGCCCGGGAACTCGAGTCCGCCCTGGCCGAACGGAGTGCGGCGGAGCGGGAAAAGGCCCGCCTGACCCTGGAGACTCCCATCGGCGGCATCGTCACCGACCTGTCGCTCGACCTGCACTCCGGCCAGTGGGTCAGCGCGAAGGACCCGATCCTCGCCGTGCGGGCCACGGGACCGGTCATCGCAGAGGCCTATGTCGGCGAGGACGACCTGCCCCGCATCACCAGTGGCATGGGTGCCCTCTTCATCCCCGAGGGCAGCGGCGCCGCCATCCCGGCCAGGGTCGAGGCCATCGATCGCACCGCCGCCCGCTCCCTGGCCGACCCGTCGCTGGCCGCACCGTTCGGCGGCCCCATTCCGGCTCGCCTCGACAAGCACGCCCTGGTGCCCGACGCCGCCCTCTATCGCGTTCGCCTCGGGATGGCCGATGCCGCCGTGCCCGTCATTCTCCGCGGCGAGGTCCATATCCAGGGGGAACGCCGCAGCCTGCTCGGTCGCGCTTTCCGGGCCGTGGCGGCGGTGGTGATCCGCGAATGGGGAACGTGAGTATATTTCCGGAGGACACGCCGATGAGGACCAGGACGATACTGATAGCCGCGCTGACGCTGATCATGCTGGCCTGTCCGGCGGCGGCCCAGGGCAAGGGGAAGGGCGGAGGCGTGGAAGGCCGTGACTACGAAGCCGCCAAGGCCGCCGAAATCGCCGCGGTGCGGTTGCAGCTTGCCTCCCGATCCGGGGTGGGAGCCCTGCAGGAACTCGCCGATGCCGAGACCCTCCTGCGTCGCCTCAAGGAAACAAGGGCACCGGATCTGCGCCGCAAGCTCGTGGCCGAACTGGACATGGCCCTGACGCGCCTGCACGTCGCGGCCGACGGCGCTGGAACGCCGGGAGGCTGGTAGCCGACGAACCGATAGGGATTACTCCCGCCGCAGTCTCCACCGGATGCGGGTCTCGCCCACGGCCGCAACCACGATCCGCCGACTGCCGACCATCCGGTGGAACTGGGGCGCATAGACGCTCTCCTCCACCGTCACCTCTCCGCCACTCGCGGTGAAGGTCCATCCCCCCGTCAGCGTCACCGCTCCGTCGTCATCGCGGGAGGCCTGGACATCGGGGTGAAGGTGAAAGCGGACCGCGACATGATGGCCGGCGACGGGTCCCTCCACCTGGTCCTCGCCGATGACCTCGAGGCCGTCGTCCGACAGGGTCACCGTCCGCCGGTGGACGATGCCCAGGTGGCGGTAGCCGTCGTGGCTGGCGGTGAGCGTGCCCTCCCGCCGCTCGGCGGTCACCCGGACCGGCCGGCGCCCGAGGCGGAACACGCCGAACACCTCGGCCGAGTCCTGGTCGTCGATGGTCAGGGTGCTGTGGGCGGCCGTCCCACGCATGCGGTTGCGCCACTCCGGGTCCTGATAGGCATAGGTGCCACAGTTGACCACCAGTCGCCGTCCGCCGTGGGACACCTCCAGCGCCAGGGTATCGGCGTGGGCATGGGCGGGGAGGTCGTCGGGACAGCAGCGGCCGGCATCCACCAGCACCACCGTCTCCCCCGCCGCCAGGCGATGGTAGCCGGCCGCGGGCAGGGCCGCGGGCGCCACGGGGTGTCCGAGCAGGCGATCCAGGACGGCGGCCACCGCCGGCTCGCCCTCGTCGCCGTCGTTGAACAGGGCGAGCCCGCCATCGGTGTGGCGAAAGAAGACCCAGGCGGGGGCCATGTCCGCCACGGCCCGCTCCAGCCACTCCGGCGGCTCCAGCAGGAGCGCCCTGAGGTCCAGGAGGTCCCGCAGCACCTGGACGTGATAGGACGGCGAGCGCTCGTAATGGCAGCCGTCAGCCAGGATCTGGCGCTCGAGCTGTCGTCGCAGGCCGTCCAGGGCCGAATCAAGGGCGCGGTCGTGACCGGGGAGGCAGACGGCGACGGCGATCAGCGCCTTCAGGTTCTTGATCAGGTGATTGCCGCCGACGTCGCGCTCCAGCACCCGCGGCAGATGGCGCGCCTGGGCCTCCAGCGCGCCGACGAAGCGGGCGGTGAAGGCCTCGTCGGCGCCGTTGAGCAGGAACGGCCCATGACGCAGCCAGGCATAGAGACGCAGCGACAGGGGATAGGGATGCCAGGCCTCGGCCTCGAAGCGGGAATGGTGGTCGAGCCAGTGGCCGACCAGGGCGCGGCCCCGTTCGGCGGCGTCTCGTCCCCCCACGGCCTCCAGATCCGCCAGCCACTCGAAGTAATTGAGGGTGAACCGCCACAGCGGCGACCGCTCCGCCGGGTGCCAGTCGGGATCCGGCCCCAGGGGATGCTCGATATCAAGGAGTCGGATGCGCCCCGACAGGATCAGCCGGCCGTGCTCCGAGTCCCCGGGCCACAGGTTTGGTGGATAGGCCAGGGGAAGCCCGCCCTGACGCTGGCCGGGGACCAGGCGGCGAAACAGCGGCAAACGAGCCCGATACCACAGCCGCCATCCCACCTGAGCGGGTCGAAGGTGGCGCAGCATCCGCAGGGTGCGGCCGAGAGTCACCCGACGCCAAAATCACTACTCCCTCTCCCCCTTGAGGGGGAGAGGGTCGGGGTGAGGGGGTGGGGCAACCGGCACGTCCTAGCGAATTTCAGCACCCCCCTCACCCAACCCTCTCCCCCCGAAGGGGGGGGAGAGGGCTTATGATGGTCACGGCGGCGACTCATGGTCAGCTCCCCAGCAGCTTTTCATAGGCGGCGACGGCGCGCTTGCCGTAGTCGTCCCAGCCCAGCCCTGACTCCACCGCTCGCCGGGCGCGGTCACCCATGTGGGAGCGCAGCAGCGGGTCGCCGGCCAGGGCATCCAGGGCGGCGGCCAGGGCCCGGGGATCGCCCGAGGGCACCAGCCGGCCCTCGATGCCGTCGCGGATGACGTCGCCGGCGCCGGTCTCGGGCGTCGCCACCACGGCAAGGCCGCTCGCCATGGCCTGCAGAACCACCAGGGGAAGTCCCTCCTCGAGGGAGGGCAGGCAGAAGATGTCGGCGGCGGCGTACTCCTGCGGCAACTGGGCCCCGGGCAGCGGTCCGCGCACCACCACCCGCTCCATGGGCTCGAGGGCCAGCACCTTGTCCATGCCGGGCTCCACCGGCCCCACCAGGTGCAGCTCGGCCCTGGCGTCCAGCAGGGCGAAGGCCCGCAGCAGCCACGGCACGCCCTTGCGCACGCCGACACGGCCGACGAACAGGATCCGCACCGGCGTGTCGGGGGGCCGGGGGGGAGAGGGGCGGAACAGCGCCAGATCGACGCCGTAGGGGTTGACGATCAGCCGCTCGGCGGGAATGCCGCGGCGCTTGAAGGTCTCGGCGGCGTAGGAGGTGGGCACGGCGATGGCGTCGGCCCGTTCGTACTCGGCAAGCTCCCGCTCGATCAGCCGCTGGTCGGTGCGCCGCCAGGGCAGGTCGAAGCGCTCGTGCTCCCGGTCCAGCACCTCGGTCTGGTGAACGATGTGGGACGAGCCGCGCTCGATCACCACTTTCATGCCACGGGCGTGGGCGGCGGTGATGGCTTCGAGACTGGCGGCGCTCCAGCCCACCAGCAGGTCGGCGCCGACCGGCAGGTGGCGGGCGGTGAAGCGCCCGAACGCCTTCGCCACGAAGACATCCGTGGAGCCCGGCAGCTTCAGCCGCGCATGCAGGCGCCGCCAGGCCTCCAGCCAGGCGGCGCTGGTCACCGGGGCATCCTTCGGCACGAAGCGGCGGGTGGCGAAGTCGGGATAGGTGGTGACGAGCCCCGCCAGCAGCCCCCGGCCATGCAGATAGGCCGCCAGGTCGAAGGCGTGGAAGCGGCCATGAACGGCCACGGCGACCCTCATCGCTTTCCCCCCTTCGTTCGCGCGCGGTCGAGCACCTGAGCCAGGATGTCCCCCTGGGCGTCCCAACCGTAGCGGCCCAGGGCCGCTCTGTCCACCGTTGGTGACGAGGACAGCGCCCGCTCCACGGCGGCCGGTACCTCCGCCGCACTGGCGCAGTCATACAGGGCATCACCGACGGCACCGGCGACGGCGTTTGCGATGTCACGGGCCTCATCGCTTTCCGTTGGCAGGCAGAGGATCGGCCGGCCGGTCGCCAGCAACTCGAACAGCTTGTGCTGGAACAGCGACGACGGACTGCGCACGTAGAGGACCAGACGGGACGCCGTCAACCGCCGCCGCAGCTCCGCCAGCGGCAGGTAGTCCCGCAGGTCCAGGCGGCACAGGGAGCGGAGAGGTTCGCAGGCGGCGGCGACGGCGCCCCGGTCGGCTCCGGCGTAAGCCAAAGTGATTCGTTTCGATGGCGGATCGTTTTCCAACCACGATCGTAGTCCACTCACCAGATCCCGAAGGGCGGCGCCGTCATAGACTCCCCCCACCAGGGTGAAGATGTCTTCGGGGGTCGCGGCGTCCGGGGGGCTCAGAAACTCAGGCCCGATGCCGCTGTAGACCACTGTCGTTTCGATATCGAAATAACGCGCCGTGTCGGCGGCATGCTGGCGCGAGAACACCGTCGCGGCGGCGGCATCGGCGAAGCGGCGGGCCAGGCGGTGGCGCAGCGGCGCCGGTACGAAGATGCCCCACGGGTCCTTGAGGTCCATCACCCACGGGCAGCCGGCCGCTCGCGCCACCCCTTGCGTGATGGCCCAGGTATCCGTATTGCCGAACGTTCCCCACGCCACCTCGGGGCGGAAAGACCGGGCCAGCGCGCCCCAGAACGGACGGCTGCCGTCGCGCCAGTCGGTCCGCACGCCCCCCCGCAGGCAGTAGGTCCCGGCGATCACCGCCTTGCGTAGCGGCGCCGGCACTCTCCCCTCGCGGGCGGCGACCAGCAGGGGCGAGGCCGTTGGAGTGGTGACCAGCCGGAACGGCCGCCCCCAGTCATGCCGCGACAAGGCCTCGGCCAGGGCTTCCGGACGCACGGTCTCGTCGGCGCCACCGGCCAGAGGCTCGGTCAGCAGCACCACCTGGTGGCCACGCCGAGCCATGGCTTGCGCGAACTCACGCAGGCGGGTGGCACAGACGTGCGGCGTTTCGGGATGGCACTGGTTGACGAAGACGAGGCGCATGGGTCAGGCGTTCACCATGTGGACTTCATACGGCCGACGGTGTAGGATGGGAACCGATTGGAAAACGGTGGGTACGCGCATGTCATCCAGGGTCCAGAGCGTCTCGGTCGACTCGGTGGCGGATTACCTGCTGATGAAGATCGACCCGGAGGCGGGCGATTCGATCACCAACATGAAACTGCAAAAGCTGCTGTATTACTGCCAGGGCTGGCACCTGGCAGCCTACGGCGTCCCGTTGTTCAACGCCAGCATCGAGGCGTGGGAGCACGGGCCGGTGGTGAGGGGAGTCTGGGGCCGTTTCAGCAGGCATGGCCCGCAATCCATCCCGCCGGATGAAGCGCGTCCCGACCGGGCCATGGCCATTCCCGAGCCCATGCGTCGCCTGATCGACGATGTCTGGGACCGCTACGGCGAGATGCACGCCTACCGGCTCCGCGACATGACGCATGAGGAAGCGCCGTGGCGGGAGGTTTATCGGGAGGATTGCCGGGATGCCGTCATCCCGGACGAGGCCATGCGCTTGTTTTTCGACGAGGAGAGTGCGCGTCTTCTCGACGCGGCGGAACTGGGACCGGTCACCGATCCGGCAAGCCTGGAGTGGGCGAGGACGGCCGGGTGAATGCGTGATTTCTTTATTGAACGCAGTCCGTCGTGTGAGCAGTGGGCGGACGGTTCCTCGCTTGGGCTGAAGAAGTGCTACGAGACAGCCCTGGCCAAGTTGAGACTCAACCCCAGCAACGGCACGCCCGTTCCTGGTGCGTCTGATGGTCGCCAGACGGTCGTTTATCCCTCCGACCCCATTCCGGGCTTTCCACAAGTCCAGATTGTCTATCGCGTTTCTGGGGAACGTGTTATCGTCATCGCGTGTCTGGAGGTTCTCCGTCCGTTGTGAAGGGTGGGGAAGCGCTGTTGATAGGAGGGTGGCATGGAATGGAAAGATTATATTACTGCGGTTGGAACTGTGATCTCTGCACTTTTGGTTATTCGTAGTTGGTCTGTCGCGCGGCGCAAGGACATGGAGAATGAAAAATTCAAGGCGCGCCTTTCAAGACGTGAAGAGCTTGCAAAAACATTTATTGCTTATAATACAATTATACTAGAGACACGTGGAATGTTTGGAGACAGGGAAGATGAGGCCACTTCTACTTGGCTGCGACTTGTTTCTCTTATGTACATCTATGGGAGCACGCAAGAGTACGGCGCCATGACTGAGTTTGCAGAAGTCTTCTATGGAAATGTCCACAAACTTAGCAAGACTGAGCAGATTGTTGCGGCAAATATTGCTTTGAATAAACTCAAGAACATTCTTATTCCTTCGGTTCGTTCGGAGCTTGGTTTCGAGCTGATCGAACTTCCTGCTTGATGCTTCATGTTTTCGCGTAGCCCTCGATCCTTTCGATGCAGGCGAGAATGTGATCCAGATAGAGCCGATCGTCCTTCAAAGCGGGACCGCCTCTGCCAGGACGCGATCGCGCAGGAGGGGGTGGAGGGAGCGTTCGGTCACGACGTCCACGGGGCGGCCCAGCAGGTCCTCGAGATCCTGTTTCAGGGCTACGTGGTCGAGGAGGGACCTGTCGGGCTCCATCACCACCAGGAAATCGATGTCGCTGTCTCGGCGGAGGTCTCCGCGGGTGGCGGATCCGAAGACGCGGATGGAGATGGCGCCGTGGAGCGCGGCGGTGCGGGCGATCTCGGCGCGGCGTGTGACCAGCTCGTGGGCCAGGGGCATTTTCGTCGTCCTTTATGGCGTATAAGAACAACAAGTAAGAAAAGACGTGAGGGCCTGAGGCCCTCACACTCCCCATTAATTGGTGCGCTATACAAAAATGGGGAGCACGAGGGGCCGACTGGCCCCTCGTTCTTATTCTTACTTGCTTTAACACGAACACATCATACTTCACCATCGCTCGCGCTTTCTCGACAACATGCGTGCGCCACAGCCCGGCGATCATCGGCTTCCACAGCACCGGACCAAGGCCAGTCTCTCCAGCGCGGACACGGGCGGCGGCGCGGCGCCACCAGCGGGCATCCCACACCGGGTCGGAAGCGAAGGCCGGGTCGTGGAACACCGCCTCCGCCAGGTCGATGAGGCCACCGTCGCGGAACCACGCGTCGTGGGGCGGGACGAAGCCCTGCTTGTTCCAGCGGGTGCGGATGGGCTCGGGCAGGAGGCCGCGCAGGGACTCGCGCAAAAGCCGCTTGGTCTGCGCACCCCCCATCAGGGTCGAGGGCGCCACCGACAGGGACAACTCGATCAGCCGGTGATCGCAGAACGGCAGCCGCACCTCGCGCGAGTGGGCCATGGAGTTGCGGTCACCATACCGCAGCAGGGTGGTCAGAAACCCGTCGAAGGAGTCCCGCCGCAAGGTCTCGGCCAGCGGACTCAACCCACTCTCACCGATAGACTGCCCGGTCTCCGCCAGCACGGCGCGGGCGGCGTCGGCGCGCAGGCCGAAGGCCAGGTCGCTGCCGCGTCCGGAAAGCCTGGCCAGGGTGCGGCGGAACGGCAGCCGGCGCTTCCACTCCTGATCGCGCATGGACAGGGCCAGGGGATAGCGGGCGCGGATGGCGGCCTCCTCCCCGGCGCGGGCGGCGGGGGGGAGGCTCGCCAGGTAGGCGGCGAAGTACTGCTCATAGCCGCCCAGCACCTCGTCGGCGCCCTGGCCGTCCAGCAGCACGGTGATGCCGGCCTCGGAGGCTAGGCGGAACACGCACCACTGGGCGTACTGACTGGCACTGTCCACCGGCAGCTCGTTCTTCCACAGGAAGTCGGCGATCTCGTCGGCGAAGCGGGCCGGACTGGGCTCGACGCGGTGGATGGTGGCCCGGGTCGCCGTCGCCACCTGGTCGGCGAACGGTCCCTCGTCGCTCGCGGCACCAGGGAAGCGCCCGTTGAACACATGATAGTCCGGGTCCCGTCCCACCAGGTTACGGACGATGCAGACGATGGCGCTGGAGTCGAGCCCCCCCGACAGGCACGAGCCCAGCGGCACGTCGGAGCGCAGCCGCAGCCGCACCGAATCGACGAGGGTCTCGCGGAACCGGACCACCGCCTCGGTATCGGAGAGGCTGGCGTACTCGGGCCTGGACCCGGGGGTCCAGTAGCGCTCGGCCCGCCAGGCCAGGGTGTCCAGGTCGAGGGTCAGACGCTCGCCGGGCAGAAGCTGGCGGATGCCGGGGAACACGGTGTCGCGGCCATGGTCGAGTCCCCGTGGCGGCGTGCGCAGGAAGCGGGCCACCGCCACTCCGTCGGGCGCGGCCTCCAGGTGGGACAGGGCAAGCAGTGCCTTGTACTCGGAGGCGAAGGCGAACGCGCCACCGCCGTCGGCGAACAGGAACGGCTTCTCGCCGAAGCGATCGCGAGCACAGAACAGGGTCCTCGTCCGCCGATCGAGAATGGCGAAGGCGAACATGCCGTTGAACTCGTCGACGCAGGCCGGCCCCAGGACGCGGTAGGCGGCGAGGATCACCTCGGTATCGCTGGCACTGGACAGGTGGATGCCGTGCTCCATGGCCAGGCGCGCCGCGATCTCGCGGTAATTGTAGATCTCGCCATTGAAGACGATCACCAGGTCGCCGGAGGGATGGACCATCGGCTGGTGTCCGGCCTCCGACGTGTCGATGATCGAGAGCCGCCGATGCCCAAGGGCCACACATCCATCGGGCGCCGTCCAAAGCCCGGAGTCATCCGGGCCACGGTGAGCCATCAGGGCGGTCATGGCCTGGACCGCCCCCGCATTGACAGGACGCGTGGCGATCAGGCCGGCGATGCCGCACATGGTCTTGTCGTGTCTTCATATGCATCGTCGAAAGTCCCCGGACTTTCGACGATGCCGCGCTCAATCGCCGCGCGGCCTCCGGCCTTGGCTCTCGGCGCAGGGGCGCCGGCCCGCGTCGCGGGCTCGGCTTCTCGAAAATCTGAAGATTTTCGAGAAGCCGTGTCACGCCAGGCGTCCAGCACCAGCAGCGCCCAGACCTTCAGCGAGTGGTCCCGCAGTCCCCGCTGGTGCTCGGCGAGAAGGCGCGCCACCGGCTCCCAGACCAGGCCCAGCGCCGCCATGCGCTCGGCCGTGAGGCGCTCGCGCACCAGGGGGGCCAGGTCGCCCTTGAGCCACAGGCCCATGGGCGGGTTGAAGCCCACCTTGGGCCGATCGACGATGGCGGCCGGCAGCAGCCGCCGCGCCACCGCCTTCAGCAGGGTCTTCTTGCCGGCGGCGAAGCGCACCATCGGGGCGATGCGGCCCACCGCCTCGATCAGGCGATGGTCGATCAGGGGCAGGCGAAGCTCCAGGGCGTGGTCCATACTCATGGCATCGCCATAGGCCAGCAGGTTGCCGGGCAGGAACGAGACCAGGTCGGTCTGCTGCATGGCGTCCAGGGGATCGGCCGACGGCGCCGAGCGATACAGGTCGGCGATGGGGCTCGACGGCGGCGCGGAAAGGCCCAGCAGATCACGCCGCTCCTCGGGGGTGAAGTACTCGACCCAGCCGGCGTACATGTCGGGATCGGGGCGATTGGCCCCGGCCAGGAACTCGCGGGCGCGGCGCAGGGAGTGGCGACCGCCGCTGCTCTCGGGGATCAGGCCGGTCAGCGGCGCGATCACCCCCCGCCGCAGCCACCCCGGCACGGCCTGGCGATAGCGGCGGGCCAGCAGGCCACCCTCATAGCGGGGATAGCCGGCGAATACCTCGTCGCCGCCGTCGCCCACCAGGGCCACGGTGACGTGCTCGCGGGCCTTGCGGGACAGATCGTCGATCAGCAGCGCCGTCGGATTGCCGAACGGCTCGCCGAAGCGCTCCACCAGGGTGGGCAGCAGGCCGGCGAGGCTCGGGCTGGCGGGCAGTTCGGTGTGGAGGCTGCCGATGTGCTCGGCCACCGCCCGGGCCGGCTCCCGCTCGTCATAGGCGGCGGTGTCGAAGGTCATGGTGAAGGTGCGCACCGGCGGCGCGCCGATCCGCCGCGCCTCGGCGGCCATGGCGGCGGCGATGGTCGAGCTGTCGATGCCCCCCGACAGGAAGCAGCCCACCGGCACGTCGGACACCATCTGCTCCACCACCGCCCGGCGCACCAGCGGCAGGATCTCCTCCACCGCCTCGTCCACCGAGGGATGCCGGTCGCCGGTATAGGCGGGCCGCCAGTAGGGAGCGACCGCGACCCCCTGGCCGGCCCGCCAGCGCAGGAGGCACCCCGGCGGCAGCTTGGCCATGCCGGCGTGGATGGTGCGCGGGGCCGGCACATAAAGGCAGGCCAGGTACTGGGACAGGGCCTCGGCGTCGATGCCGAGGTCGATGCCGGGATGGGCGCGCAGGGCGTGGATCTCGGACGCGAAGGCCAGGCCGCCGTCGGGCAGCGCCGCGTACACCAGCGGCTTGATGCCGAGACGATCGCGGGCCAGCAGCATCTCGCGCCGCTCCCGGTCCCACAGGGCGAAGGCGAACATGCCACCGATCCGAGGGAGGGCCGCCACCCCCTCCCGCCGCAGCAGGATCAGCAGGACCTCGGTGTCGCTGGTGGAGTGGAAGGTCTCGCCGACGGCCTCCAGGTCGGCCCGCAACTCCCGGTAGTTATAGATCTCCCCGTTGAAAGCGATGACGAAGCGCCCACAGGACGACACCATGGGTTGAGCCCCACCCGGGCTGAGGTCGATGACCGCCAGCCGCCGGTGAACCAGCCCGACACCCGTCTCCGCGTCCCGCCACAGCCCCTCTCCGTCCGGCCCACGGTGGGCCAGCCGCTCCCGCATGGCCGCGAGAACGGAGGGTTCGGCGCTGGTGCTACCGGCTATGCCGCACATGAGGGAGTGTACACGTCGCCGATCCGATCAACGCCGGATATAGGTTGCGGAGAGACGGGGAGTGATCCAGATTGCGGCCGCCGGCCGGGAATAGGCCCGGCCGGCAAACCAGAAAGGAGAGTCACGATGGTAAAAGCATCGTTCCTCCTCCTGCTCCGGCTGAAGGCGTGGCGGATATTCATCCGTCTCACTTTGGTCCGAGGCTAGGAGGCGTCGGGGGAGCGCGGGAACGCTCCCTCGGCTGCCCCCTCAGAATGGCCCAGTCCGGGCCGCTCGTCAAGATCTGCCAAAACCGGTTGAAAAAGTCGCAGCTGTGATAGATTGCGGTTGCCGACCGGGAATCGGCCCGGCCGGCAAACCAAAAGGAGAGTCACGATGTTGAGAGCATCGTTCCTCCTCCTGCTCCGGCTGAAGGCGTGGCGGATTCTCATCCGTCTCACTTTGGTCCGAAGCTAGGAGGCGTCGGGGGGCGTTACAAGCGCTCCCCGGCTGCCTCCTCAGAATGGCCCAAGCCGGGCCGCTCGTCAAGGGCCGCCAAAACCGGTTGAAAAAGCCGCGGCTGTGATAGATTGCGGCCGCCGGCCGGGAATAGGCCCGGCCGGCTAACTGCAAGGAGAGTCACGATGGTGAAAGCATCGTTCCTCCTCCTGCTCCGGCTGAAGGCGTGGCGGGTTCTCATCCGTCTCACTTTGGTCCGAAGCTAGGAGGCGCCGGGGAGCGCGGGCAGCGCTCCCCGGCTGCCTCCTCAGAGTGCCCCAAGCCGGGCCGCTCGTCAAGATCCGCCAAAACCGGTTGAAAAAGTCGCGGCTGTGATAGATTGCGGTCGCCGACCGGGAATGGGCCCGGCCGGCTAACCAAAAGGAGAGTTACGATGTTGAAGGCATCGTTCCTCCTCCTGCTCCGGCTGAAGGCGTGGCGGATATTCATCCGTCTCACTTTGGTCCGAGGCTAGGAGGCGCCGGGGAGCGTTGACAGCGCTCCCCGGCTGCCTCCTCAGAGTGCCCCAAGCCGGGCCGCTCGTCAAGAGCCCCCTACGGAAGCAGGTTGTAGCGGACGATGCAGTAGACGGCGCGCACGGCGTCCTTCCAGCCGATCTTCTTGCCTTCCTCGTAGGTGCGGCCGAAGTAGGTGATGCCGATCTCATAGATGCGGGGGCGGGGGCGCAGGCGGGCCAGGCGGGCGGTGATTTCGGGCTCGAAGCCGAAACGGTCCTCCTTCAGCTCGATCCGGGCCAGGGTCTCGCGGCGGAACACCTTGTAGCAGGTCTCCATGTCGGTGAGGTTCAGGTCCGTCAGCATGTTGGACATGAACGTCAGCCCCATGTTGGCGACGGTGTGCCAGAAGTACAGCACCCGCACCGACTCGCCCCCCCGGAACCGCGAGCCATAGACCACGTCGGCATGGCCGTCGAGGATCGGCTTCAGGAGCTTCGGGTACTCGGCCGGGTCGTATTCCAGGTCGGCATCCTGGATCAGCACCACGTCGCCCCCGGCCGCCGCGAAGCCGCTGCGTAGCGCCGCCCCCTTGCCGCGGTTGACGGGGTGGCTCACCACGCGGACCCTTGGGTCCCGTTCGGCGATGGACCGGGCGACGCCCTCCGAGCCGTCGCGGGAGGCATCGTCCACGATCACCACCTCAAGCTCCAGTCCTCGCGTGTCCGCGCCCAGCACGCGGTTAACCAGAGCCTCGAGGGTCGCAGCCTCGTTGTAGCAGGGAATGATCACCGAAAGACTTCGCACGTCCCGCCCCTTTCGCCGTCAGCGCAGCCCGAGAACCGTCAGGATCGGGACCAGGTAGGTCTCGAACTGAGCGGCGTATAGACCTAGCACGATACCGATCCACAACCAAAGGCCCATGCGCACCAGGTCCGTCATCGCAGTGTCCGCTCGGCTGGGCAGGCGTCGAAGTGGACCCCCACCACCATCAGGCGGATTTTCCGTGCCGATAGTCCCGGCAGGGTGCGGCTCTGCATGGTCTCGATCTCGAACACCCGCCGGACCTTGGCGCAGCCGGCCCGGATCAGGGCGTGGGTCAGGTAGGGGAGGCCGCCGCGGCTGCCCTCGTCCATCACCGACAGGATGTGGGTGATGCGCCGCCGCCGAAGCTGCTCGAGGAACAGGGCGGTGTCCCGATCGTCCTCGCCGGTGCCCACCTCCACCTGGGTGGCGTTGAGGGCGAAGAACGTGGGCACCTCGATCAGGTACACCAGCTGGCGCTCCAGCAGCAGCAGGCGGTCCGCCGGGGTCAGGTTGGCGTTGATCCACGGCACCACCGCCGAGTGGGTGACGGCGCGGGCGTGGAAGGCCTCGCGGGTCTCGCCGCTGACGACGTGGCGGATGTAGGAGAGGGTGAACAGCGCCTGGCCGCCAAGCTGAAGCGGAATGGTGACGGCGAAGGTGGCGGCGAGCGGCAGGATGTGAGCCGCTCCCGCCCAGCGCCGCGCCGCCAGGGTGGCGGCGATCAGCGCCACCGGCAGCAGCGGCAGAAGATGCCGCAGTCGCTGCGACGGCCCGACGAAGAACCACAGGGCGTAAAACCCCAGCACCGCCAGGGCCATCGGCGCCAGCGGATGGGACACGATCCGCCGGCGGGCCTGCCACAGGCCGAAGGCGGAGAACGGCAGCAGCAGCAGCAGGAATGGCCCGAAACCGGTGCGGGTCGCCTCGATGGCTTCCAGGCCGCCGACGGTGGCGTGGACCGGATAGGCCAGGAACTGCCACAGAGTGCGCGGCAGGGGAGACTCGACGCGCAGATAGGTGTCGCGGAAGATGGCCGCCTGCTCGGGCGACCAGTAGGAACTGCCGAAGTGCTGGAACAGCATCGGGAACACCGGGTCGCCGACGTTGACCCAGTTCCACCAGTACCATTGGGCTCCGGCTGCCACCACCGCCGCCGAGAAGGCGACTCCATGGGCGAGCCATCGTCGCTGAAATACCAGCGCCAGCCCCACCGGCACGGCGAACAGCAGCCCCAGGTACTTGGCTCCCACATAGAAGCCGACGGCGAGGCCGGCGATCACCGCGAAGCCGATATGGTCGCTCTTCCTGGCGTCGGCCAGGGCGACCAGCGCCACCGTGGCGAACAGGGCGAGACGCGGCTCCACCTGGCCGGAACCGGCGGCGAAGGCCATGGCCGGAATGGTCATGAACACCAGCGCCACCGCCGCCGCCCACGCCGGCGGCAGGAAGCGGCGCCCGACCACATAGGTCAGGGCCACCGCGGCCCACCCCGACAGCATGACCCACAGGGTCAGCGCCCGCTCGCCACCAAGACCAAGGGCGGGAACGTTGGTGGCCTGCAGCAGGAGCGGCACCGCACCGTCCACCGCCCGCGGCACGAACACCAGTCGGCCGACGGCCAGCCACTCCTTTGGGCTCGCGAAGTGATAGGCCAGGGTGTCGGCGTCGGCCGGCGGCGACACGCCCTCGGCCAGGTCGAACCCGGCCGCCAGCGCGACTCCAAACAGCAGCAGCGCGGTGAAGACACTCCCAATAAGCCCTCTCCCCCCCTCTTCGGGGGGAGAGGGTTGGGGGCGGGGGGAGCTGAAATTCCCGAGCTGGTGCCGTTTGCCCCACCCCCTCACCCCGGCCCTCTCCCCCTCGAGGGGGAGAGGGAGTAGGGTGATGGCGATCCCTTTCAGCAGCAGACTCGCCACGGCTCCCATCCCCAGGACACCGGCGAGCCACATCGGCTGCAGCAGCCCGGTGACGCCCAGGATGAACACCAGCCACCCCACCACCCCAAGGCCCAGCGTGAAGGCGAAGGTCACCCGCTCGGCTGGGGAGAGCCGCGGCGCCACCCCCGTCACCACGAGAATCGCCGCGCCATAGCCGACGCAGGCCAGAACTTCCCACAGGGCGACGGCGAGAGCGGTCATCTGGGGTCAGATCCTTACCCCGGCCTTCAATTTCTGGAAGGTGTCGAGCAGGCGGACCACGTGGTCGTCCCACAGGAAGTTGGACAGCACCCGTCCCCGCGCCCGCCCGGCCAGCTGGCCGCGCAGCTCCGGCGTGGTGTGCAGTTCGGTGATGCGGTCGCACAGGGCGCTGACCGAGAACGGCGGGAAGTAGGACGCGGCGTCGCCGCAGACCTCGCGGTTGATGGGGGTGTCGATGGCCACCACCGGCATGCCGCAGCTCAGGGCCTCGGCCATGGGGTGGCCGAAGGTCTCGGCGATGGCCGGGAACATGAACAGGTCGTGGCTGCGATAGAGCTGGGGCAGTTCGCGATAGGGCGTGCGGCCCAGGGTCAGGAACCCCCGCTCGGCGGCCCGGCGCACCAGGATGGCGTCGTGGGCGCCACCCCGGGTGGCCTCGATCTCCTTCAGCTCCATGGTGATGGTGGCGTGAACCGGAATGCCGCGGTCGTTCAGGTCCTCGACCGCCCGGCACAGGAGGCCCGGGCACTTGTGCGGGTAGTAGACCGAGACGTACAGCAGCCGCAGAACCCCGTCCTCGGCCCACTGGCGCGGCCGCTCGGCGGGGGTGAAGGCGTCCCCCAGCGTGCCGTAGGAGTTCACCGAGGTCCGGGCGGCAAGCCCGGGCGACCAGGCCAGCAGCATGTCGCGCATGGCCCGGCTCGGCGTGACGATGTGGTGGGCGCGTTGGGCCGACAGCAGCATCAGCCGCCGCCGCCAGTCCCGCTGGAGGGCGGCGGCGACGCCCTGCTCAGGCGCGAAGTTGACCAGATAGGTGGGATCGAACAGCCCGCCCTCCCGCATCAGCAGCACCTGCGGCACCGGGCTGTGCAGCAGGCTGAAGTTGGCGGAGGAGAACAGCACGTCGGGCCGATACTGCGCCACCGTGTGGTGCCAGAAGGTCTGCTCCCAGGCGAAGCGCCGCAGGGGGCTGTAGCCGCTCGCCTTCACCCGCAGGATTCGCGCTCCCTGGGGAGCGGGGAAGTCCTCGGGCACGGCGAACAGGGCGTCCACGTCGTGCTCGGCGAAGGCCCGCATCAGGTTGCCGGTGTAGGTGACGATGCCGCCACGCTTGGCCGAGATGGCGTTGACCAGAACCTTCATGCCGCTGTCTCCATGGCGGCGGCCAGGATGCGGGACACCTGGGCGCGGTGGGTGTGATCGTCGGTCTGCACGCGGGTCCGGCCATCGAGCGCCACCCGCCGGCGCCCCTCGTCGTCGGCGAGCCAGCGGCGACACTGGCTGACCAGTTCATCGTCGGAGCCGAAGAAGGCCGCTTCCCGGTCCTCGGTGAACAGGGCGGCGATCTCGTCGTTGCGCTCGTGCATCATGAAGCCGCCGCAGGCCGGGATCTCCATCGAACGGCAGGTCTGGAGGTCGCGATTGAACCGGCGCAGGAAGCACAGGTTGATGCGGCTCGCGGCGATGGCCCGGGCATAGTCGTCGCCATAGACCGGCCGGTCCTCGATGACCAGCAGCGGATGGCGGTCTTTGAGGGCTCCCCAGCCGTTCCCCCACACCCGACAGGCGATGCCGGCCTCGGCCAGGCGGACCATGCTGTCGGCGCGGGGGCGCTCGAAGGTGCCGACGAAGGCGACGTCGGCGCCAAAGCGCGCCCTCTCCTCGTCGCTCACCGGCAGCGGCCGGTGGAGGTCCGGGTCATAGGCGTTGTCCACTCTCAAGGTCCGCCGGACGCCCAGCGACGGCAGCTCCTCGGGCCGGGTGTTGTACGACTTGGTGGTGGACCACACGTCGAACAGGTCGAGGCAGCCCTCGATCCAGCGGGTGCGGTGGCGGGGGTTCATCATGTCGTCCTCGCAGTACCACACCAGCCGGCAGCCGGGCGAGGCCGCCCGTACCGCCTCCAGGGTGGAGCGGCGGATGGTGCGGGCGTTGTCGAGCCACACCACGTCCCAGTTCCCCTCCACCTCCGCTACCTGTCGCAGAGCCACGTTGGCCCCGGCCAGGTCCGGGGGAACCCGCAGGCGATAGCGGATGCGATCGAGAAGGCTCGGGCGGGTCTCGTAGCTATGGCCGGGCGGGGTGGTGGGGATCAGCCGGGCGTCGTGGCCCAGCGTCAGCATGGCCTTCAGGCGCTGCGGCGTGCGCGAGGCGGCGATGGCCTCCCCCACCATCAGGATCCGCAGGGCGCGGGGAGCCGTCGTCATCGGGTCACCACCGTCAACGCTTCGCTGAGCCCCGCCATGTCGGCCTCGAAGCCCCATGTCTCGACGCGCCGCCTGGCCGCCCTGCCCAGGGCGTCGGCGTCGGCCGTCACCCGGACCAGCGCCGCCGCCAGGGCCTGGACGTCGCCGGCCGGCACCACCGCGCCCACCGACTCGTCCACCAGGTCGGCGGTGGCGCCGCAGCGGTCGCTGGCCACCACCGCCGTGCCGCAGGCCATGGCCTCGTTGATGGCGAGGCCCCACGGCTCCCGCTCCGAGGCCAGCACGAACACGTCGGCCATGGCGTAGATGCCGGGCAGTTCGCTCTGATTGCGAAAGCCGAGGAAGTGGACGTCCTCTCCGGCCTCTGACTCCAGGTTCCGGCGCATCTCTCCATCGCCCACATAGGCCAGCACCGGCCGCCCGCCGTCCGGCCAGGACGCCGCGCGCCAGGCGGCCAGCAGGGTATGGGGGTGCTTGCGCGGCATCAGCTTGCCGGCATAGAGCACCACCGGACGCCCCGGCGGCAGGCCGAGGGCGCCTCGCACCGCCTCGCGGTCGCATCGGGCGGCCCGCTCGGCGAAGAAGGCGTTGTCGATGGCATAGGGCATGGAAAACAGCCGCTCCGGCGCGATGCCACGCCCCAGGTAATACCGCCGGTTGGCGCTGCCGATGCAGAGAAACCCCGTGCAGCGGCGGAAAATGCGCTGAAGGTAGAGGCGCTTCAGCCATCCCTTCGGACCGGCGCCGTCGGGCATGGCCTCGTCGGTGTTCTCGCCGCGCATCAGCACCGGCCGCCCGAGCGCCGCCGCCCGGTCCAGCACCCGGCGGAACAGGCGGGTCTGCCAGCCATGCAGCCAGACGACATCGCACTCCCGCAGCTCCCGCTCCAGATCCGTCTCGCTCAGCAGGGCATTGGCGTAGCCCTCCCGCAGCGGCACGTCCCACGCCACGGTGCGCCCAAACCCCGGATCGTGATAGCCCCCCTCCTCCGGCGCCCACGCGAACAGCACCCGGAGCGCGATCCCCGGCTCGGCGGCGATGCGGCGCAACAGCGGCGCCTGATACTGGATCGGATGACTGACCAGGTACAGGAGGCGGATGGTCACGGTTCGCAACCATAAAAAGTGCCGAAGCCCCCGGAACCATAGACTCCCTCTCCCCCTTGGGGGGGAGAGGGCCGGGGTGAGGGGGGGGGGCAACCGGCACCAT
>JAMOBE010000062.1:0-21816 GCA_039908285.1 Alphaproteobacteria bacterium
GTGCCGCTTGCCCCACCCCCTCACCCCGGCCCTCTCCCCCTCGAGGGGGAGAGGGAGTATCTGTTGCCAGTCCGTTTTCACTCTTCAAGACGTTCACTCCTTCACCCGATTGCCCTCGGACAGGATGATCTCGCGGAACCGGGTGCCCGCCAGGTCCAGCGCTCCGGTGTTGTCGATGATGTGCAGACGGGGGTGGCCGCACTCGAACGCCGTGGCACTCGCCAGGCGGCGTTCGATCTCGGTACCGGTTTCACGGCCCCGGTCGACCATCCGCTGTCGGAGGACGGCGGCATCCACCGTCACCAGGACCGGCAGGAGATCCGGGTAGCGTTTGAGGGCTTCGGGAAAATAGGCGCGGGAGCCGTTGACGACCACGGTGAGGCCAGCGGCCATCCAGCCGTCGATTTCCCGTCCCACCCCGTACTCGTTGCCGTGGCTGCGCCAGTGCAGGGCGAAGCAGTCGTGACGACGGCGCAGGGCGAACTCGTGGTGGGTCAGGGCGACGTGGTTCTCACCCGGGTGGAGCGGGCGGGTGATGTAGCGGTGAGCGAAGACGACCGGCCGGTTACCCTCCAGCGAGGCGCGCGCATGGCGCAGCAGGGAATCCTTCCCGGCGCCGGACGGCCCCATGACGTAGACCAGGGACCCCGGGCGCAGAGTCGTCTTCACTCCTTCACTCCAGCCACCGCCCGGTCAGCGGGGACCGCTACTGGCTGAAGCCCAGCAGGGAGTCGACCTCGCAGATCACCATCAGCTCGCCTTCGAGCCGGACCACGCCGGTGGAAATGGTGCGCCAGCGCGGATTGAGGGTGGACGGGTTGCTTTCGATCTTGTCGATGCGCAGGCTCTTGACCTCGCCCACCGAGTCCACCATCAGGCTGTAGAGTTCGTTGCCCTGCTCGACCGTCACGCACATCCGCTGCGCCTTGTCGCCCTCGAGCGGCGGCAGGCCGAGACGGGTCCGCACATCCACCACGGTGACGATGCGACCACGCAGGTTGATGGCCCCGGCCACTTCCGCCGGGGCCAGTGGAATGTGAGCGACATTCTCGGGAATCAGGATGTCCTGGACCCGGCCGATGGGAATGCCGAAAAGCTGATTCTGCACATAGACGGTGACGAACACCTGCTCCTGTGCTTCCTGGCCGCCGTTGTGGTGGGCCAGAGCCCGCTGCTCGCTCATGGGGGTAAGCTGATTCATAACCCGCCGTCTCCACCCTTCAATGACAGTCACAACTATGGTAGGGGCACTCTATCAACGAAAGTTCAGCAGCACAAGGCTGCCTTCGGGCGCAGGGATATATGGCGACGACCTCCGACACCCCTCATCTATACGTGGCCCTTTCGTCCCATGGCTATGGGCATGCGGCGATGACGGCCCCCGTGGTCAATCGGCTGCGAGCCCTGGTGCCGGGGGTGCGTCTCACCATCGAGACGCGGGTCCCCCATGGCTGGCTTGCCGACCGCTACGACGGTCCCTTCGCGCATGTCGACCACGGTCGGGATTTCGGGATGGTGATGACCTCCGCCACCGAGGTGGACGTCGAGGCCAGCGCCACCGGCTATCGGCGCCTGCACGAGGACTGGGAGAGCATCGTCGCCGTCGAGGCGAAGCGGCTTGCCGCCGCCGCTCCCGACCTGATTCTGGCCAACGTGTCCCACGTCACCCTGGCGGCGGCAGCCCGGGCGCGGATCCCGGCGGTGGCCTTCTGCTCGCTCAACTGGGCCGGAATCTACCGCCACTATTGCGGCCACCGCCCCGAGGCCGGGCGGATTCTCGGCCAGATGGAGGAGGCCTACGCCAGTGCCCTCGTGTTCCTGCGCCCGCTGCCGGCCATGCCCATGCCGGGATTCGCCAACCGGCGCGATATCGGGCCGGTGGCCCGTCTCGGCCGCGACCGCCGGCGGGACCTGGAACGGCTGCTGGGGGTCGGGGAGGGGACCCGCATCGGCCTCCTGGCCTTTGGCGGCATCGACCCGGGCCTGAACACGGAGGCGTGGCCCCGCCATCCCGGCTGGATGTGGATGTCCGGTCGGGCGGATGAGCCGGTCCGCCCCGACGTGGTGACGACGGCGTCGCTGCCGCTGCCCTTCGCCGACCTTTTGCGCTCGAGCGATCTCCTGGTGACCAAGCCCGGCTACGGCACCTTCGCCGAGGCCGGCTGTCTCGGGCTGCCGGTGCTCTATGCGCGGCGGGACGACTGGCCGGAGGAGCCGCACCTCGGCGACTGGCTGAAGCGCCACACCCGGGCGCTGGCGGTCGACGGCGCGACACTCCGCAGTGGTGATATCGGCGCCGCCCTCGCGTCCCTGCTGGCCCAGCCCGCTCCCGTGCCGGCCACGCCCAGCGGCATCGACGAGGCGGCGGAGGTGCTCGCCCGGCATCTCGGCTAGCCGAGAGCCTCCCTTCCGCGCGGTGTCAGGCGGCAGACCAGCCAGTCCGGCTTGAGGGGATTGGCGAACCAGGGCTCGGCCCAGCCGTGCTCCAGGCAGGCGCGCACGGTGCGCTCGTCGATGCGTCGGCCGTTGCCGTCGAACAGCGGCAGCTTGCCACCCGGCTGACCGAGGCCGCGCAGGAGCCACCGCCGCTGGGCGGCGGTCGGACGGGGGAGGTGGTCCGCTCGGGCAATTCGATCCGACGACATGCTATGAGCCTGGGGTATACAGTTACGACAGTAAGCAAGGACCGGGAGCGAGTCCATGAACTATAGCCTTGTCTACATGACCGCCGGGACCCGCGACGAGGCGCTGGCCCTCGGCCGGGCGCTGGTGGAGGCGCGTCTGGCCGCCTGCGCCAACGTGCTCGGCGATATCACGTCGGTGTACTGGTGGCAGGGACGACTCGAGGAGGGCGGCGAGGTGGCCCTCCTCGTCAAGACCCGAACCGAGCTGGTGGAGCGGGTGGTGGCCCGGGTGCGCGAGCTGCACAGCTACGCCTGCCCCTGCGTGGTGGCGATGCCGATCGCCGCCGGCAATCCCGCCTTCCTCGAGTGGATCGGCAACGAAACGGCGCAGTGAGTTGAGATTGCAGGCACTTCCGATAACACTCCCTCTCCCCCCGGAAGAGGGGGGAGAGGGCTATCTGGAAGTGCCCTTACCTGGAAACCATCCGGACGGTCGCGGTGGCCTGGGCGGCGATGCCCTCGCCGCGGCCGGTGAAGCCCAGGCCCTCGGTGGTGGTTGCCTTGACGCTGACGCGCTCGGGCGCGATCTCGAGGATCCCGGCCAGCCGGGCGATCATGGCGCCGCGGTGGGGACCCACCTTCGGCCGCTCGCAGATGAGGGTGAGGTCCACCGCGACGACTTCCCCCCCCAGTCCCCGGACCAGGGAGGCGGCGTGGCGCACGAAGATCTCCGACGCCGCCCCCCGCCAGCGCGACTCGGACGGGGGGAAGTGATGGCCGATGTCGCCGGCGGCGATGGCGCCGAGCAGGGCGTCGGTGACCGCGTGCAGCGCCACGTCGGCGTCGGAGTGGCCCTCCAGTCCATGGCCATGGGGGACGAGGACTCCGCACAGCGTCACGGCCGTTCCGGGGCCGAAACGATGAACGTCGAAGCCGCTGCCGACCCGGGTCTCGGCCGGCAGGTCGAAGCGGCGCGCGGCGCGGCGCAGGTCGGCGATGGTGGTGATCTTGACGTTGTCCTCGGTGCCCATGACCAGGGTGACGGGGAGACCGGCCCGCTCGGCGACGGCGGCGTCGTCGGTGAGGTCCAGGGCGGCAGCGGCCCGGTGGGCGGCGAGGATGTCGGGATAGCGAAACCCCTGGGGCGTCTGGGCGCGCCACAGGCCGGCGCGGTCGACGGTGGCGTCGATTCGCGGCGGGAGTTCTTCCGGTCCGCCGGCCCGTTTAATCGTGTCGGTGACGGGAACGGCGGCGATGGCTCCCGGCGACTCGGCCAGGGCGGCGACGACTCGTCCGATGGTGCCCGAGTCGACGAAGGGGCGGGCGCCGTCGTGGATCAGCACCAGCTCGGGGGCGATGCCGTCGGCGGCCAGGCTCTCCAGCCCGAAACGGACCGAGTCCTGACGGCCCGGTCCGCCGGCCACCGGCTCCAGCAGGGCCAATCCCTGCGCCGCCGCGTCATAGAGGCCGCGGTCGTCGGGATGGATCACGGCGCGCACCGCGCCGATGTCCGGGTGGGCGGCGAGGGTGGCCAGGGAGTGGCGCAGCACCGGGCGCCCGCCAAGGTCGAGATACTGCTTCGGGGTCTCGCCACCGAACCGCCGGCCGCGGCCCGCGGCCACCACCAGCGCCAGGCACTTGCTCATCGTCGCGTTTTTCGCTTTTCTCTGAACCGAGCGTCAACGTAGTCCGCGACACGGGACTTGCCAAGAGCCGGGGAACCGGGCTGATATGGAGTCGGTATGGCAAACGCAGTGATCTACGATCTCGCGGCCCTGGCCGCCATGGTTCCCGCCGCACTGGTGACTCTGCGGCGGGAGGGTGGGCGTGATGCCGTCTACGGATTGGCGTTGGCCGCTGCCGTGGCGGGTCCGGTGGCGTTGAGCGCGCTCCTGCTCGCGGGAAGCTGGCAGACCAGCCTGTCCATCGCTCTCTGGGTCAGCGTCGCCGTCAGCATGGTCCTGTTCGCCGGCCTGGCCGCCGTCACCGCGCAGGGGTGGCGACTCACGCCGCTGCTGGTGCCCTACCTCGCGGGGCTCGGTCTCATCGCCACCATCTGGCAGACGGCGCCGGGCCATCCCCTGACCGCCGACGCTCCGGCGGCGTGGGTGCAGTTCCACATCCTGGTGTCGGTTACCACCTATGGGCTTCTGACCATCGCCGCGGTGGCGGCCCTGGCCGCGTTCCTGCAGGAACGGGCGCTCAAGAACCGGAAGAGGCAGGGCGTCCTGACCCGCCTCCTGCCGTCCATCGCCGACAGCGAGCGGCTGTCCGGCCGTCTGCTGCTGGCGTGCGAGTCCGTGCTGGGCCTGGGGCTGGCCAGCGGCATGGCGCTCCAGTACCTGGAGACCGGCGTGCTGCTGCGGGTCGACCACAAGACCCTGCTGTCGCTGATGGCGTTCGCGGTGATCGGCCTGCTGCTGGTCGCCAACCGCCTGGTGGGCATGCGCGGCCGGGCGGCGGCTCGACTGGTGCTGCTGGCCTATCTGCTCCTGACCCTGGCCTATCCCGGGGTCAAGTTCGTCACCGACGTCCTCGTGCATTAGTTTCCTGTCTCTCCGGTGCCGCAATTCGATTGCGTTTCCCAGGGCTGCCTATTTATTATGCAGTCCTGTTGGAGAACATCACACCATGAGCATACGCCTCGGGCCGATGGTTCTGCGGGAGCCGGTGATCCTCGCTCCCATGTCGGGCGTCACCGATCGGACGTTCCGCCGGCTGGTGGCGCGGCTCGGGGCCGGGATGGTGGTGACGGAAATGGTCGCCGGCAAGGCGGTCCGTCAGGGCCATCGCCGTACCCTGGACATGATCATGATGGAGCCGGATGCCGGGGGCGAGGACTGCCCCGTCGCGGTTCAGCTCGCCGGCGGCGAGCCCACGGTGATGGCGGACGCCGCCCGCGTCGCCGAGGAGCGTGGGGCCGCCGTCATCGACATCAACATGGGTTGTCCGGTCAAGAAGGTGGTGGGTGGCCGGGCCGGTGCGGCGCTGATGCGCGACGAGGCCCTGGCCGAGCGGATCATCGCCGCCGTGGTGGCGGCCGTCGCCGTCCCGGTGACGGTGAAGATGCGCACCGGCTGGGACGAGACCGATCGCAACGCCCCGCGCCTGGCCCGCATCGCCGAGCGCTGCGGCGCGGCGATGGTGACGGTGCACGGACGCACCCGCCAGCAGTTCTATGGCGGCCGGGCCGACTGGGCCTTCCTGCGCCGGGTGAAGGAGGCGGTGGGCATCCCGGTGATCGGCAACGGCGACGTGGCGTCGGTGGACGACGCGAGGGACATGCTGGCGGTCTCGGGGGTGGACGGAGTCATGATCGGTCGGGCGGCGCTGGGCCGGCCCTGGCTGCCGGGCCAGGTGGCCCACTTCCTGCGCACCGGCGAGCGGCGGCCCGAGCCTCCCCGTCCGGTCCAGCGGGACATCGTGCTCGAGCACCTGGACGGGGTGCTGACCCGCCGGGGCGAAGCGGCCGGGCTGCCGGCCATGCGTCGCCACCTGGCCTGGTACGCCGGCGACCATCCCGAAGCCGGAACGTTCCGCTCCGCCATCAATGTCGCCACCCAGGCCACCGTCGTGCGCCACCTGATCGAGGTGTTCTACGAAACGCCCGGCTTTGATAAGCCCGAGGGGATCGCCGCATGACCGCGACCGGGCGCTCTTCTGGACCTGCGGCACCGCCGGTGGTGGACGCCGGTCTGGTCCTCAACGCCATCGCCACGGCGATCCTGGTGGTGGACGGGGAGGGGGCGATACGCCAGGTCAACACCGCCGCCGAGCAGTTGTTCGACTCGAGCCGCAGTCATCTCTGCGACCGGCCGCTCGGCGACTTCATCCCCCCCGACAGCCCGATGATCCACCTGATCCACCAGGCCCTCGCCGACGGAGCGGGGGTGGCGGAGCACGGGGTGACCCTCGACACGCCGCGCACCGGCAACCGCGTCGTCACCATCCAGGTGACCCCCCTGGTGGAGGTGCCGGGCTGGGTGGTGGTCGGGCTGCACGAGCACTCCATCGCCCTCAAGATGGGCCAGCAGTTCACCCACCGCACCGCCGCCCGCTCGATGACGGCCATGGCCGCCATGCTGGCCCACGAGGTCAAGAATCCGCTGTCGGGGATTCGCGGCGCCGCCCAGCTCCTGGAGCAGAACGCCGCGCCGGACGACCGCATCCTGACCCAGCTGATCTGCGACGAGGCCGACCGCATCGTCGCCCTGGTCAACCGGATGGACGTGTTCTCGCAGCGGCCGCTGGAACGGGGCGCCGTCAACATCCACCGGGTGCTGGAGCACGTCCGCCGCGTCGCCGAGAACGGGTTCGCCCAGGGACTGCGGTTTGTGGAGGTCTACGACCCCTCGCTGCCGCCGGTGCTCGGCAATCGCGACCAGCTGGTCCAGGTGTTTCTCAACCTGGTCAAGAACGCCGCCGAGGCGGTCCCCGCCGGCCGGGGAGAGATCATCCTCTCCACCGCCTACCAGCATGGAGTCCGGGTGGCGGTTCCGGCCAGCAACACCCGCCTCAACCTTCCCCTGGCGGTGAGCATCCAGGACAACGGCTCCGGCATCCCCTCCGACCTGTGGCCGCACCTGTTCGATCCCTTCGTCACCACCCGACCCACCGGCACCGGCCTTGGCCTGGCGCTGGTGGCGAAGATGGTCAGTGACCACGGCGGCCTCATCGAATTCGACAGCCAGCCCGGCCGCACCGTCTTTCGCGTCATGCTGCCGGTCGCAACCTCGGACAGTGCGGACCAGTCGCCATGACCCCATCCACCATCCTGATCGCCGACGATGATCGCGGCATCCGCACCGTCCTGACGCAGGCCCTGGGCCGGGAGGGCTACGAGGTGCGCACCACCGGCAATGCCGCGACCCTGTGGCGCTGGGTGTCGCAGGGAGACGGCGACCTGGTGATCACCGACGTGGTGATGCCCGACGAGAACGGTCTCGACCTTCTGCCCCGCATGAGGAAGCTCCGGCCTGAGCTGCGGATCATCGTCATGAGCGCCCAGACCACCCTCCTGACCGCGGTCAAGGCCACCGAGCGCGGCGCCTTCGAGTATCTGCCGAAGCCGTTCGACCTCCGGGAACTGGTGGCCGTGGTGCGTCGGGCCCTGTCCATGCCTCATGCGGCGGCGGCCAGCCCCCACCCCGCCGAACGCGAGGAGACTCTGCCGCTGATCGGGCGCTCGGCGGCCATGCAGGAGATCTACCGCACCCTGGCGCGGCTGATGAACACCGACCTTACCGTGATGATCAACGGCGAGTCGGGTACCGGCAAGGAACTGGTGGCGCGGGCGCTGCACGACTATGGCCGACGCCGCAACGGCCCCTTCGTCGCCATCAACATGGCGGCCATTCCCCGCGACCTCATCGAGAGCGAGCTGTTCGGCCACGAGAAGGGCGCCTTCACCGGCGCCCTGTCCCGCGCCGCCGGGCGCTTCGAGCAGGCCGAGGGGGGCACCCTGTTCCTGGATGAGATCGGCGACATGCCGCCCGAGGCCCAGACGCGGCTGTTGCGGGTGCTTCAGGAGGGCGAGTTCACCACCGTGGGCGGGCGGACGCCGATTCGCGCCAATGTCCGCATCGTCGCCGCCACCCACCGCGACCTTGGTCTGCTGATCCGCCAGGGGTTGTTCCGCGAGGACCTGTTCTATCGGCTGAACGTGGTACCGATCCGCCTGCCTCCTCTGCGTGAGCGCACCGAGGATATCCCCGAACTGGTCAACCATTTCCTGGCCATCGCCGTCCGGGAGGGTCTTCCGTCGAAGACCCTCGACGCCGGGGCCATGGAGCGGATGAAGGGCCATCGCTGGCCGGGCAACGTGCGGGAACTGGAGAACCTGGTCCGCCGGCTCGCCGCCCTGTACGCCCAGGAGACCATCGGCGTCGAGGCGATCGAAGGGGAGATGAGCGGCGGCACGGGCGCGCCCGAGGCCTCGCCCCACGCCGGGACCAGTGCCGAGGGCATGAGCGCCATGCTGGAGCGTCACCTGCGGGAGTATTTCTCCGCCCATGCCGATGACCTGCCGGCCTCCGGCCTCTATGACCGGGTGGTGCGCGAGGTGGAGCGGCCGCTGATCGCCCTCACCCTCGAGGCCACCCGCGGCAACCAGATCCGGGCGGCGCAGGTGCTGGGCCTCAACCGCAACACGCTCCGCAAGAAGATCCGCGATCTGGATATCCAGGTGATCCGGGGGGTGAAATAGGGTGCCCATGCCGCCGTCCCAGCATCCGAGGGTGCGCCACGTCCTGACCCGGCTGTCGTTCTGGGCGCGCCGCGGTCGGCTGTCCCGCAAGCTGGCGATGCTGCTGATGCTGGCCGCGCTGGTTTCGGGGCTCGGCACCATCGCGGCGCTGACCCGCTCCGGTCCGGCCGACCTGTCGCCGACCGCCGTTCTCGTCCTCCTCAACGTCGATCTGATCCTGCTCCTGTTGCTAGCGGTGCTGGTGGCCCGTCGCGTGGCGGCGGTATGGGCCGAGCGCCGCCGGGGCGGGGCCGGGTCACGGCTGCATGTGCGCTTCGTCGTGCTGTTCAGCGTGGTGACGGCGGCGCCGGCCATCCTGGTGGCGGTGTTCTCGATCCTGTTCTTCAACATCGGCCTCGAGGCCTGGTTCAGCACCCGGGTCCGCACCGCCCTCGACGAGTCCCTGGCGGTCGCCGAGGCCTATCTCGCCGAGCACAAGCAGGCCATTTCCGGCGACGTCCGGGCCATGGCGGCCGACATCGCCGCATCGAACGCCGGCATCGGCACCTCCACCCTCGCCCTCAACCGCTTCCTGGCCGGCCAGGCCATGACCCGGGACCTGACGGAGGCCGTCGTGTTCAACGCCGGCGGCCGGGTGCTGGCCCGCGCCGGCTACACCTTGTCCCTGCACTTCGAGCAGGTGCCGTTCTGGGCGCTCGACCAGGCGAACGCCGGCGAGGTGGCGGTGCTGACCAGCGACACCGACGACCGGGTCCGCGCCCTGGTCAAGCTGGAGGGGCCGTTCGACACCTATCTCTACGCCGGGCGCTTCGTCGACGCCCGGGTCATCGGCCATACCCAGCGCACCAAGACCGCCGTGTCCCAGTACCAGATGCTGGAGGGCCGCCGCTCCGACCTGCAGATCACCTTCTCGCTGATCTTCATCGTCGTGGCGCTGCTTTTGCTGTTCGCCGCCGTGTGGTTCGGCCTCAGCCTCGCCACCCGTCTCGCCCGGCCGATCATGGCCCTGATCGACGCCGCCGAGAAGGTGCGCAAGGGCGACCTCGGGGTGCGGGTGCACGAGCGGCCGCGGGGGGATGAGCTGGGCTCGCTGACACGCTCGTTCAATCGCATGACCGCCAAGCTCGCCGAGCAGCAGCACGACCTGATGGAGGCCAACCGCGAGTTGGACGAGCGGCGGCGCTTCACCGAGACCGTCCTGGCCGGCGTGTCGGCGGGCGTCATCGGCATGGACGAGCGGATGAACATCCACCTGCCGAACCCGTCGGCCTCGATCCTGCTGGAGTGCGCCCTGCCTGAGCATCTCGGCCGCCCTCTGGTTGCGGTGTGGCCGGAGCTTGGCGAGATCCTCGAGATCGTACAAGCGCGTCCGGACAAGCTGTTGCAGCGCGAATTTCAGTTCGTGCGTGAGGGGCGGGTGCGGACGTTCCTGGTCCGCATCGCCGCCGAGCGGTTGCAGACAGAGGTCATCGGCTATGTCCTGACCTTCGACGACATCACCGAACTGCAATCCGCCCAGCGCAAGGCGGCGTGGGCCGACGTGGCGCGGCGCATCGCCCACGAGATCAAGAACCCCCTGACCCCGATCCAGCTTTCCGCCGAGCGGCTGAAGCGCAAGTATCTCAAGCAGATCAGCACCGACGCCGACACCTTCACCGCCTGCACCGACACCATCGTCCGCCAGGTGGACGACATCCGGCGCATGGTGGACGAGTTCTCGGAGTTCGCCCGCATGCCGGCACCGGTGCTGCTGAACGAGGACCTGCGGGATCTGGTGTCGCGGGCGCTGACCCTGCAGCGGACGGCCTTTCTCGACATTGCGTTCGAGGCGGTGCTGCCCGATGATGCGGTGTACCAGCTCTGCGACGCCCGGCAGGTGGGGCAGGCCCTCACCAACCTGATCAAGAACGCGGTGGAGGCCATCCACGGCCGGCCTCCGCCCCTCGACGACCAGCCGCCGCCGCCGAAAGGGCTCATCCGGGTGACGGTGGCGCGTGACCAGGGTCATGTCGGGATCTTCGTCGAGGACAACGGAAAGGGGCTTCCCATCGACAACCGCGACCGCCTGACCGAGCCCTACGTGACGACCCGGGTCAAGGGGACCGGGTTGGGTCTTGCCATCGTGAAGAAAATCATGGAAGACCATGGGGGCGGCCTCACCCTCGACGACGGCGAGAGTGGCGGTGCCCGGATCGGTCTGGTCTTCCCCGCCGAAGGGGGGGGCCTGGCGGTAACGGCGGGCGGGTCCGTTAACGGGGAGTCGGTGGCGATCCATGGCTCATGACATCCTGATTGTCGACGACGAAGCGGACATCCGGATGCTGATTGCCGGCATCCTCGAGGATGAGGGCTTTGAAACCCGCGAGGCCGCCGACGCCGATGGTGCCCTGCACGCCATCCAGGCCAGGCGCCCGAGTCTGGTGATCCAGGACATCTGGCTGCAGGGCAGCCGCATGGATGGGCTCCAGATCCTCGAGGTGGTGAAGCGCGACCACCCCCTGGTGCCTGTCGTGATGATCAGCGGCCACGGCAACATCGAAACCGCCGTCAACGCCATCCAGAAGGGCGCCTACGACTTCATCGAGAAGCCGTTCAAGGCCGATCGCCTCATCCTGCTGGTCAACCGCGCCATCGAGGCCGCCAAGCTCCGGCGCGAGAACGAGGAACTGAAGCTCCGCGCCGGGCACCAGACCGAACTGGTGGGAGGATCGAATGCCATCGCCATGGTCCGCCAGGCCATCGACCGCGTCGCCCCCACCGGCTCACGGGTGCTGATCGCCGGACCGCCGGGATCGGGCAAGGAAGTGGTGGCGCGGCTCATCCACATGCGCTCGCGCCGCGCCGCCGGCCCCTTCGTCGTCGTCAACTGCGCCGCCATGCATCCCGACCGCATGGAGGCCGAACTGTTCGGCACCGAGGAGGGGGAGGAGGGCCACGACTCCCCCCGCAAGACCGGCACCTTCGAGCAGGCCCACGGCGGCACGCTGCTGCTGGACGAGGTGGCCGACATGCCGCTCGCCACCCAGGGCAAGATCGTCCGCGCCCTCCAGGAGCAGACGTTCGAGCGTGTCGGCGGGCGGACCCGGGTCTCGGTCGACGTGCGCGTCATCGCCAGCAGCAATCGCGATCTGCAAGCGGAAATCCTTGCCGGGCGTTTCCGCGAGGATTTCTTCTATAGGCTGAATGTCGTGCCGGTCAAGGTGCCGCCCCTGCGCGACCGGCGGGACGACATCCCGAAGCTCGCCGCCTTCTTCATGGAGAAGGGCGCCCAGGTCGCCGGCCTGGCGCCGCGGCCGCTGGCCGGGGACGCCATCGCCGCCCTGCAGGCCTACGATTGGCCCGGCAATGTCCGCCAGTTGCGCAACGTGATGGACTGGATCCTGATCATGGCTCCGGGAGAGCCGCGGGAGCCCGTGCACACGGACATGCTGCCGCCCGAGATCGGGGCCATCACGCCGGCGGTCCTGCGCTGGGACAATGGTGCCAGTGACATCATGACCCTGTCGCTGCGCGAGGCCCGCGAGGTCTTCGAGCGGGAGTATCTGCTGGCCCAGGTCAACCGCTTTGGCGGCAACGTGTCGAAGACCGCGGCGTTCGTGGGGATGGAGCGGTCCGCCCTGCACCGCAAGCTGAAATCGCTCGGCGTCGTCACCGACGACAAGTCCAAAAGCTGAGCGGTATCCGGAGTCTGCTTCATGAAGGTGATTATCTGCGGTGCCGGCCAGGTGGGGTTCAACATCGCCCGTTATCTCGCGGGGGAGAACAACGACGTCACCGTGATCGACCAGCGGGCGGACCTCATTCGCACCATCAGCGACTCGCTCGACGTCCAGGCCATGGTGGGCTACGCCTCCCACCCCAACGTCCTGGAGCAGGCGGGCGCCGAGGACGCCGACATGCTGATCGCCGTCACCCACATGGACGAGGTCAACATGGTGGCCTGCCAGGTGGCCCACTCGCTGTTCGAGGTGCCGACCAAGATCGCCCGCGTCCGCCACCAGAGCTACCTGCAGCCCATCTGGGCCAACCTGTTCAGCCGCGACAACATGCCCATCGACGTCATCATCTCGCCGGAGATCGAGGTGGCGCGGGCGGTGACCCGCCGCCTCCAGGTGCCGGGGGCGATCGACGTCATCCCCATGGTCAACGACAAGGTGCGGCTGATCGGCGTGCGCTGTACCCAGAACACGCCGCTGGTCCATGCGCCGCTGCGGCAGCTGACCATCCTGTTTCCCGATCTCCACATCGTCATCGTCGGCATCGTCCGCGAGGACAGGGCCATGGTTCCCGAGCCCGACGACCAGATGCTGCCGGGCGACGAGGTCTACTTCGTCGTCGACACCGAGCAGGCGGACCGGGCCATGGCAGCCTTCGGCCACGAGGAGTCGGAGGCGCGGCGGGTCCTGATCTTCGGCGGCGGCAACATCGGCCTGTTCCTGGCCCAGCAGCTCGAGGCCGAGTATCCCGAGGTCGCGGTCAAGGCCGTCGAAGCCGACAAGGCTCGCGCCGAGTTCGTCGCCAAGACCCTGCACCGCACGGTGGTCCTGCACGGCGACGTCCTCGACCCGGAGATTCTCGACGAGGCGGGGGTGGGGCAGGTGGAGACGGTGGTGTCGGTCACCAACGACGACGAGACCAACATCCTGTCGTCGCTTCTCGCCAAGCGCTACGGCTGCAAGCGGGCCATCACCCTGCTGAACAAGACCACCTACAACACCCTGGTCAGCACGCTCGGCGTGGACGTGGTGGTCAACCCGCGCGGCATCACCGTGTCCAAGATCCTTCAGCACGTCCGTCGTGGCCGCATCCATGCCGTCCATACCCTCCACGAGGGATTCGGCGAGCTGATCGAGGCCGTCGCCATGGAGACCTCCAGCCTGGTGGGGCGGCCGCTCAAGGAAATCAAGCTGCCCAATGGGGTCATTCTCGGCGCCATCGTGCGGGACGGCAAGGTCATCACCCCGCGAGGCACCACCGTGGTGCAGGCGAAGGACCGGGTGGTGCTGTTCGCCGCGGCCGCGGCCGTCAAACAGGTCGAAAAGATGTTTTCGGTCCGATTGGAGTATTTCTGACGCCATGCACCGGATTGCCTATGTGAACGGGCTCTATGTGCCCCATGGGGAGGCCAGGGTCCATATCGAGGACCGCGGCTTCCAGCTTGCCGACGGGGTGTATGAGCTGATCGCCCTGAAGGGTGGTCGGCCCATCGACCTTGGCCCTCATCTCGACCGTCTCGGCCGTTCGCTGAAGGCGCTCCGGATCGATTGGCCGATGGAGCGCTCCGCCCTGAAGATCGTGCTGCGCGAGGTGGTGCGCCGCAACGGCATCGGCGACGGCATCGTCTACATCCAGGTCACCCGGGGTGTGGCGCGGCGCGACCATGCCTTTCCCGGCACCCCCATCCGCAGTTCCCTGGTCGTCACCTCGCGGCGCCAGACGCTTCCCGGCGACGAGGTGTTCGAGCGCGGCGTCAGCGTCGTGACGACGCCCGATCTGCGCTGGAAACGCTGCGATATCAAGTCCGTCGGCCTGCTTCCCAACGTTCTGGGCAAGCAGTTTGCCAGAGAGTCCGGGGCGTTCGAGGCCTGGCTGGTGGACTCCAGCGGACACGTCACCGAGGGAACCTCGTCCAACGCCTGGATCGTCACCCCCGGCGGCGACATCGTCACCCGCCAGGAGGACTGGGCCATCCTCAACGGCATCACCCGCAAGGCGGTGCTCGGGCTGGTGCGCGGCCACGGGATGCGGCTGGTGGAGCGTCCCTTCACCGTCGTCGAGGCCAAGGCGGCGCCGGAGGCGTTCATCACCAGCACCACCTCGTTCGTGCTTCCCGTGGTGCGCATCGACGGCAAGACGGTGGGGAAGGGGGCTCCCGGCCCCATGACCCGCAAGCTGCGACAGGCCTACCTGGTCGCCCTGGCCGATGGAGCGGCATCCTGGTGAGCGACCATCCATCTTTGCCGAGAGCGGTGCTGTTCGACTGGGACAACACCCTGGTCGACACCTGGCCGTGCATCCACGGCGCCCTCAACGCCACCTTCCGCGCCATGGGCCACCCTGAGTGGAGCTTCGAGGAGTTCAGGGCCCGTCTCGGCCCCTCCATGCGCGATTCCTTCCCCCAGACCTTCGGTGACCGCTGGGAGGAGGCCCGCGACGTGTTCTACGCAAGCTTCGCCGCCACCCACATCGGCATGCTGCGGGTGCTGCCGGGAGCGGGGGAGATGCTGAAGGCGCTCCACGACTCCGGTCTCTACATGGGCGTGGTCAGCAACAAGATCGGCGAGCACCTGCGCGCCGAGGCCGAGCACCTGGGCTGGTCGCGCTATTTCGGCCGCATCGTCGGAGCCCTTGACGCCGCGCGCGACAAGCCGGCGCCCGAGCCGGTGGCGATGGCCCTGGCCGGCTCCGGCATCGACCCGGGGCCGCACGTCTGGTTCGTCGGCGACAGCGACATCGACATGGAGACCGCCAGTAACGCCGGCTGCTTCCGGGTGCTGGTCCGCACCGCGCCGCCCGACGGGGGCGAGTTCCAAGGCCACCCGCCGCAGCGGCATTTTCCCGACTGCGGCAGCTTTGCCGCGGCGATGCGCGAACTATCGATTCCAATATCCCACTTTTGATGGTAACGACTACGAGTCCGGTGGGGCATTCCGTGGACTCCAAAGGCAAAAAAACAAGGGGGGTGGTTGAATGTCGTCGGAAAAATCGCAAAATGTGCAGGATGTCTTTCTCAATCACATCCGCAAGAACAAGACCCCGGTAACGGTTTTCCTCGTCAACGGCGTGAAATTGCAGGGCATCGTCACCTGGTTCGACAACTTCTCGATGCTGCTACGTCGTGACGGCCACACCCAGCTTGTGTACAAGCATGCCATATCCACCGTCATGCCCACCGGACCGATCCAGTTGTTCGACGGAGCCAAGGAGGGCGGTGACGAATAGCCGCGGGTCGCGCGCATGAGCGAAACCGCCCCCGCCCGTCCGCGGGCTCTGGTCATCCACCCAGCCGTCAAAGGCGGGGCGGGGCGCTCCGTGTCGCCCCGTCTGCCGCAGGCGCGACTCGACGAGGCGAAGGGCTTGGCCGCGGCCATCAGCCTTGACGTGGTCCTGGCGCAGGTGGTGCCGGTCTCCACCATCCGTCCCGCCACCTTCCTGGGGCGGGGCGTGGTCGAGGACCTGGGCACCGCCATCGTCGCCGACGAGATCAACCTGGTGGTGATGGACTGCCACCTGTCGCCCATCCAGCAGCGCAACCTGGAGCGTGCCTGGTCATGCAAGGTCATCGACCGCACGGCCCTGATCCTCGAAATCTTCGGCGAGCGCGCCCGCACCCGCGAGGGCACCCTTCAGGTGGAACTGGCCCACCTGTCCTATCAGCGCAGCCGGCTGGTTCGAAGCTGGACCCACCTTGAGCGCCAGCGGGGTGGCTTCGGCTTCATGGGCGGCCCGGGCGAGACCCAGATCGAGGTGGACCGCCGCCTGATCGGCGATCGCATCGCCAAGCTCAAGCTCGAACTGGACGAGGTCAAGCGCACCCGCGAGCTGCACCGCCGGGCGCGCCGCCGGGTTCCCTATCCCATCGTCGCCCTGGTGGGCTATACCAACGCGGGCAAGTCCACCCTGTTCAACCTGCTCACCCGCGCCCACGTGGTGGCGGCGGACCAGTTGTTCGCCACCCTCGACCCCACCATGCGGGCCATGCGCCTGCCCTCGGGGCGCACGGCGATCCTGTCCGACACGGTGGGGTTCGTCTCCGACCTTCCCCACGAGCTGGTGGCGGCCTTCCGCGCGACGCTCGAGGAGGTGCTGGCGGCCGACGTGGTCATCCATGTCCGCGACGTCTCCCACCCGGACTCCCTCGCCCAGAAGGCGGACGTGGAGGCGGTGCTGAATGAACTGGGGTTGGGTGCCGTGGTCGCCGCCGGCCCGATCGAGGCCCTGAACAAGATCGACCTCCTGAGCCCAGACCAGCACGAGGAGACCGCCGCCCGCGCCACCCGCGAGGACCACCAGGTGCCAGTCTCGGCGGTGACGGGGGAGGGGGCCGCCGCCCTGCTCGCCACCATCGACCAGCGCCTGGCCGAGGGCCGCGAACTCATCGAGGCGTCCATCCCGCTCCACGACGGCGCCACCCTGTCGTGGCTCTACCGCCGCGGCGAAATGGTGGAGCGCCGCGACGACGACACCCACGCCCACGTCCGCGTCCGCCTCGACCCCGCCGACGCCGAGCGCTTCCGCGGGAAGGGGGGTGTCTACTAGTAGATATTGGGATTCATGGTACGGCAGTAATCCCCGTCCCGTTCGGCGATCCATTTTTTTGCGGCGATCGGTCCCCCTTCGTGCTATGATCGCGGCCAGGAACAAACTGAGAGTTCAGGTCGATGCCGGTCGTCAGGTTGGCGGAGTCCAAGTTGGGTCTGGTGAGCCGCGAGCATGGTGATGCCGCGAGTCCGGAGTCCCTGTTGAAAGAGTGGAAAGCGCGGGAACCACAGGCAGGGGAGCCCCTCTTTTCGCCAAGGGACGCGGCTTTTTTTTCCGACGATCCGGCGGAGTGCTATACGGAGGCCGAACTCGCGGAGTTGTTCTCTACGGCTCGTCAACGGGCAGAGGCTTTCAGGAAAGCCATCGAGATCGCTCGTTACTCCACCCCCTCCGGTTCATCGTCCGACTGATGCTCGATAAATTTGACACGTTGATGGACGCGGTCGTAGACCTGCTTTCCAGGCTCTATGATACGGAGCTGCTGGTGGATGAGTCGCGCAGGAATTTCATCAGGGCCTCGATCAAGAAACACGCAACAACCATCATGAAGGCAAGCGAAGATGAGGCCGCGCTTGTGTATTATATTGTTTTGAAAAACGAACCAATTATCCCTACGTATCGGAACTTCAATGTTCACTTTGCTGTGTTAATGGCTTTTTTTATTATGAATGACGAGCGTTTTATCAAGCATCTGCTTGGGGGAAAGAATTTCTCAAATTCAATGGAATTGGATCGGCTATGTATTCGTGGTAGTCCTTTGTTTGATTGCCGTGACATAACGGAGGCGAAAGAGTCGTTGTCTCGCATTCGTCGTGTCGTACTATTTTAGTCTTTCGCGGAAAGCCATCATGGCCACGACGGAGTCACAGCGGCGTTGGCGGAACAAGAACCATCTGGTGAAGCGCCAGCTCAACGTCATGGCGCAGAAGCTGATTCACGACTACCTTGACGAAATCGCGGCGACCTTCACGTTGCGCGGCAAGGGGGAGGCGGCGACGTTCGCGAGCTTCGTCACCAAGTCCCTGCTCCAGCAGGCCGAATACAATCCGGAAGCGAGCCGCCTGCTGGCGGTCTTCGCCGAGACCTATCACCGCGACCGGGATCTCTATTCCGCCAAGGACTACCGCCAGGACGACGAGGCGGAGTCATGAGCGCGACGGAACGACCACGCTGGCAGTATCGCTTCGACAACTTCAAGCGCGCCGTCCTGCTGCTGCGTGAGGCGATGGAGACCGCGGCGGAACGGCCGCTGACGCAGCTTGAAAAGGAAGGGATCATCCAGCGGTTCGAATACACGATGGAATTGTCCTGGAAGACCATGAAGGACTATCTGGAAAGCCAGGGCGTTGTTTTCGAACAAATAACGCCGCGAGCCGTGATCCGTGGGGCCGTCTCGGCGAAACTCGTGAGTGAAGGTCAGGTGTGGATGGACGCCATCGACGCCAGAAACAGGATGTCCCATACATACAATTTCGCCGAGTTCGAAAAAGTCATTGCCGCAATTGGCAAGGATTACCTGCGCGTCATCGAAGACCTGTATCTTGTTCTGATGGAAATGCTCGTCGCCGGGGATGATCTTGTCTGACCATGGCCTGACACCCGCCGCTGAAGGCGCATATCGATGCCGTGGCTGTTCCCTTCCTGTCGAAGGGAGAATTGTGGCAGCCCGACAACAGCGGTTCCGGCAAACCAAACCTTCCTTGAAAGGGCAGCTCTGGCTACCATGGTTGCGACATCGTGGTTGCCCGATCCCGTCGAATGGTCCATAAACACCGACGATCGTAGATGTAGCAGGATTCTGATGCCTTTTCCCGCTGATTGGCCACAAAATGATTGTCCTCCCGCGAGTTGTGCGCCGGCCGATGGCGTCTACTTTAGGGTAGTCAGGTCGATTCCTCCATCGGCAGATGATTTCCGCAGCCAGGCAGAACTTGGCCGGGCGAAAGACGCAGATTCATGCTTGCGGGTTGGCGTTTCGTTGTTTGCCGACCTCAAGGGCGCCGATCATCTTCGCCGAAAGAACAAAAAGCTCCTCGGAGAATGCATCGTTAAGGGTACCTTGTCGCCAAAACATGGAATGACGAAACGATCGTCGGGTCCTTCCGCTCATGTGACATGGTGGCCCTATGAGGGTGTCGTAAGGGAAGACCTTTTTAAGGATGGCGCATGATGCAGTTCGATTGGGAAGTGCACGGCGAATCTGATGAGAGCCTTCAACTTGATCAATTGCGACCGGTCGAGGTTCTCTATGACTTTGACGGTCCCCATGTCTTCGTCTTCTGTTCCGCTGGCCGCAAGTTCCTGGCCAACCTACTCGACCAGGCCGGCGAACGATCCCGTTTCCTGATCGCCCCCACCAGCGAAAACATCATCAATGAACTCAAGACCGGGCTGCGCTCGTTGCTTGAGGCGTTGAACCAGCCCTGGATCTGGGTTGCCGAAGTGGACGGCTCGGCGATAAAGCAAAGCTTGTGGCACGTATCCTTGACCAGTCTGCCGGCCGCGGTTCTTCCGGAACCAGGCTTGATGCTCTACCCTCACCTGGAACCGCTCATCAGTGCGCGTCTGGTTGGTGGTGACCTGCGGCGGGATACCGTGTCGGCCAGTGTCATCAAACGAGCCGTGGATGGTGTCTACAAGGCATTGAAGGTATTGGCGCAGACGGCGGGCGATGAAAGCGGTGGACGAGGTCGGGCGACGAAACTGCTTCGTCAGCTCTACGACCTGCCGACGCAGCGTGTGGCCTTTGGCAGCTTTGAAATTGCCTTCATGGCTCCCCGCCCATCCCAGAAGGAGCTTCCGCCAAGCCCATTCGATACCCAGATCGAGGAGATTGGCGGCCGCCTCAATGAGGCTTTGTCCTGGGTTGAACGGGAAACCGCCAACTCGGAGCCACCAAGCCTTGATTTGCTCGAGTCACTGGAAAGCCTCATACCGCCGCAGCACGGTCTCGTCGAAGAGGTTCACATTCATGGACGTCTGCTGCCGAAGCGGTACGTGTTGGATCGCGAGGCATCGGCGCGCCTGCGCACCATCCTGGCCAGGGTCCGCAACGATGCGGTACGGATTATCACTGTTATCGGAATACCCGAAGAGTTCGACAAGCCCAACCTGTCGTTCCGCCTGCCTGGCCCGGATGGTGAGCTTTATCGCTGTTCCATAACGGAGGAGCACTACGACGTTATCAATGACGCTTTTTACAAAGATGCCGTCATCACGGTCACACTGAAGACGCGACGCGGCTATTCATCCGCCGACGTCCTGGCCGTCGCTCCTGGCCGCCCGGACGATGCTGCCGCTGAGCCTTCCAGCAGCCAGACCGGCGCCTGAAAAGAACGAACCACCGCAGAAGACATCTTTCGCCGACGCCTCGAATGCTGTTTAACTCGCTCCCTCTGCCAGCACCCGAGGATACGATGCGGCCGGATATCAGTGCAGTCGAAGCAATCGTTCGTGATGTCGCCGCCACCGAGATCATGCCGCGTTCGGTACCCTGAAGGCCCACGAAATCCGGGTGAAGACTCACGCCGCCGATTTCTTCACCGATGCCGATATCCATGCCGAACTCCAGTTGACCCGCCGCCTGACGGAGCTTTTGCCGGGGTCGGTGGCGGTTGGCGAGGGGGGAGCGGGCGATCCTCGACCGCCTGTCCGGCGCGGCGCCGGCTGAGGAAAGTGCGGCGGTGGAGTTCTTCAAGCGTGTATCGCTGGAGGCCTTCCGCGCCATGCTGACCGCTGACGAGACCAAACAGCTTCGCGCCGTGACCCTGTTCGAGCTGCCGGTCCCCCGCTCGATCCTGCTGGCGGCGGGTCGAGCGTTCAACGTCCCCGACCCGGAGCGGGCGCACCAGCGACTGCACGGCCTGGGCCTGGTGGACACCTATCCCCTGCCGCCCACCGACCCCCCGTCCGCCATCAACCCCCTGGCCCGCCCCCTGTTTGCCCCCCTGTCCGACGAGGAGCAGACCCACCTGGCCAAGGCGATCGCCGAGCCCCTGTGCACCGCCTGGACGGAGGACGACGGCAAGTTGCCGCTCGCGCCCGGGCCGTCGAGGCGGCCCGCCTCGCCCTGCTGGGCCCAGCCCCGGCGGCGGTCATCGCTCGGGCGGCCAGCATGGCGACGGCCTTTTTGTTCAAGATCCGCAATGACGCGCAGGCCGGCCTCGCCGTGGCGAGACCGGCGGTGGCGGCGATCCAGGCCCAGGGGGTGGAGCCGGACCTCAACCTCCTGGGGTATGGGATCGACTGTGCCGAACGTCTCGGCGAGACGGCGGACCAGGATCGCTTCCTCGCCCTCGGCCTCGCGCGGGACGGCGGTGATCGGAAGGAGCGGGCGCAACTGTTGTATACCTACGCCACCCGCCTCATCCAGACCGGCGATCTCACCGCCGCCGAGAGGGCATTGCGGGAGGCTGAAACCCATTTTTCCGACCTGGGCGACGTGCGCTCGCGCGCCGTGACCCTGGGCAAGATCGCCGACATCCTGGCCGCCCGCGGGCAGGTGGACGAGGCGTTGCGCATCCGGCGGGAGAAGGAACTCCCGGTCTATGAGCGCCTGGGCGACGTGCACGCGCGCGCCGTGACCCTGGGCAGGATCGCCGATATCCTGACCGCCCGCGGGGAGGTGGACGAGGCGCTGCGCATCCGGCGGGAGAAGGAACTCCCGGTCTATGAGCGCCTGGGCGACGTGCGCGAGCGCGCCGTGACCCTGGGCAGGATCGCCGA
>JAMOBE010000063.1:0-21242 GCA_039908285.1 Alphaproteobacteria bacterium
CCCCCCGGAAGAGGGGGGAGAGGGCTTTTTGGAAGTGCTCTTATGGCCGCCACGCTAGCGCTCGGCGGCTGTTCGATGATCCCCGAGATGACCCTGCCGGGCTCCCTCCTGCCCGAGGCCTGGCGGAACGCGGCGCCAGCACCAGTCCCGGCGCCCGTCCCGGCCGAGGCCCCCTCCCCCACCTGGTGGCGGGCCTTCAACAGTCCCGAGTTGAACGGCCTGGAGGACATGGCCCTCGCCGGCAATTTCGACCTCAAGGCCGCCGTCGCCCGCGTCACCCAGGCCGCGCGTCAGGCCGAGGTGGCCGGGGCGGGGCTGTGGCCCACCCTGTCGGCGGCGGCCGACGCCCAGCGGCTGAAGCAGTCCACCACCTCGCGCACATCCCTGTCGTCGAGCCGCATAAGCCTCGGCAACAAGTCGGTCCCGTCGTACCGGGCGGCGCTGGACGCCAGCTATGAACTGGACTTCTGGGGAAAAAACCAGGCCACCGCCGAGGCCGCCCAGGCCACGGCGCGGGCCAGCGTCTTCGACCGCGATACCGTGGCGACCACCCTCGCCGCCACCGTGGCCACCACCTATTTCCAGGTGCTGTCGCTGACCGAGCGCCTGGCGGCGGCGCGGGAGCTTCTCGCCAACGCCCGTTCGGTGCTGAGCCTGGTGACGACGCGGGCCGAGGCCGGCGCCGGCTCAGGCCTGGAGGTGGCCCAGCAGCGGAGCGCCGTCGCCCTCCAGGAGGCCGGCATCCCCGCCCTGGAACTGGAGAGGGCCCGGGCCATGGACAGTCTCACCACCCTGATCGGCGTGCCGCCGGGGGCGGTGCGGGTGGACGGGACGGGGCTCGGCACCCTCTCCCTGCCGACGGTCGCCCCCGGCCTGCCGTCGGAGCTGCTTCATCGGCGCCCCGACATCCGCCGCGCCGAGTTCGACCTGATCGCCGCCAACGCCGACATCGGCAAGGCCCGGGCCGCCCTGTTTCCCTCCATCCAGTTGAGCGGCGAGCGCGGCTATTCCAGTCGCGCCCTGTCCACCCTGCTGCAGCCGTCGAGCGCCCTCTACACCCTGGCCGCCAACCTGACCGCGCCGATCTTCGACGGCGGTCGGCTGCGCGGCGCCGTGGCCGTCGCCGAGGCCAGGCGCGAGGAACTGACCCAGACCTACCTCCAGGCGATCGTCAACGCCCTGCGCGACGTGGAGGACGCCCTGGCCGCCAGCCGCTGGACGGCGGAGCAGGAAGCGGCCCAGACCGCCGCCGTGGCCAGCGCCCGCGAGGCCTCCCGCCTGGCCGAGACCCGCTACCGCGACGGACTGGTGGACTATGCGACGGTGCTCGACACCCAGAGAACCCTGCTGCAGTCCAGGGACACCCTGGTGACCCTGCGTCTGGCCCGCCTCGATGCCGCCGTCGGCCTGTTCAAGGCCCTGGGCGGAGGGGTGGAAGGATGGAGTGACGAACGGCCTTCTCCCCCCTGAAGGTCCGAACTTGGTCACAGGCGGGGGAGCGGACGGGGTGCTATACGGCCTTGGGACTTGATACGAAATAACCGCACCATCTCGCTTGTCCCCCGGCCCGCCCGCGGCGTTGCGTCAAGGGTTGCGTACCGAGAGTACGCGCCCCTTGACGCGCCTGGCGGACGAACCGGTGTCCAGCGCGATCTGGCGCGGTTATTTCGTATCAAGTCCTTACGATCCCTTGAACCCCACGACGAGGATCCGTGCATGAGCCAGATGAGCCAGTCGCGCGAGAACCCGTTCCACACCGTCATGAAGAGAACCAAGCATGCTCTCGTCCATGCCGCAATCCTCAGCCTGTTCGTCAATGTGCTGCAACTGACCATGCCGCTCTACATGATGCAGGTGTTCGATCGGGTGCTGGCGAGCGGCAGCCGGGATACCCTGATCTACCTCAGTCTGGTGGCCACGCTGGCGCTGCTGGTCTCGTCGATTCTGGATACCGTGCGCTCGCAGATCATGAACCGCATCGGCATCTGGCTGGAGCGGTCGCTGGCTCTACCCGCCTTTGCCCGAGCGGTCGACGCCGCCCTGGCCCGCCGCTCCTACGCCACCGAGGCCGCGCGCGACCTTGGCAGTCTGCGCAATTTCATTGGAAGCGGCGCCACCCTGGCGTTGCTGGACATCCCCTGGGTGCCGGTCTATCTGTTCTTCGTCTACAGCCTGCATCCGCTGATCGGCCTGCTGGCCACCGTCGGCGCCGTGGTCCTGATGGTGCTTGCGGTTCTGGCCGAGGCGGTCACCACGCAGCGCCTGGGCGAGGCCGGCATGGCCGCCCGCCGCACCTCCCAGCGGCTCCTGTCCGCCACCCGCCATGCCGAGGTGGTGGACGCCATGGGCATGCTGCATGGCCTGGCCGGCCGCTGGTACGAGGACAACGAGAAGAGTGTCCGCCTCCAGTCCGACGCCAACGAGATGTCGGCGGTGATCCTCTCGGTGACCAAGTTCGTGCGCATGGGCCTGCAGATGGCGGTGCTGGGCGTCGGCGCCTGGCTGGTGGTCCGGGGCGAGTTCACCGGCGGGGCGATGATGGCGGGGTCCATCATCATGTCGCGGGGACTGGCGCCGGTGGAGCAGGCCATCGGCACATGGAAACAGTCGGTCGGCGCCCGCGGCGCCTGGCGCCGTCTCACCGAGTTCTTCGCCACGGCCCCCCGTCCGGCGGCGATGGCCCTGCCGGCTCCCACGGGGCGGGTCACGGTGGAGGGGGTCAGCTTCGCCCACCCCGGCCAGAAGCGCTTCGTGCTGCGCGACGTATCGTTCGAGGTCTCCCCCGGCGAGGCGGTGGCCATCACCGGCCCGTCGGCCGCCGGCAAGTCCACCCTGGCGCGTCTCATCCTCGGCACCTGGCGGCCGACGGCCGGCACGGTGCGGCTGGACGGCGCCGATGTCTACCAGTGGGCCAGGGCCGACTTCGGCCGCCACGTCGGCTACCTGCCGCAGGAGGTCGAACTGTTCGCCGGCACGGTGCGCGACAACATCGCCCGCATGACCGACGCCGATCCGGAAGACGTGGTGGCGGCGGCCCGGCTCGCCGACGTGCACGAGATGGTGCTGGCGCTGCCCGATGGCTACGACACCGAGGTGGGAGAAGGGGGAGCGGTGCTGTCGGGGGGACAACGGCAGAGGGTGGCCCTGGCCCGGGCCTTCTTCGGCCGGCCCCGGCTGGTGGTGCTGGACGAACCCGACTCAAGCCTTGACCGCGACGGCGAACTCAGCCTGGCCCGGGCCATCCGCAACATGCGCGAGGACGGAGCCGCCGTGCTGGTCATCGCCCACCGCGCCGCCATGATCGAGGTGGTGAACAAGGTGCTGATTCTCCGCGGCGGCACGGTGGAGCTGTTCGGCCCGGCCGACGAGGTCGCGGCCAGACTCGGTCGCGGCGGCCCGGCACGCCCGACCGTGCTGCGCCCGGTCAGCGTCGTCTCGCCAATGGTCCGGCAGGAGGGTTCGGCATGAGCACCGCAGTGACGATATCCCCGACGATCGGCACCGGCAGCCACGGCGACCTGGAAGCGATGGGACTGCCGCCGGCACCGCCGGTGCGCGGCCTGGTTCTCGCGGCGACGGCGGTGGTGGCGATCTTTTTTGGACTGGGCGGAGGCTGGGCCGCGCTGGCCCCCCTCAGCACCGCCGCGGTGTCCCCCGGCACCGTGACCGTCGAGGGCAACCGCAAGACCGTCCAGCACCTGGAGGGCGGCATCATAAAGGACATCCGGGTCCGCGATGGCGACGTGGTCACCGCCGGCCAGCCCCTGCTGACCCTCGAGGACGCCCAGGCCAGGTCCAACTGGCAGCTTGTCCAGGGACAGCACGATGCCCTGAAGGCCCTGGAGTCCCGCCTGGTGGCCGAGCGCGACGACAAGGCGGACATCGCCTTCCCCGAGGGGCTGCTCGCCCGCATTAATGAACCGACTGTGCGGGACATGGTGGACGGCCAGCGCACCATCTTCGACGGCCGCCGCCGCTCCCTGACGGTGGAAACCGACATCCTGCGCCGACGGGTCGAGCAGCTCGCGGGGGAAGTCCGCAGCCGCCTGGCCCAGGTGCGCTCGGCGGAAACCCAGGCCAACCTCACCCGTAGCGAGCTGAAGGACGCCAAGGAGCTGGTGAGCGGTGGCCTGGAGCGGCGTCCACGCCTTCTGTCCCTGCAACGGGAGGAGGCAAGGCTCGAGGGACTGGTCGGCGAGCAGACGGCGCTCATCGCCGCGGCCCGCCAGAAGATCGGCGAGTCGGAGTTGCAGATCAACAGCCTGCGCTCGACCCGCCTCAACGAGGTGGCGACGGACCTGCGCAAGACCCAGACCGAGCTGGCCGACGTGGGCGAGCGGCTGCGGGCGGCGCGCGATGTGCTGGAACGGCGCGATATCGTGGCGCCGATCGCCGGCACGGTGGTCAACCTGCGCTTCTTCACCGCCGGCGGCGTCATCGGACCTGGTCTGCCCATCCTCGATATCGTCCCGAGCGAGTCGCGGCTGATCGTCGAGAGCCGCATCAACCAGACCGACATCCAGGCCATGCGCGTCGGCCTGCCCGCCGTGGTCCACCTCACCGCCTTCAAGCAGCGCACCACGCCGCAGGTGGCGGGCCGGGTGATCTACGTCGCCGCCGACGTCACGGCGGACGAGAAATCGGGCCAGGCCCACTATGTGGTCCGCACCGAGATCCCCCGCTTGGAACTGGCGCGTCTCAAGGGACTCGACCTGGTGCAGGGAATGCCGGCCCAGGTGATGATCGTCACCGGCGAGCGCACCCTGTTCCAGTACCTGATGGCCCCCCTCACGGAGAGCTTCACCCAGGCCTTCCGGGAGAAGTGACAAAAGTCGATCCTATCCCCCGCGCAGCAGGCGGTCCACGTCCTCCTGGGTGAGGCCCTTCTGGGTTGGTCCGGGCAGGTCATCCTGGGGCGGCGGGGCTCCGGCCGCGGACAGGTCTCCCTTGTCGGCCAGGTACTTGAGCAGGCGGGCCACCTTGCGGACCCGCTGTCCGGTCAGGTCCTGGAACGAGCAGGCTTCGATGATCGCCTCGAGCCGCAGGAGGACCGGCTTGTGCTTGGTGGCCGACATCAGCGGCTCCACCAAGCCGATGATGCGATCGACGGCCCGTTCCTGCTCCTTGACGACGGCCTCAAGCTGTTTCACTGCCGCCGCCAGGGCGGCATGAATGCGGGGATCGTCTGTCATGGCATGCCGACGCGATATTCCAGGTGAAACACCAGACAACAAGGGGGCGACCGCCCCCCGGCAGTCGCCTCTCCATTCCGGTCCCGTCAAGTCACCCGGGTGTCCCTTCCGGGGTCATTTTCCTGGAAGGGGCTCGGCTGCGCCTGGGGCTACTTCGGCGCCATGACCATGATCATCTGGCGCCCCTCCATCTTGGGGAACTGCTCCACCTTGGCCAGGTCGGACAATTCCTCGCGCACACGGTCCAGGACGTTCATGCCGAGATCCTGGTGCGCCATCTCCCGGCCACGGAAGCGGAGCGTCACCTTGACCTTGTCGCCGTCATCAAGAAATCGGCGCATGTTGCGCATCTTGACGTCGTAGTCATGTTCGTCGATGTTCGGCCGCAGCTTGACCTCCTTGACGTCGATCACTTTCTGCTTTTTCTTGGCCTCGTTCTTCTTCTTCTGGACCTCGTACTTGAATTTCCCGTAATCCAGGATCTTGCAGACAGGCGGATCGGCATTCGGCGAGATCTCGACAAGATCAAGGCCTGCCGCCACGGCTTTGTCCATGGCATCCCGGATACTCACGACACCGATATTCTCGCCGTCCGCATCGATCAGGCGGACGTCCCGTACATCGATCTCGTCGTTGACGCGCGGCCCATCGCGGGTTGGCGGCGCCGTCATTGGTGACCTGGCTATGTCGTCCTCTCCCTCGTCATCAACACAAAAAAACCCCGAGAGCGCGCAACCGGGTGAACCCCGGAGCCTCCTCGATCTCGAGCACGTCGCCGCGCCGCCGACCGATTGCCATCATCAGCCCGGCATCGCCGCTTCGCCCTTCAGTGTATCGGCTGCGGTGTCGAGCGCAAGTATTTCTTGTTCCCTGCCGCCCAGGCGGCGCAGCGCCACCTGACGCTGCTCCGCCTCGCGGCGGCCGACCACCAGCATGACCGGCACCTTGGCCAGGCTGTGTTCCCGGACCTTGAGGTTGATCTTCTCGTTGCGCACGTCCACCGCGACTCGCAGGCCGGCGGCCCGCAGCAGCGCCGCCACCTCAAGGGCGTAGGCGTCGGCCTCGCTGACGATGGTGGCCACCACCACCTGGACCGGGGCCAGCCACAGCGGGAACCGGCCGGCGTAGCTTTCGATCAGGATGCCGATGAAGCGCTCGAACGAGCCCAGGATGGCCCGGTGCAGCATCACCGGCCGGTGCTTCTCGCCGTCCTCGCCGACATAGGCGGCGTTGAGCCGCTCCGGCAGCACGAAGTCCACCTGCAGGGTGCCGCACTGCCAGTCGCGGCCGATGGCGTCGCGCAGCACGAACTCGAGCTTCGGGCCGTAGAAGGCGCCCTCGCCCGGGTTCAGGGTGGTCTCGAGGCCGGCGGCGGCCGTGGCGTCGGTCAGCGCCTTCTCCGCCTTGTCCCACACCGCGTCCTCGCCGGCGCGCACCTTTGGCCGGTCGGAGAACTTGACCCGCACGTCGGTGAAGCCGAAGTCCCGGTAGACGCTCATCAGGAAGTCGCAGAACGCCCGGGTTTCCGAGGTGATCTGCTCCTCGGTGCAGAAGATGTGGGCATCGTCCTGGGTGAAGGCCCGCACCCGCATCAGCCCGTGCAGCGCCCCCGACGGCTCGTACCGGTGGCAGGAGCCGAACTCGGCCATGCGCAACGGCAGGTCGCGGTAGCTGCGGATGCCCTGGCGGAAGATCTGGACGTGGCAGGGGCAGTTCATCGGCTTGATGCAGAGGGTCTTGTCCTCCTCCACCTCGACGGTGAACATGTTCTCGCGGAACTTTTCCCAGTGGCCCGAGGCCTCCCACAGCGAGCGGTCCACCAGTTGCGGCGTCCGCACCTCGACGTAGCCGTTGGCCTCCAGGCGGCGGCGCATGTAGGTCTCGATGGCGCGGTAGAGCACCCAGCCGTTGGGGTGCCAGAACACGCTGCCGATGGCCTCCTCCTGGAGATGGAACAGGTTCATCTCCCGGCCCAGGCGGCGGTGGTCGCGGCGCTCCGCCTCCTCGATCTGGGTCAGGTAGGCCTTGAGCTGCTTCTCGTCGGCCCAGCAGGTGCCATAGACCCGCTGCAGCATCTCGTTGCGGGAGTCGCCGCGCCAGTAGGCCCCGGCCAGCTTGGTCAGCTTGAACGCCTTGCCGAGCCGGCCCGTGGACGGCAGGTGCGGCCCGACGCACAGGTCGAGCCACGCCCCCTGGCGATAGATCGAGATGTCCACATCGAGCGGGAGCTGCCCGATCCACTCGGCCTTGTACTTCTCCCCCTTGTCGCGGAAGAAGGCGACGGCGCGGTCGCGGTCCCACACCTCGCGGATGATGGCCTCGTCCCGGTCGACGATCTCCTTCATCCGCTCCTCGATCCGCCCCAGATCCTCGGGCGTGAAGGGTGTCGGGCGGGCGAAGTCGTAATAGAACCCGGTCTCGGTCGCCGGGCCGAAGGTCACCTGGGTCTCGGGGTAAAGCTCCTGCACCGCCTCGGCCATCACGTGCGCCGCGTCGTGGCGCAGGAGGTCGAGGGCCTCGGCATCCCGGGCGGTGATGATCGACACGTTGGCGTCGGCGTCGATCACCGTCGCCAGGTCCTTCATGGTGCCGTCGAGACGGATGGCGAGGGCCGCCTTGGCCAGGCCCGGACCGATGTCGCGGGCGATGTCGGCTCCGGACACGGGTCCGGCGTAGCTGCGGGTGCTGCCGTCGGGCAGGGTGATGGCGACCATGACGACGTCCAATGCGGCCAGTGTTCAACAGGCGTTCACGCCGGACCTCCGGCGAAGACGCAGGAATGTACGGCGATTCCCCCGCCTGTCAAGACGTGGCTTGCGGAGTCACCAGTTCTCATTATGACGGGTTTTGGGTGAAATTGGTGGGCTGCCGCCCACACCCGCCCGGGGCTATGCCCCGGACCCCCTTTGATTCTATTATAGAAAATGAAGGGGGTTTGGGGCATAGCCCCAAACGGGGATCGGGGCGGTAGCCTCGAAATATCGCTCTTCGGGTCATAATTAGAACTGCTGTTGCGGAGTGGCAGGGCAATCTCTCAGCCCTCCGCCTCTTCGATGGCCATCTGGGCGTCGAGCCATTCGCCCTCGGCCGTGGCGATGGCCCGGGTCAGGTCGGCCTGTTCCTTTCGCAGCGCCAGCAGGGCGTCGGGCGAGCCTTCATAGAGCGATGGATCGGCGAGCCGCAGGTCCAGCGCCACCCGGCGAGCGTTGAGGGTTTCCACCTGCTTCTCGGCCTTCTGGGCCACACGGCGCAGGGGAGTCAGGCGGGCGCGGGCCTCGGCGCCGGCGCGGCGGGCGTCGCGACGGGTGGCCCGGTCCGTGGCGTCCCCCCTGCCCTCCCCCCTGGCCTCGCGCCTGGTCTCGCGGGAGCGCTCCAGGAGCAGGCGCCGGTAGTCGTCGAGATCGCCGTCGAAGGAATGGCATCGCCCATCGGCCACCAGCCACAGGCGGTCCGCCGCCAGCTCGATCAGGTGCGGGTCGTGGGTGATCAGCACCACCGCCCCCTGATAGGCGTTGAGAGCCGCCACCAGGGCCTCGCGGCTGTCGATGTCCAGGTGGTTGGTGGGCTCGTCCAAAATCATGATATGGGGCGCCTCGCGGCTCATCAGGGCAAACAGGAGCCGCGCCTTCTCTCCCCCCGACAGCTCCGACACCCGGACGTCGGCGTGGTTCTGCGAAAACCCGAACCGGCCCAGATGGGCCCGCACCCTGGATTCGGGGAGATCGGACAGGAGCCGCGCCATGTGCTGGAAGGGCGTGTCGCCCGGCCGGAGTTCCTCCATCTGATGCTGGGCGAAATAGCCGACCCCAAGCTTGCCCGACTTGGCCACCCGGCCGTCCATCGGTTTGAGGCGGCCGGACAGGAGCTTGGCCAGCGTCGACTTGCCGTTGCCGTTGGCCCCCAGCAGGGCGATGCGATCGTCCATGTCGATGCGCAGGGACAGGTCCGTCAGCACCGGCCGGCCGTCATAGCCGGCCACCACGTCCTCCAGCACCAGCAGCGGCGGTGCCAGTGGCTCGGGGTCGGGAAAGTCGAAGGAGATCGCCCGCTCCTCCACCACCGCGACGATGGGCTCCATGCGCTCGAGCATCTTGAGACGGCTCTGAGCCTGGCGGGCCTTGGTGGCCTTGGCCCGGAAGCGGTCGACGAAGGCCTGGATCCGTCGCCGCTGCTCGGTCTGCTTGACCCCGGCCTTGACCAGGAGTTCGAGCTTTTCCCGCCGGGTGCGCTCGAAGCGGTCATAGTTGCCGCCATAGGACACCAGCTTGCCGTTATCCAGGTGCAGGATGCGCTCCGCCACCTTGTTCAGGAGATCGCGGTCGTGGCTGATGACCAGCAGGGTGCCGGGGTAGCTGGCCAGGTAGCCCTCGAGCCACATGGTCGCTTCCAGGTCCAGGTGGTTGGTGGGCTCGTCCAGCAGCAAAAGGTCCGGGCGGGCGAACAGCGCCGAGGCCAGGGCCACCCGCATGCGCCAGCCGCCCGAGAACTCCCGCACCGGCCGGCCCTGGGCTTCCAGGGAAAAGCCGAGGCCCGACAGGATGGCCGCCGCCCGCGCCGGGGCCGAGTGGGCGTCGATGGCGGTGAGGCGATCATGGATCTCGGCGATGCGGTGGCCATCGTGGGTCGCCGCCTCCTCGGCCAGCAGCGCCGCCCGCTCCAGGTCGGCGGCCAGCACCCGCTCCACCAGGCTGTCGTCGCCCTCCGCCACCTCCTGGGCCACCCGGCCCACCCGGGCGCGGGCGCGGACGGAAATCTCGCCGCCGTCGCTCCCCACCTCCCCCAGGATCAGGCGGAACAGGGTGGACTTTCCAGCACCATTGCGCCCGACCAGCCCCACCCGCTGCCCCTGCGGCAGGTGAGCGGTGGCCCGGTCGAACAGCATTCGTCCAGCGATGCGATAGGTCAGATCGGTGAGTCGCAGCATGATGGCCGCGTCATAGCACGGATAAGAAAGACAATGTCACCAAATCCTCACGCGGTCCGCCGGGCCGAGCGGGCCGAGCGGGCCTCGATGAAGGCTTCCAGCGCCTTGACCATCTCGTCGTCCAGGTCGAACCGGACGTGGGTGGCCTTGTCGGTCATGGCCACCACGAGGCCACGGAGAGTCCCAAGATCCGGAACCGCCATGTCGAACTCGGCGCCGCGCCCGCCCTCGATCGGCCGGTCGATGACCCCCGATCCGGCCATGGCGATGTCCTGCAACAGGCAGTCGCGGGTCGTGCCCTCGCGGGTGACGCGCACGGCCACGTTGACGGTATGCAGGGCATTCGCCCGGTCATTGGTGCTGGCATGGACGATGGCGTCGACGGCGGTTCGCATCTGCTCCACCCGTTCGCGCACGTGGGCCGCGGAGGTCTTGACCTCGGAGGAGCGGCGTTCCGTGTCGACCACCATCTCCGAGACCGAGCCGACGTCGTCGGAGACCTGACGGGTCCCGACCGATGCGTTGTGGGCGGACCGGGCGATCTCCTGGGTGGCTGCGCTCTGTTCCTCCACCGCCGAAGCGATGCCGGTGCTGATCTCGTTGATGCGGCCGATGGTCTGGGTGATGGTCTCGATCATGCCCACGGCGTCGCGGGTGGCGGCCTGGATGCCGTTGACCTGGTCGCCGATCTCTTCCGTCGCCCGCGCGGTCTGGTTGGCGAGGCTCTTGACCTCGTTCGCCACCACGGCGAATCCCTTGCCGGCATCGCCGGCGCGGGCGGCCTCGATGGTGGCGTTGAGCGCCAGAAGGTTGGTCTGGCTGGCGATCGCCGTGATCAGCTTCACCACCTCGCCGATGCGGTCGGCAGCCTTCGAGAGTCCCTGCACCATCTCGTTGACGTGGGCGGCCTCCTCGACGGCGGTGCTGGCGATCTCGACGGAGCTTGCCATCTGGCGGCTGATTTCCTTGACCGAGGACGACAGTTCCTCGGCGGCGGCGGCCACCGAGTCCACACTTCCCGTCGCCGAGTCCGCCGCCTGCGCCGCCGACTGCGACTGGCGGCCGACCTGCTGCACCGCGCCCTCCATGGCGTGGGCGGCATCACGCATGGCCGACGACTCCTTGTCCACCAGGCGTATGGCGCCGTTCACCTCCTCGTCGAGGGCGGTGGTCAGGGCCAGCATCTCGCTCTGCACCTTGCGCTGGTTGCGGCGGGCCTCCACGGTCTGCAGGTGCGACAGGCGCCGGACCTCGATGGCGTTCTCCTTGAAGATCTTGATGGCGGCCGAGATTTCGCCGATCTCGTCCTTGGACCCCTCGGCCACCTCCACCGACAGGTTCCCCTCCGACAGGGCATTCAGCGCCGAAACCGCCGAACGCAGCGGACGGAATGAAAAGCCAAGATAGAAGTACACGCCGCCGACGGACAGCAGCACCCCGAGGCCGGCGAGCCCGAGCGTCAGGGCGATGGTGCGCCGCTCCAGCCGATAGCCTTCGGAACGGTCGCCGGCCATCACCAGATGGGCGAGCGCCTCGCCGCTGACGCCGTTGACCGGCATCACCACCACCGAATAGGCCTGTTCGCCCACCACCTGCGTCGTCAGCGAATGCCCGCCGAGCGACGGCAGCCTGGGCTTGAGCCGATCGTAGAGGTCGCGGTTGGTGGCACCCTCGACCGCGCCATTGCTGCCGACGATGAAGACGTCGGCGGCACTGACCTTCTTGATCGCGGCGATGGTCTCCTCGAAGTTCTTTTCAAAGACCGCGACGCCCGCGGGCTTGCCGCGAAACAGGACGGGGAAGGCCACCGTCGCCATCAGATGGCCGTCGCTGCGCCGTTCCACGCCCCGGAAAATCTTCTGTTCGGAGAGAGACTGGCGAACCAGGGCGCTGGCGTTGGCGCCCCCCGTTTCCCCCGACGAGGCGAACAGAAGCTCGCCGTCCAGACCCACCATACGCAGGCCGGAGATCACGTTGTTGGAACTGAGGCGGTTGTAGGAGCCCTGGATGCTGTCCTTGATCTTGGCGCGATCGACGTCCTTCAGGGCCTGCTGCGCCTCGCTGTTGCGGGTGACGCTCACCGTGTTGGCTTCCATCTGGTCCAGGGCGTTGGCAACCGCCTTGGACCACAGGGCCGTGGTCCCGGTTACCGCCCTCTCCTCGAGAAGACGCTCCAACTGGTCGGTTCGTACCTTGGCGGAGGTGGCCAGCACGGCGGCGACGAAGCCGACCGCGCACAGGGCGCCGATGGTGATCCGGGTCTTGAGCAGCATTCCGCCCTCCTTCCGCGCGTCGTCGAAGCCAGAAAAGTCATCGCAGCCGGTAATACACCGCGGATGACAGGCCGGCACGGGCCGACCCGCCATCCGCGGATACTTTCAGGCCCTTTCCATCACTCCGTCGGGTAGCCGGCGGCCTTCCAGGCCGGGAAGCCGGTGCGGAAGAAATAGATGTCCTTCCAGCCCCACTCCACCGCCAGCTTGATGGCGTTCGGGCTCACCATGCACTTCACGCCGTTGCAATAGATCACGACGGGAGCGGTCGGCTTGACGATCTTCTCAAGCTTTTCCTTGGTGAAGTCCTTGCCCAGCTCAAGATGGTGGGCGCCGGGGATCCGGCCCGCTTCCCAGTCGGCGTCCTTGCGGGGATCGATGAAGGCGGCTCCGGCATCGAACAACTGCTTTGCCTTGGCGGCATCGACAGTGGCGGCGCCCGGAACGGTCTCCGGAGCCTCCTCGGCCCTGACGGACGGAACGTTCCCGGCGATCAGGACGAACGACAGGACCAGCAGCGCGACAATGCGTCGTGACATGGATCGACTCTCCTCAAATACCGTGTTGCATCGTGACGTCCGGGCCAACACCCACCCCGAGCGGCACCGTGCCCAGACAAACGATACCCCCCCGAGAGAACAGGATACTAATTTCGACCAAAGGTCATCAATATGATAATGGTCATATCCATTCGAGACGGAGTGTTCCATTGAATGCATGATGGACGTGTCATTGCGTGAATAGTCCGGCGTCGGTGTCCTCCGCGTACCCAAGATGAGCCGCCTGACGTCGAGAGTCAACGAGTGCCGCGGCTATTGATCGGCCGAGCGGTTTCCGACCATGATACGCCGCCCTGGAAATGGAACCGTTTTCGCACCGACGGAGCCGCTGAATGAGACCCTCCATCCGCCCCCTGTTCACCCGCCCGCTCGACCTCGAGCACGGTCGCGTGGACCTGAGCCACGGCAGCGGCGGACGCGCCATGGCTCAGCTCATTCACGAAGTCTTCATCTCCGCCTTCGACAACGGCTTCCTGGCCCAGGGCAACGACCAGGCGGCGTTCCCGGTGGCCGGGGGCCGCATGGTGATGACCACCGATGGCTACGTGATCTCGCCGCTGTTCTTTCCCGGCGGCGACATCGGCTCGCTGTCGGTGCATGGCACCATCAACGACATCGCCATGGGGGGCGGCTGGCCCCTGTACCTGTCGGCCGCCTTCATCCTGGAGGAGGGACTGCCCCTGGCCGATCTCAAGCGCATCGCCGACAGCATGGGGGCGGCCGCGCACGCGGCCCGCGTCCCCATCGTCACCGGCGACACCAAGGTGGTCCAGCGCGGCAAGGGCGACGGCATCTTCATCGCCACCACCGCGGTCGGACTGGTGCCGGACAGCGTCTTCGTCTCCGGTGACCGCGCCCGACCCGGTGACGCGGTTCTCGTGTCCGGCTCCATCGGCGATCACGGCATCGCCGTGATGTCGCAGCGTGAGGGGCTCGTCTTCGACACGATGGTCGAGTCCGATTCAGCCCCCCTGCACACCCTGGTGGCCGACATGGTGGCGGCGGTGCCGGACATCCATTGCCTGCGGGATCCGACCCGGGGCGGTCTCGCCACCACGCTGAACGAGCTGGCCCGGCAGTCGGGCATCGGCATGGTGCTGCGCGAGGAGGCCATCCCGGTGAAGCCGCCGGTCCGCGGGGCCTGCGAGCTATTGGGACTGGATCCGCTGTATGTCGCCTGCGAGGGCCGGCTGGTGGCCATCTGTCCGGATAACGACGCGGCCCGCCTGGTCGAGGCCATGCGGGCGCACCCCCTGGGTCGGGACTCGGCCGTCATCGGCCAGGTGGTGGATGACCCTCGCGGATTCATCCAGATGGAAACCTCCCTCGGCGGGCGGCGCATCGTCGACTGGCTGAGTGGCGACCAGCTGCCTCGCATCTGCTGAGAGGGAGAGAGGGGAGAGGATGAGGCTGGCGGGGGCGCCGCAACGGGGGGAGCCCGACTGGTGGACGGTGCGGCTCCTGGTCATGGATCGGGACGACCAGTTCCGGTTCTGGGTCCGTACCGTGTTCAATCGGCTGCGCGTGTCGAGCATCGTCTCCGCCGCCACGCCGGACGAGGCGTTCGAGGAACTGGCGGCGGCCCCCGTCGCCGTGGCCCTGGTGGAGATGGTCGAGGAGGATGACGCCGGCCTCGCGTTCCTGCTCCGTCTGCGGGACCGCCGTACCAGCCCGGCTCCGGCCCTGCCCGTGATCCTGGTGTCCCGCAGCCGCGACAAGAGCCGTCTCGCCCGGGCCTCGTCCCTGGGGGTGGAGGGAATCCTGCCCTATCCGGTCCCGGACATCGCCATGCTGGCGGCGGTGACACGGGCGGTGATGGCGCCACGTCGGACTCTTCCCGCTCCCCCCGTCGCCGCTGCCGCACCGAAGAAGAGTCCCCCTCCCCCTCCGGTTCCCCCTCCCCCTCCGGTTCCCAGACCTGCGGCGCCGAAGCCTCCCGAGTCACGGCCGGTCCAGCCACCTGCACCAAAGCCCGCGCCAAAACCCGCGCCAAAGCCGGCACCAGCGCCGCCACGGCCGGCCGGACCGACTCTTCGACCCGCCTCACCCCCTCACCCCGGCCCTCTCCCCCTCGAGGGGAAGAGGGAGGATGTGATCAGACGGACCTTGGAGGATCACGCCACCTGGGTTCGCTCCCGTGGGACCGAGGGAAAACGGGCACGCCTGGTCGGGGCGGACTTCGCCGGCCAGAGTCTCGCCTCCGCCATCCTGGTGCAGGCGGATCTGCGCCAAGCCAGGCTGGTGCGGACCGACCTGACGGCGGCCCGGCTCGCCGGGGCCGACCTGCGGCGGGCGGACCTCTCCGCCGCCAGGCTGGTCCGCACCAGCCTGGTGAAAGCCCACTTCGGCGAGGCCAACCTGACGGGAGCGGTCTTTTTCGAGACCCGCATCGACGGCGCCGACCTCAGCCAGGTGACCGGCCTGACGCAGAAGCAGCTCGACCGGGCCTGGGGCGATGCCCAGACGGTGCTGCCGCCCGGCCTGACCGTCGCCGAGAAGCCGAAGTGATCCACATGCGACGTGGCGACCGGAATATGCTCACCCGGAAGAAATATGGTACCCTGGCGCCATGATCATCTATCTCTCGTCTATCATCCCAGGACGTCGCCATGAATCGCAAGGAACGCAGAGCCAGGACCAGGCAGGCCGAAGCTTCGCCGCAGGAGATTTTCCGTCACGGCGTGGAGCACCAGCTTGCCGGCCGCACCAGTGAGGCCCTGCGCAGCTATCAGGCCGCGCTGGCCCGCGAGCCCGGGCATTACCGCGCCCGCTACAACATGGCCCTGGCCCTGACCGCCATGGGCCGCAAGGCCGAGGCGCTGACGGCCTATCGTCAGGTGATCGCCACCCGGCCGGACTTCACCGAGGCCCATCTCAACCTTGGCAGCCTGCTGGCGGATGTCGGCAGCCTGAAGGAGGCCATCGCCTGCCTGACCACGGCGGCGGAGGTGGTGGAGGACAAGAACGGCATCCTCCTCAATCTTGGGCGACTACAGCGGATCGGCGGCCATTTCGCCGACGCCGAGGCCACCTATCTCCGGCTGTTGATTCCGCACCCGGGTCTCGCCGAGGCCCATTTCGGGCTCGGCAACGTCCACCAGGCGCAGGGGCGGATGGCCGAGGCCATGGCCTGCTTCGAGCGCGCCCTTGAGCTCAAGCCCGACGATTCGTCCACGCTCAACAATCTTGGCGCGTGCCTGCGCACGGTGGGGCAGGTGGACAAGGCGTTTGCCGTGCTGCGCCACGCCATCGCCCTGGACCCCAGATGCGCCGATGCCCACAACAACCTGGGTCTCATCCTTCGCCAGAAGGGGGACTACGACGAGTCCCTGGCCAGCTTCCGCCGGGCCCTCGCCGTCGCGCCGAACATGGCGGGAGCGCACCACAATCTGCTGTTCACCATGCAGTACGTCCCCTCCACCACGCCCCAGTCCATGCTGGCCGCGGCACGGCAGTGGTGCGCCCGCATGGCGCCGCGCCAGGAGACTCCGCCCCACCTCAACCTGCCCGATCCCGACCGGCGGCTGCGCATCGGCTACCTCTCGCCCGACTTCCGCGAGCATGCGGTGTGCTATTACCTGGAGCCCCTGATCCGCGCCCACGACCGCACCCGGGTCGAGGTGTTCTGCTACGCCGAGGTGACGCGGCCCGACGCCGTCACCGAGCGCATCCGGGCTACGGCCGACCACTGGCGCTTTACCAGCGGCATGCGGGATGACGCCCTGGCCTCCACCATCCGCGGCGACGGCATCGACATCCTGGTGGACTGCGCCGGCCATACCGGCGGCAACCGCCTGCTGACCATGGCTCGGCGGCCGGCCCCGGTACAGGTGGCCACCATCTTCGGCTATTCGGCCACCACCGGCCTTGATGCCATCGACTACACGCTGGGGGACCCCTTCATCACCCCGCCGGGGTCTGAGGCGTTCTTCAGCGAAAAGCTGGTGCGGCTGCCGCGCAATTTCGCCCCGTTCCTGCCGCGGGAAAGCTGGCCCGAGGTGGCGCCGCCGGGGGACGGCACCGACCAGGGGATCGTGTTCGGCTGCGTGGCCGATCCCGCCCGCATCGACCAGCGCACCCTGGTCCTGTGGCGGCGGATTCTCGACCGGGTGCCGGGATCGCGCATCCTCGCCAAGCACGCCCTGTTCAATGACCCGGCCCTCCGCGAGGGGTGGCAGGCGCGCTTCGCCGTCCTCGGCGACCGGCTGACGCTGGAGGGGACTCCCGGCGGCTGGGGGGCCAACATGGACGTCTACGGCCGCGTCTCGGTCGTGCTGGACTCGCCCATGCAGTCGGGGGCCACCACCGTCCTCATTCCCCTGTGGATGGGGGTCCCGGTCGTGACCATGGCCGAGATCGCGCCCTGGCAACGGTTCGGAGCCTCCATTCTCGGCAATCTGGGGCTGCCCGATCTGGTGGCGGTCAATGATGACGACTACGTGGACAAGGCCGTGGCCCTGGCGGCGGACAGAGGCCGTCTCGACGACCTGAGACGGACCCTGCGGCCGATGATGCGGACCTCTCCCCTGTGCGATGCCAGACTGGTGGTGGGCGACATCGAGACCGCCTATCGGGAGATGTGGCGCGCATGGTGCGCAGGCCACACCGGCGCCTTCGGGAGCGTCTGATCCATGACCATGGCCGCCGCCGCCGACGACCTCTTCCGGCTGGGCACCGAGCGCCATCAGGCCGGACGCTTTACCGAGGCCGTGGACATCTACAGGACCCTGCTGGACGCGATCCCCAATGCCACCATCGTGCGCTATCACCTGGCGCTCGCCCTGACCGAACTTGGATCGCCGGCCGAGGCGCTGGAGGCCTATCGGCGCGTGGTCACCGAAATGCCCGACTATGCCGAGGCCCACATGAACATGGGCAACCTGCTGGAAGCCTGCGCCCAGGTGGACGACGGCATCGCCTGCGTCCAGCGGGCCGTGGCCCTCGACCCCGATCATACCGGCGCCCACCACAATCTGGCGCGGATGCTGCTGCAACGCGGTGATGCCGTCGGCGCGCGGTCCAGCTATCGGCGGGTCACCACCGCCCACCCCGACTTCGCCGACGCTCATCTCGGCCTTGGCAACGCCGCCGTGGTTCTGGGCGAGACCGACGAAGCCATCGCCTGCTTTCGCCGCGCCGCCGCCCTCGATCCCGGCAACCCGGGCATCGTCAACAACCTGGGCGCCGCCCTGGCCCGGGTCGGGCGAATCGACGACGCCGAGGCCATCCTGCGCGAGGCGCTGGCGAGCCGCGCCGACAATGCCGACGCCCACAACAACCTCGGCCTGCTGCTGCACCGCAAGGGGCGCCATCACGAGGCGGTGGCCTGTTTCCGCTCGGCCCTTGCCGCGCGACCGGCCATGGTCGCCGCCCACAACAACCTGCTGTTCGCCTTGCAGTGCGATCCCCACACCACGCCGACGTCGATGCTGACCGAGGCGCGGCGCTGGAGTACCACTCATGCCGCCGGCATCGCGGCGCCACGCCGTACCGTCCCAGCCAATCCGGACCCGGAGCGGCGCCTGCGGGTCGGCTACGTGTCGCCCGATTTCCGCCGGCACGCGGTGGCCCATTACCTGGAGCCGCTGATCGCCGCCCACGACCGCCGGCAGGTCGAGGTGTACTGCTACGCCGGCGTCGGCCGGCCCGACGAGGTGACCGCGCGCATCCAGGCCAGCGCCGATCACTGGCGGGTGACGGTGGGCCTTGACGACGACGGCCTGGCGCGGACCATCGCCGCCGACGGCATCGATATCCTGGTGGACTGCGCCGGACACACCGTCGGCAACCGTCTGCTCACCTTCGCCCGCCGGCCGGCGCCGGTCCAGGTGGCAACGCTGTTCGGCTTTGCCGCCACCACCGGACTGGGGGCCTTCGACGCCATCTTCGGGGACCCCTTCCTCACGCCGCCGGGGGCCGAGCGTCACTTTTCCGAGCCCCTGGTGCGACTGCCGCGCATCATCGCTCCGTTCCGTCCCGATCCGGCCTGGCCCGAGTCCGCCCCCCGGGTCACCCAGCCCGGCGAGGGACCGGTCTTCGCCTCCGTCACCAATCCCGCCCGCATCGACGCCGACGCCATGGGCCTGTGGCAGCGGCTCCTGGACCGGGTGCCGGGGGCGCGGCTTCTGGTGAAGCACCCCCTGTTCGACGATCCGGCCATCCGCGAAGCCTGGCGCCGGGGCTGGTCGGTGGCGACGGATCGGCTGGTGCTGGAGGGGGTGCCGGGCGGCTGGGCGGCCAACATGGACGTCTATGGGCGGGTGGACGTGGTGCTCGATTCGCCGCTGCACTCGGGCGGCATGACGACCCTCATTCCCCTGTGGATGGGAGTGCCGGTGGTGACCCTGGTCGGAGCGGCGACCTGGCGCCGCGCCGGGGCGTCCATTCTCGCCAATGCCGGCCTCGCGGACCTGCTGGCCGACAGCCCCGAGGACTACGTGGACAAGGCCGCCGCGCTGGCGTCCGGAGAGCGACTGCCGCTCCTGCGCCGCGACCTGCGGGCGATGCTCCAACATTCCCCTGTCTGTGACGCGGCCCTTGTGGTAGGGGACATTGAGGCGGCATACCGGACTCTGTGGCGCGAGGCCTGCGCCAGACGACCGGTTGCGGGAGAAGCATAGGACCATGGACGTCATCCGGACCCGGCTTGCGGGACTGCTGGTGCTGAAGCCCAAGGTCTTCGGCGACGCGCGGGGGTATTTCTACGAAAGCTGGAACGATCGCGATTTCCGCGACGCCGGAGTCGGGGAGACGTTCGTCCAGGACAACCGCTCCTTCTCCACCGGCCCCGTGGTGCGGGGCTTTCACTTCCAGACGGGGGAGCACGCGCAGGGACAGCTGGTGTGGCCGGTCGAGGGGACGATCTTCGACGTCTGCGTGGACCTGCGACCGGACTCGGAGACCTTCGGCCAATGGCTGTCGTTCACCCTGAACGCCGATGAGCCACGGCAGGTCTACATGCCGCCCGGCTTCGCCCATGGCTTTTGCGTCTTGAGCCCGACCGCCGCCGTCCATTACAAATGCACCCGGTACTATGAACCGGAGAGCGAGGGCGGCATCGTGTGGAACGACCCGAGTCTGGCCGTCCCCTGGCCGCTGACCGACCCGATCGTCTCGGAGCGCGACGCCGGTTTCCCCACCTTCATCGAGGTGGCGCGCGGGCTCGGCGTTCCGGTCCCGGACAAGGTGGGAGCGGCATGAGCATCGCCGACGCCTATCGCGGCGCCTCGGTGCTGGTGACCGGAGCCGGCGGCTTCATCGGCGGCAGCATCGTCGCCGCCCTGGCCGGGGTGGACTGCCGCATCGTCCGTCTATCGCGCCGGGAACTGCCCCCGCTCGCCGCCGCTTTGGGCCCTGTGGAGGACATTCACGGCGATCCTGCGGACGGAGCGCTGTGGGCGCGGTCCGTCGCCGGGGTCGATGCCGTGTTCCACTGCGCGGCGCAGACCAGCATCTATGTGGCCAACAGCGACCCGCTGTCGGACCTGCGGGCCAACGTCGAGACACCGCTGCGGCTGTTCCAGGCGGTGCGCGAGGCCGGCGGCCGCGCCACGGTGGTGCTGGCCAGCACCGTGACCACGGTTGGCCTGACCGAGACCATCCCCACCAACGAGAGCATCCTCGAGGCCCCCGTCACCATGTACGACCTGGGCAAGCTGACGGCGGAGCGCTATCTGGAGATGCACTGCCGCCTCGGCATGCTGCGGGGGGTCACGCTGCGGCTCGGCAATGCCTATGGGCCGGGGCCGTCGCCGTCCAGCTCGGACCGCGGGGTGCTGAACAAGATCATCGGCTTCGCCCTCGACGGCCGGCCGGTGTCGATCATGGGCGACGGCCGGTGGATCCGCGACTACGTCTACATCGACGACATCGTCGACGCCTTCCTGCTGGCGGGGCGGAAGGGGGAGGCGCTGAACGGCCGCCACTTCTTCGTATGCTCGGGCGAGGGCATCACCATCGCCGACGTCTTCCACCTGGCGGTCGAGCGGGTAGGACTGGCCACCGGCCGGGCGGTGCCCATCACCCACACCGAGCCGCCGGCCGGCATGTCGCCCATCGAGTTCCGCAACTTCATCGGCGACTCTCGGGCCTTCTCGGAGGCCACGGGCTGGCGCGCCCGCGTCTCCCTGACCGAGGGCATCGACCGCACCATCGCCGTCTACCGGCAACGGCGGCTGACGGCGAAGGCGGCGGGCGCCTGAGTGGCTGAAAATGTATCGGTACCACGACCATAAAAAGCCCTCTCCCCCCTCTTCCGGGGGGAGAGGGTTGGGTGAGGGGGGGAGAGGCCCCA
>JAMOBE010000064.1:0-21083 GCA_039908285.1 Alphaproteobacteria bacterium
GAAGTCTGGCGCAGCATGTAATGCATGCCGCTGACCGCATTCATCGGCGTGCGGATTTCATGGCTCATGTTGGCCAGGAACTCCGACTTGGTCCGGTTGGCCATCTCGGCATCCCGGCGGGCCTGGTCCAGGGCCTCGGTCTTTTCCTTGAGGGCGGTAACATCGTAGAACCAGGTCAGTACCGCGGGTTTGCCATCGAATTCCTGGCTCTGCATGGACACCGATACCCAGGCGCCGGTGCCGTCCCTCAGGCGCAGTTCCGCCTCCTCGTTGAGGACGGCTTCGCCACCGGCGACCCGGTCCAGCCATCGCGGGTAGAGGCTGGAGTCGACAAAGCTGAAGCGGAACTCCGAAGAGGCATCATCCGTGTCCCGCTGGTGGAGCAACCGCCTGAAAAGCTCATTGCCGGCCTGGAACCTGCCGTCGAGGTCGGTAATACCGAGGGGAATGGGGCTTGCCTGCATGACCTGGAGGAGGCTGAGCTTCGCCTCCTCGTAGATTCGCATCGCCCAGTCCGTGGTCTGGAACCACAGCCGCGCCGAAAGCGTCTCCAGGACCTTGCGCACGGCGGGTGTCACCTGCTGCAAGTCTTGCCGGAGAACCTTCCCCGGCAGCGGACGCAACACGGTCGGCACGGCGGCATAGGCCGTCGCCGTCCGTGGCTTGCCGGTGATCAGTCCCATTTCACCGAAGAGTTCACCCTCCTTGAGGCGGGCGACGACAACCTCGGTCTCCTCCGTCTTCTTGCGGATCTCGACGATGCCACTGTCCACGATGTAGCCGATATCGGCATCGTCACCTTCCTTGAAGATGATCGTCCCGGCGTCGACCCGGATCAGCTCGCGCCGCTCGGCACCGGTCGGCTCGGCCGCGACGATCCCCCTGTCGGAAGAGTCGGTCACCATGTCGTCTCCCCCCTGTCCCCAGCAACCCGCATGGCGGAGAGTATCCTGATTTTCCCAATGTCGTCCAGGCATTGCCTATTTTGGAGCGAATGTCCGGCGATGATGATCAATCTCAGCACAGGGCCGCATCCTCGGAACAGATGCCGTAATGAGACGATCACAGCAAGAACCAGGACATGATTCGCGAACGCATGGCCGGCCTCATTTCCTCGATGATCGACATAATATCCTTATGTATAATGTCTGAACTGAACTTCATAACTGGAAACGGATTATTAATCGACATGTCGTAACGACTGTCGTGCTCAACCTTCTTCAGGGCTTCACGTCTATCGTTATGTGCCATGAATTCAAGATACAGCGCGTAAGTTTCAAGGAGCTGTCCCAATGCAAGGGGTTGCTCATTGGAAAGAGCATCACTGAGTCGCTCCATGGGAGAACGATCGAACGAATCGAGAAGAGCGTCTTTAAAAAATTTATCTCCATGGGGGTGTGCGCTGGCAAGCGTCACCACCGTCATGATATTTGAAAAATACCAGAGCTTTCTGCTATGACGCAGCTTTATATTTCTCGTGCACCAGTCCTTATCCTTGTCATCAACCTTTGCCTTGTATTCTACACAAAGGGTCTTGTAGTAGCGAGCTATGTCATTACAGAGCGAAAGCACATGCCGTCCACTTGTCCGATTTTGGCTGGCATAGGCGTCAAGAAGTGCACGACGAACATCTCTGATCGGCAGTTTTCCGCCAGCCGCTGCACTCTCCGTCAGGAGGAGGACGCGCTTGGTCAACCGGCTGCTCGTATCCTTATCCCCTCCGATGGACTCGCTTTCAACGAGTTCCTGAACTGACGTTGCCTTGGTCAGATCCTCTCCTTTGGACACGTTTACGTTGAGTTCTGTGCGCAACGCCTCGCGCAGTCCGGTGTCATGTTTCAAATATTGTTCAAGTCTCTGTTCATCAATGGCGACTGGAATCAAATCGAGATCGGAAGCTTCAAGAGCTTCCCGTCGCCCGACCGACCCAACGACCACAAAACACATCCCATCTCCACACACCCCATCTGCGGGTTCGCCATTGGCGAAAAGGTATGCGGATATCGCAGACTCCGCATCTTTCATCAATTTATTGGAGAATTTATTTGCCCGCTCCAATATCTCATATTGGTGAGATTTTACACATCTTTCAATAGATTCCATCTATTGCTTCTCCTGACAAATGTCCGCTCGCGATCTTTCGAATAAAGACGGACGACAATTCATCAATGGGAAACCGTGGCTTAAATTCCCTGCGTCCTTTATAAGTATCGGCAATAAAATATGACAGAGGTTCTTTGTAACGTTGAATCCCCCTTGGTTTCACGGGTACGGAATCAACAACCCGTCGAACGACATCATCCTCTGACAGTTCCAGCGTCTCTCTGAGCGGGATTCTGGCAAATTCATCTTGTATCGTCCGAGACCAGATCGATTCGAACTCCATTGTTCTTTGTGCGTTTATATATTTCGAATAGATTTCAGATTTTCCTCTCCAGAAATCCCTAAAAGGACGATAAAAATCTCTTCCGATGACGACCCCAGAAATCAGGTCCCGCTCAAACGCACCAACGAAATCCATCGGTTCTGGTATTTTAATATTAAAAACCCTGCCACTGCGGTATATGCCATCCAACGTATCAGGCGTGACAGCCGAATGTATGAGTTTGTGAATGACAGTCAGCTCCTGACTGAATCCGGTCTCATTCCTATCGTAGAGAGCGATCAATGTGCCGTGGTCCAGTGCGGACGCCTTGATGTGCGGGTACAATGACACCGCTTTCGAAAGGCGGTTTGAGCCGCGGATCATCATGGCCCTCAGATCCCGAGCGCTGGTTTCGGTAGAACGGGAGAAACCCGCCTCCCCTGTATGCGAAAGCGGCCACGTTGCGATGTCGTGGAGCAATCCCCACATCACGGCGTAGCTAATGGACGTTTCCGACAAGCGAAGATTTGCACAAATCCGACCCGCCAACACTGCGACCGACAAACTATGGTGTGCACGAGTTTGATCGCTTGTGTTGAGAGGAGTCTTATATTTTATCGGAAATCCCGCAAGTTCTCTGTAACGTGGAGAAAGTACACCGAGGAATGTTATCTGCTTCAGACGCGAAAAGGCTCCCGACTCCATCACAGGGCTAGCCACCTGTCGGAACAGTTCCGTACTCAGGTCCATTCCCGAGCGTCCCTTGTGCTGCCGCATACAACGTCCAAACCCCGTGAGCCACGACGCGCGGCACACAGAGAATCCCCGATTGTACGGCCTGTTGCTGGCAACTCAAAGCCTCATCTTTGAAGCAATCAGAATGGGCAATCGGGCACATCCTGGCGAATCGCGAGATGGCTCAACCTCTCAGCACAGGGCCGCATCCTCGACGATGAGCTGGATGTCGGTGCGGCCCTGCCAGGTGTCGAGGCGGAGGGTGCCGGCGACGTGCATGGCGCGGCCGCCGCAGGTCAGCAGCGCCTGGCCCAGGTCGGAGTCGGCGCAACGGAAGGCGATGGCCTTGAGCCGTCGCCCGCTGGCTCCCACCAGGACGCAGCGCACGTGGCCCATGCCCACCACGTCGGCCCGGACCACCCGCACGTTGGCGATGGCGAAGCGGGGCTCGGGGTTGCCGGAGCCGAAGGGGCCGAGGCCGCGCATGATCTCCACCAGATCGGTGCTGGCCGCCCCGGCATCGAGGGCGCCGTCGAGACACAGGGGCGGCACCACGCCCTCGGGCGGGACCTGGGCCGCGAGGCGCGCGGTCAGGAAGGCACGGAAGTCGGCGAGGCGTCTGGTCTCCACGGTGAAGCCCGCCGCCATGGCGTGGCCGCCGCCGTGCTCGATCAGGCCCGCCTGCCGCGCCGCCAGCACCGCCATGCCGAGGTCGATGCCCGGCACCGAGCGGCCGGAGCCCTTGGCCACCGCGCCGTCCACCCCGACCACGCAGGTGGGACGGTTGTAGCGCTCCTTGAGCCGGCCGGCGACGATGCCGAGCACCCCGGGATGCCAGCCGTCCCCCACCACGAACACCAGCGCTCCCTGGTCGCCGCTGCGCCCCTCCACCTGCTCCATGGCCTCCAGCAGGACCGCGGCCTCGATCTCCTGCCGCTCGCCGTTGAAGCCGTCGAGGGCCCGGGCCAGCGCCTCCGCCTCGGTGGGATCGGCGGTGGACAGGAGCCTCGCCCCGAGATCGGCCCGCCCCACCCGGCCGCCGGCGTTGACCCGCGGTCCCATCAGGAACCCGAGGTGCCAGGCGTCGGGGCGCTCCTGCAGGCCCACCACCTCGCCCAGGACCTTGAGGCCCACGTTGCCGCGGCGGGCGAGCACCTTGAGTCCCTGGGTCACCAGCGCCCGGTTGACGCCCTTGAGCGGCACCATGTCGCATACGGTCCCAAGGGCCACCAGGTCGAGCCATTGCAGAGGATCGGGCTGGGTGCGGCCGCTGCCGAGGGCGAACCAGCCGGCCTCGCGCAGCACGCGGTTGACCGCGACGGTCACCAGGAACACCACCCCCACCGCCGCCATGTGGCCGTGCGGGCTGGCATCGTCGAGGCGGTTGGGGTTGACCACCGCCACCGCCTCCGGCAGCAGGGTCTCGGCCTTGTGGTGGTCCACCACCACGACGTCGAGCCCCTGCCGGGCCGCCGCCTCCAGCGGGGCGAAGGCCGAGACGCCGCAGTCCACCGTCACCACCACCGAGGCACCCTCGTCCCTCAGGTGAAGCAGGGCGGCGGTGTTGGGCCCATAGCCCTCCAGCAGCCGATCGGGGACATAGATGCGGGCCCGGCCGCCCACCGCCTCGATGAACCGCACCATCAGCGCCGTCGAGGTCGCTCCGTCCACGTCGTAGTCGCCGAACACGGCGACGGTCTCCCCGGCCATCACCGCCGCCGCCAGCCGCTCCGCCGCCCGATCCATGTCCAGAAGGTGGGAGGGATCGGGAAGCAGGTCGCGGAGCGTCGGATTGAGAAAGCCCTCCGCCTCCTCGATGCCGATGCCGCGCCCGGCCAGGATGCGGCCCACCAGATCGGGCACCCCGAGCCGCTGACACAGGGCGAGGGCGGTGCGGTCGTCGGCACCGGCCACCGACCAGCGGCGCCCGGAGAGCGACCGGGAGACGCCGAGAAAGTCCTCAGGCGGCAGGGGAGTATCCACGATCAGCGGCCGGACATGTCGTCGCCGGACATGTCGTCGCCGGGCATGTCGTCGGGAGTCTTCCGGGTGAAGTCATGCCGCGACTGGATGTGCCGCACCGTTCCCGACTTCGAGCGCATGACGATGGAGCTGGTCACCGCCCCGCCGGGATAGCGCCGCACGCCGCGCAGGGTGGCGCTGTCGGTGACACCGGTCGCCGCGAACATCAGGTCCCCCTGGGCCAGGTCCCGCAGCCCGTACTTGCGGTTCAGATCCTGAATGCCCATGCGGTTGGCCGCCGCCCGCTCCTGCTCGTTGGCGAACAAGAGCCGGCCCTGCATCTGGCCGCCGACGCAACGCAGTGCCGCCGCCGCCAGCACGCCCTCGAAGGCGCCGCCGCGGCCGATGTAGATGTCGATGCCGCTTTCCGGGTCGCAGGTGGCGATGCCCCCGGCCAGGTCGCCGTCCAGGATCAGCATGATGCGGGCCCCGGCCTCGCGCACCCGGGCGATCAGTTCCTCGTGGCGGGGGCGATCGAGGATGCACACCAGCAGGTCCTCCACCTGGGCGTTGCGGGCCCGGGCCAGGTTGCGCAGGTTGTCGCACGGCCGCTCGTCCAGGTCCACCACGCCCTCCGGCAGTCCCGGGCCGACGATGATCTTGTCCATGTACACCGGCGGCGTGTTGAGGAACCCCCCGGCCTCGGCCATGGCGATCACGGCCAGGGCATTGGCCCCGCCCTTGGCGGTGATGGTGTTGCCCTCCAGGGGGTCGATGGCGATGTCGATCTTCGGCCCGTCGCCGGTGCCAACCGTCTCGCCCACGTAGAGCATGGGAGCGACGTCGCGCTCGCCCTCGCCGATGACCACGGTCCCCCGGATGGCGAGAGCGTCCAGCGCCCGCCGGGCGGCGCCGACGGCGGCACAGTCCGCTGCCCGGTCATCCCCCCGCCCCATCAGCCGCGACGCCGCCAGGGCCGCCGCCTCGGTGACCCGCACGCCCTCCAGCGCCAGATTGCGGTCGATCTCGGTTCCCCGCGCGACCCCGGTTTCACGCACCCCCCCGGTTTCACGCACGACGCGTCTCTCGGACATGGCAGCCTCCCTGTTCCGTCCCCCGGTGGCCAGCCAGAGCCCCCGTGGAGCTACAGCGTCTCGATGCGGACCAGCCTCGGCGGCTCGACCACCGCGCCAATCCCGCCGATCCGGTCCAGTGCCCGCTTCATCGCCGCTTCCCCGGTCTCGTGCAGGGTCATGACCACCGGCACCGTCTCCCCGGGATTGCGGCTGCGCTGCAGAACCGACTCCATCGACACCTGCTCGTCGCGGAGGGCGGCGGCGATGTCGGCGAAAACCCCGGGACGATCGACGACCATCAGGCGCACGTAGAACGCCCCACGATGCTCGGCGATGGGCGACACCGGGGCGGCGCTCATCGATCCGGTGGGGATCCCGAAAGGCGGACCGATGCGGTTCCTGGCGATGTCCATGAGGTCGGCGACCACCGCCGACGCCGTCGGTCCGGCACCGGCGCCCCGCCCCTCGTAGACCGAGCGGCCGACGAAGTCGCCCTCGGCGACCACGGCGTTGAACACGCCGTCGACACGGGCGATGGCGGCGGACAGCGGCACCATGCACGGGTGCACCCGCTGCTCGATGCCATGGGCGGTGCGGCTCGCCATGCCGAGAAGCTTGATGCGGTACCCGAGCTGCTCGGCGTAGGCGATGTCGAGGGCGGTGATGTGGCGGATGCCCTCGACATAGACCGCGCGGAAGTCCACCGGCGTGCCGAAGGCCAGGCTGGTCAGGATGGTCAGCTTGTGGGCGGCGTCGATGCCGTCGATGTCGAAGCTGGGATCGGCCTCGGCGTAGCCCAGCGCCTGAGCCTCATTCAGCACGTCGGCGAAATCGCGGCCGGTCTCGCGCATGGTGGTCAGGATGTAGTTGCAGGTGCCGTTGAGGATGCCGTAGACGCGGCCGATCCGGTTGCCCGCCAGCCCCTCGCGCAGGGCCTTGATGATGGGGATGCCCCCGGCCACCGCCGCTTCGTAGGCCAGGGCGACGCCGGCCTTCTCCGCCGCGGCGGCGAGCGTCGCGCCGTGGTGGGCGAGCAGTGCCTTGTTGGCGGTGACGACGTGGCGGCCCTTTGCGAAGGCCGCCTCGCACATGGCCCTGGCCGGGCCGTCGGCGCCGCCGATCAGCTCCAGCACCACGTCGGCGTCGGCCTCGGCGGCCATGCGCACCGGGTCGTCCCACCACGTCGCCTCGCCAAGGGAGACGCCACGGTCTCGATGCCGGTCGCGGGCCGCCACGGCGGTGACGACCATCGGCCGGCCGCACCGCGCGGCGATCAGGTCGCCGTTGGCGGCGAGCAGTCCCAGGGTCCCGGCACCGACGGTGCCCAGTCCCGCCACGGCGATTTTCAGAGGCTTGGTCACAGCACTACCTTGCGTTTCTTTTCCACCTCGCCCAGCACCCGGTCGTAGTCGCCGAGGAAGGACTTGATGCTGCGGATCGCCTGTCGCAGGCGATGCTTGTTCTCCACCAGGGCGATGCGGACGTGGGTGTCGCCGTGCTCGCCGAAGCCGATGCCGGGTGCCACCGCCACCTTGGCCTCGCGCAGCAGAAGCTTCGAGAACTCGACCGAGCCCAGGTGGGCGAAGGCCTTGGGAATGGGCGCCCAGGCGAACATGGTGGCCGGCGGACTGGGCACGTCCCAGCCCGCCTGGGCCAGGCCCTCGATCAGGACGTCGCGGCGCTCGCGGTAGAGACGGCGCACGTCGTCGATACAGTCCTGCGGCCCGTTCAGGGCGGCGGTGGCCGCCACCTGGATGGGCGTGAAGGCGCCATAGTCGAGGTAGGACTTGATCCGCGTCAGCGCCGAGATCAGGTGGCGGTTGCCGGCGGCGAAGCCGATGCGCCAGCCCGGCATGCTGTAGGTCTTGCTCATGGAGGTGAACTCGACCGAAATATCCCGCGCCCCCGGCACCTGGAGGATGGAGGGCGGCGGCTTGTCGTCGAAGAAGATCTCCGAATAGGCCAGATCGGAGAGAATCCAGATCTTGTGGTGGCGGCAGAAGTCCACCACCTGGCCATAGAAATCCAGGTCGGCCACCAGCGCCGTCGGATTGGACGGATAGTTGATGATCACCGCCAGCGGCTTTGGCACCGAATGGCGCACGCCCCGCTCCAGGGCCTCGAGGAACGAGGCGTCGGGGGTGGCCGGGATGTGGCGCACCGCTCCGTCGGCGATGATGAAGCCGAAGGCATGGATGGGATAGCTCGGGTTGGGCACCAGCACCACGTCGCCGGGGCTGGTGATGGCCGAGGCCAAGTTGGCCAGTCCCTCCTTGGAGCCCAGGGTGGCGACCACCTCGGTCTCGGGGTCCAGGTCGACGTGGAACCGGCGCGCGTAATAGGCGGCAAGGGCCTTGCGCAGGCCGGGGATGCCCTTCGACGCCGAATAGCGATGGGCCCGCGGGTCGGCCGCGGCCTCGCACAGCTTGGCGACGATATGGGGTGGCGTCGGCTGGTCGGGATTGCCCATGCCGAGGTCGATGATGTCCTCTCCCGCCGCCCGGGCACGCGCCTTCATCGCATTGACTTCGGCGAAGACGTAGGGCGGCAGTCGCTTGATTCGATGAAATTCCTGTTCCATGGCTTCCCGCGGAGTCCGAGTTCTGCTCCCCTCAGCATGGTCAGAGCGGGCCTCAGCGTCAATCAATCTTTGGCCCCTGATGCAACCCGCCGCCGCGCTTATACGGTTTCCAGAAAATCCGTGGATTTTCTGGAAACCGAGCCCGCAACGCGGGCCGGCGCCACTGCGCCGAAAGCCAAGGCCGGAGGCCGCGCGGCGATTGAGCGCGGGTTTCCGGAAAGTCCGGAGACTTTCCGGAAACCGTATCAGTCCCCGGTCGCGTAGCGCCGTTCCTCCTCGTAATAGGCGGTGAATCCGACGATGTCGCGGATCTCGGCAAAATCCACCAGTCCCTCCGGTGTCGCGCCACGGGCCAGATCGGCGAGCGCCCGCTGCATGGCGCCCATGGCCGCGCTCATCAGGGTGAGCGGATAGGCGGCGATGCGGTAGCCCATGTCCTGAAGCCGCGCCGGGGGAAGCAGCGGCGTGTCGCCCTGCTCCAGCATGTTGGCCATCTTCGGCCCCGGTACGGCGGCGCAGTAGGCCCGCATCTCGTCCTCGCTGCGGGGGGCTTCGAGGAAGGTGACGTCGGCCCCGGCCTCGGCGAAGGCGCGGGCGCGGGCGATGGCCTCGTCCAGGTCATGGGTGGCGCGGGCGTCGGTGCGGGCGACGATGACGATATCGGCCCCCTCCTCGCGGGCATCCACGGCGGCCCGCACCCGGGCCACCGCCTCGGCGAACGGCACCACCCGCTTTCCCCGGGTATGGCCGCAGCGCTTGGGCCACACCTGATCCTCGATCATCACTCCCCCGAATCCGGCGGCGGCATAGCCCCGGACGGTGCGGCGGACGTTGATGGCGTTGCCATAGCCGGTGTCGCCGTCGCCGATGACCGGGATGGACACGGCGCCACAGATGTTGCGGCCCTGATCGACCATCTCGCCATAGGAGATGAGGCCGGTGTCGGGAACGCCGAGCCGCGCCGCGGCCACGGCGAATCCGCTCATGAAGGTGAGGTCGAAGCCGGCCCGCTCCACCAGCCGCGCCGACAGGGCGTCAAAGCAGCAGGGCATGGTGAGAATCCCCGGCCGCTCCAGGAGGGCGCGCAGGCGGGCGGCGGGAGACTCGATCCTCACGGCGAGGCCTCACCCAGAATGGCCCGAGCCGGCCCGACGAAGATCTCGACCTGGGAGGAGGCGCCGCCGCCCTCGGCGTCGACGACCGCCTCGGCCTGGATGACCTGCCGCGGCACGCCGAGCTTCGCCAGTTCCTGGGCCACCGCCTCGGCCCGCTGGGTGGACAGCCGGAATGCGGCCATCGCCCGCGAGGTCGCATCCCCCGCCATCTGCTGCTCCGGCGCCGCGTGGCCCACCACGTGGACCCGGTCCTCGCGGCTTCGTCGCGCCGTTGCGATGTCGCGGAGAACCCGGCGGTCGCCGACCGACAGCGTCGTCGAGCCGGGGCGGAACGCCAGCGTTGCGGTGGCCGTTTCCTGGCCGGCGTCCCCTCCCGACTCGACGTCTTCATTGACCGAAACCGGGGTCGACGGAGCAGCCAGGGATGCCAGGGACCCGGGAGACTCGACCGTGCGCGGGACGTCGACTCCACGACCCCGCGCGGCGGACCTGCCGTCGATGACCACGGTGTCGGGCTCATCGTCCGAGGGAGCTGGCTCCTCGAACAGATACTGGGGAGCGGGTGGGAGCGGGCGCTGCGTCGTCTGTTTCCGCTTCGGCTCGGGCTTGGACTTTATCTCTGGCTTCGGTTGCCGTTTCGGAGTCGACACCATGGCCACCGGTGGCGACTCCACCATGGACTCCACGGCCGGTGGCTCGGCCACGGGCGGCAGGACCGGTGGCGGTGGCGGTGGGGGCGGAGGGGGCGGTGGGGGCGGAGGGGGCGGTGGGGGCGGAGGGGGCGGTGACTCGGCCCGCGCCGTCTGCCCCCCCCTGGCCACCGAGCGGGCCGGATCGGGCATGGCCTCGTCGCTGTGGCGGGCGTTGGCATTGTCCGCCACCAGTCCCCGGCGCATCGCCTCCCTCTGGGCGGCCGGCGTCACCGTGGGACGCCGGTCGGGGACGGTGCCGAGATTGGGGAACGGCCGGAGCGGCTCAGCGGCCGGAGCGGCTCCCGAGTCGGGATTCTCCACCACCGGCGGCTCGTCGCCCGCGTCCGCCATGTCCGAAAAGGCGGGGCCACACCCCCCTACCGCCAGAACCACGCAAAGCGTCAGGATACCCGCCAGTTCCGCCGCCGCCGATGGTGCACGTGCCGCCATTCCCGCTGATCCCCGCCAACCGCCGACTGCCGCCCGAAGCACCATCGGCCATATGAGATGATTCTAATGTGGAGCCATGACTGGATGAACCACCCTTGGTGCTTAACATTTTCCAAAAATTTGTATATACGGCTACCCACGACGGGGCTAGAGCTTTGCCGGAAACCATGCAACGATGGCCACGGCCGCGGGCGCTCTCGCAGGCCAGGGGCAGATGATAGAGGATGCAGATATGGGCGATCAACAGGGCGGAAAGTTGAACATCCCGAACCCTGCGGAGTTGTCGAAGGCGATGGCCAACATCGCGGAGCGGAGCCAGCGCATCGTCGCCGACTTCCTGCAACGGCAGGCGGATGGGTCGAAGCACGGCATCGATCCGATGAACGTGGGCAGCGCTTTCATGGAAATGACAGCGAAGATGCTGGCCAATCCGCAGAAGCTGGTCGATGCGCATATGTCGCTGTGGCAGGATTACCTGGCCCTGTGGCAGAACACGGCCCGGCGTCTGCTCGGCGAGACTCCGGCCCCCGTGGTCGAGGCCGACGCGGCCGACAAGCGGTTCAAGGACGAGGCGTGGGAGAAGAACGAGGTCTTCGACTACATCAAGCAGTCCTACCTGCTGAGCGCCCGGTGGATCCAGTCGGTGGTCAACGACGTGGACGGCCTTGACGAGAAGACGGCGAAGAAGGTGGACTTCTATACCCGCCAGTTCGTCGACGCCATGGCGCCCACCAACTTCGTCATGACCAACCCCGAGGTCCTGCGCGCCACCATCGAAAGCGGCGGCGAGAACCTGGTCAAGGGGCTGAACAACGTCCTCGACGACCTGGAGCGCGGCAAGGGCCAGCTCCGCATCCGCATGACCGACCTCGAGGCCTTCAAGCCGGGCGAGAACATCGCCTCGACTCCGGGCAAGGTCATCTTCCAGAACGAGCTGATGCAGCTCATCCAGTACACGCCGACCACCGAGACCGTGCTGAAGCGGCCGCTGATGATCGTGCCGCCGTGGATCAACAAGTACTACATCATGGATCTGCGGCCCAAGAATTCGCTGATCAAGTGGTGCGTGGACCAGGGCCACACGGTGTTCGTGATCTCGTGGATCAATCCCGACGAGAAGCTGGCCACCAAAACCTTCGAAGACTACATGCGCCTTGGCCCGTTCGAGGCCCTGGACCAGATCGAGAAGGCCACCGGCGAGCGTCAGGTCAACGGCCTCGGCTATTGCCTTGGCGGCACCCTGCTGGCCTCGACGCTGGCGGTTCTGTCCGGCAAGGGCGACGACCGCATCCAGAGCGGCACCTACTTCACCTGCATGATGGACTTCTCCGAGCCCGGCGAACTGGGCGTGTTCGTGGACGAGGCCCAGATCCAGCTCGTCGAAGCCAAGATGCAGGAGCGCGGATACCTGGATGGGGCCGAGATGGCCTCCACCTTCAGCATGCTGCGCGCCAACGACCTGATCTGGTCGTTCGTCGTCAACAACTACCTGCTGGGCAAGGACCCGTTCCCGTTCGATCTTCTGTACTGGAACTCCGACTCGACGCGCATGCCCTATGCGATGCACAGCTACTACCTGCGCAACTTCTACCAGGACAACAAGCTGAAGGATCCGGGTGCCCTGACCATGAACGGGGTCCCGGTCGACCTCGGCAAGATCAAGGCGCCGGCCTACATGCTGTCGGCGATCGAGGACCACATTGCGCCGTGGACCTCCACCTACATGGGGACCCAGCTTCTTGGCGGCCCGGTCCGGTTCGTGCTGGCGGCCTCCGGGCACATCGCCGGCGTCATCAACCCGCCGAACGCCAACAAGTACCACTACTGGGTCAACCCGAAGAAGCCGCCGAAGAGTTCCGAAGCCTGGTTCGCCGGTGCGACCCAGCAGCCGGGCTCGTGGTGGCCCGACTGGATGGACTGGGTGAGCAAGCTGGCGCCTGAGCGCGTCCCGGCCCGCGTGCCCGGCGAGGGTGCGCTCAAGGCAATCGATGACGCGCCCGGTTCCTACGTGAAGATGCGGGCGATCTGATCCGGCTTTGTCCGTGTCGTGAATACAGGGGTCCGGGAGACGCGGTGCGTTTCCCGGACCTTTCGTATTGGAAGGCTGACGTTGCCAACCACTTCGATCTATGGTGGTCCCATGCTGAATGAGAGCGAACTCAAGGAAATCATCACCAAAGCCGCCCAAAGCCAGATTGGAGAGGATGGGTTGGCGGGGGTCGAGTGTGAACCGGTCATCGGTATGGATGGTCGCGAGGTTCTTCGGGTCGTGCTTGTCCTCACAAAGCTCGGCGATGGACGAATGCATGGCCGGCGTGCCCTTGACATGCTCGTCACCGTGCGACGCTCCCTCGAAGAGGGAAATGAAGAAAGATTTCCCGTTGTAGAGTATAAGATTGGCGGTGAAGACGAAGACGATGGTGACGAGGATGCCGATTAACCCTGGCCATTTGCTACGAGTGGCGACAGAACTGGCGACTCCAGTGGGTCCTGGAGCGCCGTCTCAGACCCGCCGGAGGAGGGCGATTTCCAGTGCTTATTACGCAGTTTTTCATACCATTACAGGCGCTTTTGCAAAGCAGCTCGTTGGTGTAGTCCCACCCAGTAATAGTTTTTTTGCTTTGGCCTATCGGTCGGTCAACCACGATACGATATACGATCTGTGCGAGGTTGTTACAAAGTCTACTCCACCGCGGAAGTACGCCCCCTATCTCCCGTCAGGTGGCTTCAGTGCCGCTATGAAGGACTTTGCTGACGCCGTGACGTTCCTGATGAAAAGGCGGCACAGTGCTGATTACGATCCGGCGACCCGGTTTAGTGCAAGGGATGTTCAGGTGGTGATTGATATGGCCAGAGACGCGATAGACCTTTTCAATGAGGCTCCTCCAGATCAGCGCACAGCGTTTCTGATGTTGCTCGCATTTCCGCCACGGCCACAGGCCTCCGCATAGTCCTGAGAAGCAGGGAGCCCATTCGCCATTATCATGTCCGCCCCCCTCCCGAGACTCGCCGTGTTCGACGTCGATGGCACCCTGGTGGACAGCCAGCACAACATCATCGCCGCCATGAGTGAGGCCTTCGAGACGCACGGCCACCCGCCGCCGCCGCCGGCCGACGTGCGCCGCATCATCGGCCTGTCGCTGGTGGAGGCGGTGGCGGCGCTGCTGCCCGGGGCCGATCCGGCGCACCATGGGCGGGTCGCCGAGACCTATGGCGCCATGTTCGCCATTCTCAGGCGTCGTCCCGATCACAGCGAGCCCCTGTTCCCGGGTGCGGTCGAGTGCCTGACGGCGCTTGGCGCCGCGGGGTTCCAGCTTGGCATCGCCACCGGCAAGTCCCGGCGGGGCTTGCAGGCACTGCTGGACCGCACCGGCCTTGGCGAGCGTTTCACAACTCTCCACACCGCCGACGACGGCCCTGGCAAGCCCCACCCCGCCATGCTGGCCGCAGCCATGGCCGATACCGGAATCCCAGCCGATCGGACGGTGATGATCGGCGACACGAGCTTCGACATGCTGATGGCCCGGGCGGCCGGGACCGCGGGGATCGGCGTCGCCTGGGGCTATCATGGAGTCGGTGACCTGGAAGACGCTGGTGCCCACCAGGTGGTCGCGACCTTCGCCGACCTGCCCGCGGCCGTGGCCCGTCTGACCGGAGGGTAAGGATGCTGGCGCGACGCATCCGCCGATTCTACAAGGATGTCGGCGTCGACTCGAGAGAGGACGGCGTCGCCATCACCCTGGACGGGCGGCCGGTGCGGACCCCGGGCGGCGCCCTGCTGGCGGTTTCCTCCCCCGCCCTGGCCCGGGCGATCGCCGCCGAGTGGCGGGCGCAGGGCGAGACGGTGGCGCCCCACACCATGCCCCTGACCCAGCTTGCCAGCACCGCCATCGACCGCACGACGACGCTGCGCGGTGCCATCATCGACGAGGTCATGGCCTTCGCCGGCACCGATCTCGTGTGCTACCGCACCGCCGACCCGCCGGACCTGGCGCGGCGTCAGGCGGAGCACTGGCAGCCGCTGCTGGACTGGGTGGAAGCGCGATTCTCGGCTCCGCTCCGCACCACCACCACCATCACCGCGGTCCCTCAGCCGGCGGAGTCGCTGGCGGCCCTGCGAGTGGCGGTGGAGGAGTACGATACACCCCATCTGACCGTGGTCCAGTGTGTGGCCGCGACCTGCGGCTCGCTGGTGGTGGCGTTGGCCCTGACGGAGGGACGGATCGGCCCCGCCGAGGCCTTCGCCGCGGCGCTGGTGGACGAAACCTTCCAGAACGAGCGCTGGGGCGTGGACGAGGAGGCGGCCCGCCGGCACGAGTCGCTGCGGGCCGATGTCCACGCCGCCGCCCTGTTCCTGACACTGCTGACCGCCGGGGAGGAGGATGCCTTTGGGTGACGCTGAGGCCATGCGGACCGTGACCGTGCGCATTGAGGGGCGCGTCCAGGGCGTGTGGTACCGGGGCTGGACGGTGCAGGAGGCGAGCCGCCGCGGCCTGGCCGGCTGGGTGCGCAATCGCTCCGACCGCAGCGTCGAGGCCCTGTTCCATGGCCCCGCCGCCCTGGTGGAGGACATGGTGGAGGCCTGCCGCCGCGGCCCCCCTTCGGCGCGGGTCGACCGCCTGAGCGTTTCTCCCGCCACCCCGCCCGGCGGCACGGGGTTCCTTCAGCTGCCGACTCAGTTACACGAATATTTTTGATTGCGGCTCCGTCACGATAGGATCCCAAGGACGAGCGGGCATTACCAGCACCGACGATAAGGATCATTTTGCATATTGACGTAATCTATGTGCTGTGCCCATACTTTTGAGAGACTATCCATTGCCATAGGTGTCCTATCATGTTCCAAGCAGATCAATTCCACAAGCCAACGCGCACAGTGAACCGTGTGTTCCTGCACTGTACAGCGAGCAGTGATCCCGCCCTATCCGGTGACAAGCTGGTTGCGGAGGTAACGGAATGGCATAAAAAACGAAAATTCAGGACAGTAGGCTACCATTATCTGATCGACTTTGCTGGCACCATTCTTCCTGGGCGCAAACTCGAAGATATCCCGGCAGCACAAGAGGGGCACAACACAGGCACCATCGCCATATGTTGTCATGGGCTAAAGAAGAGTGATTTCACGGAACCTCAGATGAACGCGTTGCGGTCTCTGTGCGTGGTGATCAATGCGGCCTATGGCGGCTCCGTAACCTTTCATGGACATCGAGAAGTGGCCAACAAGGAATGCCCTGTCTTCGACTACAAGCAGGTCCTTGGTCTGGACGATAACGGCCTCATGTCGGCGTCGGCTGTTGGTGTCTGAGAAATCCGGACAAAGCCTAATGCCGGAACCCCTGCGGCAGCACCAGGGTGGCGCGGCGGCGGCTGGCGGCGACGCGGTCCAGGGGAACGGCGTAGATCTGCTTGACCGCCTCCATCAGCAGCACGCCGGCAAAGGCCGGGCACCACCGCTCGCCGAGCTTCTCCCAGGCCGGCGCCGAGGCCAGCATCATGCGCGAGCGGCTGGGCGGCATGAACAGGGCCGTCTCCCGGCGCATCGGCGTGAACATGGCGTCCCGCAGGAGGACGCCAAGCTGATCGGCCGTGTAGGGCCGGCCGATGCCGAAGGGGGTACGCTCCAGCCTGGCCCAGATGCCACGCCGGTTGGGAACCACGACCAATAGCTGTCCACCATCGGCAAGGACGCGCCACGCCTCGCGCATCAGCATCCGCACCTGCTCGCTCGACTCGAGGGCATGCACCACCAGCACCCGGTCCATCGAGCAATCGGGAAAGGGCAGCGCCGTCTCGTCGGCCAGGGCCACCAGACCGCGCTCGCCCTCGGGCCACGGCAGCACCCCCTGCGAGGCGGGCATGACCGCCAGCACCCGCTCGGCCTCCTCGCGGAACGGCCGCAGATAGGGCGTCGCGAAGCCGAGCCCCAGGACCCGCTGCCCCCTGACGTCGGGCCACAGGAGCCGGATGCGGCGACGGATCATGCGTCGCGCCGCCTGCCCCAGACTGGTGGCGTAGAAGTCCCGCAGTTCGACGACATCGTTCCACATGGCGGGCAGTGTAGCACGAACCGGGGCATTTGGTGTCGGCGGCGGATGGTGCTACGCTCGCCACGGGAAACGGCTGAGGGAGAATCCGGGCGTGTCCAGACTCGACATCCACCTGTGTCCGGCGCTGTCGGACAACTACGTCCACCTTCTGCACGACGCCAGCTCCGGCGCCACCGCGGCGGTCGATCCCGGAGAGGAAGAGCCGGTCCTGCGCGCCATCGCGCAAAGGGGCTGGACGCTGACCCACATCCTCATCACCCACCACCACGCCGACCATACCGGCGGCGCCGTGGCCCTGAAGGAGGCCACCGGCTGCCGGGTGGTGGGCACCGCCCTGGATGCTCGGCGCATCGAGGGTGGCCTCGACATCGCCCTCGCGCCCGAGGAGCACTTCGCCCTGGGATGCGCCATGGCGCGGATGATGGCGGTGCCGGGCCACACCAGCGGCCACGTCGCCTGGTGGTTTCCCGAGTCGACGGCGGTGTTCTGCGGCGACACCCTGTTCGCGGGCGGCTGCGGCCGGCTGTTCGAGGGCACGGCCGAGCAGATGTGGGAAAGCCTGCGTCGGCTGCGTGATCTGCCCGAGGACACCCGGGTCTATTGCGGTCACGAATACACGCTGGCCAATCTCCGGTTCGCCGTCACGATGGACCCCGGCAACCCCGCCCTGCGTACCCGCCTCGCCGATGTGGAGGCCGAGCGGTCCCGGCGTCTGCCCACGGTGCCCTCCCTCATCCGCGAGGAGCGGGCCACCAACCCTTTCCTGCGTGCCGATACCGATGCGCTGAGGATCAGCACCGGCCTGCCACCGGGCAGTCGCCCCGCCGACGTCTTCGCCGAGATCCGCCGCCGCAAGGACCGGTTCTGAGAGGCTGAAAATGTATCGGCAGCATGACCATAAAAAGCCCTCTCCCCCCCCTTCAGGGGGGAGAGGGTTGGGTGAGGGGGGGCGCGAAGCTCCCGAGATGGTGCCGCCTGCCCCACCCCCTCACCCCGGCCCTCTCCCCCTCGAGGGGGAGAGGGAGTGAAGGGTCCGAATACATTTTCAGGCTCTGAGATCAAGGCTTTGCCCAAGCCCCCGGTCCGTCCGGTTACATTCTGGCGGCCACCAGGGCGGCAAGCCGGGTCCGCGCGGCGGCGTGGCGAACGTCGAGGCCTCCCTCCAGGGCCAGATCCTGATAGGCGGGCGGGGCGCTCAGATCCACCGGCTCGGCCAGGAGCCCCAGCGGATCGGTACCCGCGTCATTGAGGCCGCGCACCCCGCTGCGGCACAGCCGATAGCGCCCGGCGATGACTCCCATGGCCGCGAGGTCGATGCTGTCGATGTCTCCGAACGGATAGGCGAACCAGTCCACCGGCCGGCCGAGACGCTGTTCGATGCGCTCGCCGGACTGGAGCACCTCGGCGGCCAGGTCGGCGGGCGGCAGGCCGGCCAAGGCGCGATGGGTAAGGGTGTGGGCGGCGATGGTGTGGCCGGCGGCGGCCAGGGCCTCCACCTCGCCCCAGGACATCAGCGGCGGTGGCGCGGACACGGCGCCGCGAAACACCAGGCGGGCGACGGCGGCGGACTGGTCGGCGGCACCAAGGTCCATCAGCCCCGGGCAGATGAAGAACACCGCCGTCACCCCATGGCGGGCCAGCAGCCGCTCAGCCACGCGGTGGTTGGAGCGGAATCCGTCGTCGAAGGTGACCAGGACGGGAGCACCATGCGCCCTCTCCCCCCCCTCCGCGGAAAGAAGAAGCGACGGCTCCGCGAATCCGTGCCGCTGGCCGATGCGGGCCAGCAGGTGGTCGAGGGCGTCCTCGTGGGCTGGCGGCACGTCGTGCAGCAGAAGGATGCGGACGGCCCCCGCCCGGGGCGGACGCAGGCGCTCGAGGCCGCGAAGACCCGCCAGCAGGGCCGGGGCCAGGAGGTGGCGCAGGCGGCTCATGCCGCCCCCAGGGCCCGTCCGACCCGCCAGCGCACCAGGCGCGACAGGGGATCGCCGCGAAAGGCCTCGATTTCGTCGGCCAGGCGATAGGGGGCGCCGCCCACCTCGGCCTTGAAGCGGTAGATGCCGGCGGGCGTGCGCACCTCGTCCATGCCGCCGAGGTCGAAGGCGCGGCAGCCGGCCGCCCGCGCCGTCATCATCGCCCGCCACAGGAGAAGCTGACCCGCCCCGCCGCGGCGCCCCTCGTCGGCGAGGGTGCCCGCCAGGTATTCGGCGGTGGCGCCATAGCGGGCGATCAGCACCGACCCCACCACCTCTCCCGCGCGCCGGGCGAGACAGACGGTCAGCTTTCGCTCCTCCGGCAGCAGGTCCTGGAGCCGCCGCAGCAGGTCGGGCGTCACCCCGGTCGCGAAGCCACGCTCGCCCAGGAACCGCCCATAGGCCTCGAGGAAGGCGGCGAACGACGCGTCGTCGCTGCCGATGGTCACCGCGAGGTCCGAGCGCTCCGCCTTGTTGAGGACGTTGCGCCACTTCTGATGCAGGCCCCGGCGCAGGTCGGCCTCCGACACGGTCAGGTCCACCAGCGCCGAGGCCCAGCCGGGGTTGGCGGTGCTCCGAAAGCCCTCCACGTCCTGATCATCCGGCGTCGGCGGCTGCACGCGCACATAGAACCGCCTTGACAACCACTGTCGAGACGCGAGACGCAGCATGTCCCCGAGTCGCCGCGGATCGGTATCGTCGTCGTCGAGTCGCCGCCACAGGGGACCGCGGGCGACCCACACCAGGCCGCCGCCCACCACCGGCAGCGGCCTTACCCTGGCCTGGACCGCGCCGACCACGCGACCGCCCTCGACGAACAGCGAGCGCTCGACCCGCCAGGGTCCACAGGCCGCCCTGGCCTCGCCGTATTCCCAGGTCTGCAACAGGCTGAGGTCGCGGAAATCCTCGATGATCCGGGTCCATTCCCCGGCCGTGACGTGCCTCTGCTGGAGTTCGATCACCGGTCGCCACCGTCCCTTCGCCACGGCTGCTTTAGCGCCAAATCGGCCACGGTGACAGAGGAAAGCACCATCCCGTCCGGAAAATTCATTGCGTCCTGACGATCGGTCCGTAAGATCGCCTATGACTGCGGCACTCCGGGAGACCCGGACGGTCGCGTATCGGCGCGCCATCGTGGCGACGCCCTGATGGGAGAAGCGCTCCGATGGTCGGTCGTCGCGTGCTGCGGATAGTGACGGGTGTGGCTCTGGCCGCCCTCGCGAGCGCACCGGCGCTGGCCGGGGACGCCGGCGCGGCGAAAAGCGACCCGGGGCTTCTGGTGCTGGGTGCCGGAGCCTACGATTTTCACGATGATCACGCCGCGGCCGAGGTCAACATCGCCTACCGCTTCGGCACGATGGTCTGGCTGGTAAAGCCCCACGTGGGAGCGATGGTGACCAGCAACGGCGCCAAGTTCGGCTGGGGCGGCCTGCTGCTGGACTTCGAGCTGACCCCCAACTGGATGGTAACCCCCAGCACGTCCGTGGGAGTCTACAGCCGCGGCAGCGGCAAGGACCTGGGCTATTCCCTGGAATTCCGCTCCGGCGTCGACGTGGCCTATCGCTTCGACGACAATACGCGGCTTGGCCTTGGCGTCTACCACATCTCCAACGCCGGCCTCGGACGAAAGAACCCCGGCGAGGAAAGCATCATCGCCACCTACGCCCTTCCCGTCGGGGTATTGTTGGGGAAGTAGGGGCCATGATGAGACGTTCCGCCGCAGCGTCGTTCGCCGCCGTCCTTCTGGTCATCGCCCAGGCGGTGCCCGGTCCTCTCGCGGCGCAGGGGATCGTTGACGAGTGGGCGACGGTGCAGGTTCCTCCCCCTCCGCCAACGGCCAGCAAATTCCCTTTGTTTTTCAATGACTTGACGAAACGGCCCGGGGATCAACCCACAAGCCAACCCACAAACGAAAGATCGCTTGGGGTGGATGGTGGTAGACGGTGATGGACTGTCCGTCTCCCCGGAATACCCCATGAGGGGATGCGGCGGGCTGTTCGACTCGCCCCCGGGCCATCCCGCTGAAGCCAGTCGACGCCTCCAGCGAGTCGGGTGCGAGGGGTCGCATCTCCACCCCAGGCGGTACGCCA
>JAMOBE010000202.1:0-2427 GCA_039908285.1 Alphaproteobacteria bacterium
GCCACCGAGAGGGGGGAGCAAGGTCACATGGGAATGGCTCTGCAGGCAAACTCTCTCTCGCCAAGCCTTTGATATCTCAAGGACTATTTGGAAAGATCGAGAGAAGTTTCAGCGATTGTTTGATCGGGAGAAAAGTTACTGGCGGTGTCACTGGCGGAGGGAAAGGGACGCTCTCGAAACAAATTCTCCATTTTTCCAAAGCGCTTCAAACCCATTCTCCGCGAAAGTTTCGAACCCCTCCTGGTAGGCGATCAGGCCATCACAAATGGAAATAAATTCACAAAATCAAAGCCTTGCGATTTCGATACCCGTCGCGTCCGCTTGCCGACACCGTTTCGAAATTTCTCCGCACGCAGCCGCCCCCAGATTGGTTGCCGGAGGGAATGGGTGCGAAACATGCTCCGTCAGTGCGTCGTGGGCTCATCGAACACGTCGGACAGCTCACGGGCATCCAGCAAGCGTTCACTCCATTCGTCCAGCTGGTCGCTGCTGGCTGCCCGAAGGCGTGCTTCGATTTCAGGAGACACCGGCCCGAACTTCCGGCGGAGCTGGCGGAGCACTATCTCGGCCTTGCCCCTCTGTTCAGCATCGGGAACCATACGGGCAGTCACTTCCCGAATGGCTTCCGCGTTCTGCAAGGCCTTCACTCCCTCCCGCAAGGCCTTCTCTCCTTTCTGGGCCAGATGTGCCGCCTCCTCCTGGATCCGACGCTGGGTCCCGATCCACATTTCACGCTGTTCCTGCGCCTCAAGTTCCTCTTCCGTCCAGGCCGCCCGGTTGGCAATCGAGAGCGCCTTGACGATTGCCGGCTCGTTGGCTAGCGCTTGGGGGACTGCCGTCAGGTTTTCGGCGGTCTTCAGGAAATACAGCCAGCGATCCAGCGTCGTTTCCAGTTCGGCTTCGGCCTTGGTGAATTTCGGCAACTCGGCAAACGCCAGTTCCAGGTCCTCGTGACAAATGGCATGATTTTCATCGGCCCGCAGACGGAACCGGCTTACAACCCGCTCCAGTTCCGGAAACAAGAAGAAGTCGGTGATTGTCACCGCAACCACTTCGGTCAGAATGTGGTAGCCGTCGCCCTGGTGCAACTGGTTCACATAGGCCTTGCACGCGTTGTATAGTACCCGTTTCTCGAAACCAGGCACATTGAGAACCTGCATCTCGACGACGTAGGATCGGTTCCGCTGGTCGGTGACGCGAACATCAAGAAAGGTGTCCTTCATTCCCACAATCTTCGGGGCCTGATAGGGATCAATGATCGTCACATCGACGATGGTGTCCCCTTCCGTCAAGGCCAGGATGGCATTGAGGAAGCTGATGACGATCTCCCGGCTGGCGTCCGAGCCGAAGATCTTCTTGAAGGCCAGATCCGTTTTTGGGTCAAGGAAACGCATCGGCGGGAAGTCCCTGTCTTGTTCGGCTCATCATCGGAAATGGGAGTAGGAGGTCAGCCAGACGCCCCGTTCCATGGGTCTTGCCCTTGGCCCAGCAGCCGCCATGCGGTACCGTGTCGCTATGCCGACGATCATCATCCTGCTTCTCGCCACGTTCCGCGAAGCCTTCCAGAGCCGAGCGGTGCTCCAGTTGGAAAACCTTGCCTTGCGTCAGCAGATGGCGGTGCTCAGACGGGCGACGCCGAAGCCGCACTTGCGATTCTGGAATCGACTGTTCTGGGTGGTGCTGTCGCGCCTTTGGTCCCGTTGGCGTGACGCGCTCGTGATCGTCAAGCCAGAAACTGTCATCGCATGGCACCGCATGGGTTGGGGTGCCACCCGGATCCACGGCGAGTTGCCGAAACTGGGCATCGACGTCTCCCAGGCAACAGTGTCGAGGCTCATGCTTCGTCCTCGGAAACCGCCGTCTCAAACCTTGCGCACATTCCTCGACAATCTCGTCGTCTGCTTGGCGTCCATGGACTTTCTTGTCGTGCGGATAGCACGCCTCCGGCGTGACGTACCCACGGCCGCGTTCAGGCTCCTGTACGTTTTCGTCGTGCTCAGCCACGAGCGTCGACGAATCGTCCATTTCGGCCTGACGGAGCACCCAACCTCGGCCTGGGTGGCCCAACAAATCCGCGAGGCATTCCCCTGGGACACCGCGCCTCGATACCTGATCCGGGACAGAGATACCATTTACGGCCCAGAGGTTCGCGTCACGATCAAGGCGATGGGAATCAAGGAGGTCATCACAGTACCACGAAGCCCGTGGCAAAACCCTTTCGTCGAGCGGGTGATTGGCTCGATCCGGCGCGACTGCCTGGACCATGTGATCGTGCTGAACGAGGCCCATCTCCGGCGAATCCTCCAATCCTATAGCCGCTACTATCATGAGACCCGCACGCACTTGAGCCTTGAGAAGGATACCCCGGAACCCCGGCCGATCCAATCTCCAACTGACGGTGGGAGGATCGTCACCTTCCCGCAAGTC
>JAMOBE010000065.1:0-20954 GCA_039908285.1 Alphaproteobacteria bacterium
CAGGTTCCGAATACGTTTTCAGGCTCTGAGAGGAGTCGGCACGCCATAGACCCATTCCGGACGCCGGAGGACGGACGCGGCGCCCCCAAACCGGGGAATCCTGTCGAACCGGAGCGGCGCGTTCCGGCATCGGAGGTGCTGCGGGTCCTTGTGCGGGATGTCGAAGGTGACCGGATTTCCCTCGGCGATGTGCTGGCGGTCCTCGATGACCGGGCCTTTGGCCTGCTGATGCTGCTGCTGGCCTTTCCCAACATCATCCCGAGCCCCATCATCGGGCTCTCCGGGGCCCTTGGCGTGCCGCTGGCCCTGGTCGCCCTTCAGCTTGCCCTCGGGCGCCGCCGGCCCTGGCTGCCACGGTGGCTGCGGCGACGCTCGATGCCGCGCACGGCCTTCGCGGCGCTGGTCGGGCACATGGTCCCCCATCTCCAGCGGGTCGAGCGAGTCCTGCGCCCCCGACTGCCGGCCGTCAGTGGCGGAACGGCGGAACGGCTGGTCGCCGGCCTGTGCGTGGTGCTGGCGGTGGTGCTGGCGCTGCCGATTCCCTTCGGCAACACCCTGCCGGCGCTGGCCCTGTCGGTGATTTCCCTTGGCCTGATCGAGCGCGACGGCGTGTTCATCCTGGCGGGAGCGGGCGGCGGGATCCTGTCGCTCGCCGCCATGTGGGCGGTCATCGTCGCCCTGGTCCATGGCGCCCTGTATGTCCTGCGCGATCTATTCCCGTAAGGATCCCCGGGATTCTCATTGAAATGAATTGGACTCTCAGTCACTATGGTCTCATAGTATTACTGACCCGAAGAATCTTCGCTGCGCGCGGAGATTCTTCGGGTCAGTAATACGAATCTTTTTGGTTGCGGCTCCGCCGCGTTATGCCTGTTCAAAAGGGAGAGCGGCCGTGAGCGTCGAAAAGGTCCTGGCCGAGAAGGGTCGCAACGTCATCACCATTCTGCCCGAGCTTTCCGTCGCCGACGCCGCCCAGCTTCTGACCGAGCACCGGATCGGCATGATGGTGGTCTGCGATCCCAAGGGACGGATCGAGGGCATGCTGTCGGAGCGCGATCTGGTCAAGGGCATGGCCAAATATGGCGCCTCCGTGCTCAAGATGGCAGTGCGCAATCTGATGACCAGCAAGGTGATCACCTGCAAGGTCGAGGACGCCGCCAAGGACCTGATGGAAATCATGAGTACTCGACGCATCCGCCACCTGCCGGTGGTGGAGGACGGACGGCTGGTGGGCATCGTCAGCATGGGCGATCTGGTGCATTACCGCCATCAACAGACTCAGATGGAAATGGGAATCCTGCGGGACTATGCCCTGTCGCGGAAGACGTGAACGGACATCCTTTACCTTCTTCATAGACTTTTCAAGAAACGTCGGACCGGGCGGAGTCGCATCCGCAGTGAACGAGCCGCCTGCCTCGGGCCGCGTATGAGAGACTTGCGCCGGACGCGCTGACACTGCTACCGTCCGGGCCGTCCAAGTAAACTGTGCTTACACCTCACATGGGGGAATGAATGACGACTTTTGGTAGGGATAGAACGAAGAACGCCAAGCTTCTCGCTTGGGTCGACGACATGGCTGGCCTGTGCAAGCCGGACACGGTGGTCTGGTGCGATGGCAGCCAGGCTGAATACGACCGCCTGTGTCAGCTGATGGTGGACGCCGGCACGTTCACCAAGCTGAACCAGGACCTGCGGCCGGGTGGCTTCCTCGCCCGTTCGCACCCGTCCGACGTGGCGCGGGTCGAGGACCGGACCTTCATCTGCTCGCCGACCAAGGAAGACGCCGGCCCCAACAACAACTGGGCCGACCCGACCGAGATGCGGGCCACCCTGCGCAAGGTGTTCGATGGCTGCATGCGCGGCCGCACCATGTACGTGATTCCGTTCAGCATGGGTCCGCTGGGCTCGCCGATCGCCCAGATCGGCGTCGAGATCAGCGACTCCCCCTACGTGGCCGTCAGCATGCGCATCATGACCCGCATGGGCAATGCGGTGCTGGATGTGCTGGGCGACAAGGGCTTCTTCGTGCCGTGCCTCCATTCGGTGGGCGCGCCGCTGAAGCCGGGCGAAAAGGGCGACACCTGGCCCTGCAACCCGAACATCCCCGAGAAGTACATCGTCCACTTCACCGATGACCGCTCCATCTGGTCCATCGGCTCGGGCTATGGCGGCAACGCGCTTCTCGGCAAGAAGTGCCTGGCGCTGCGCATCGCCTCCACCATGGCGCGCGACGAGGGCTGGCTCGCCGAGCACATGCTGATCCTCGGCCTCGAGAGCCCGGAAGGCGAGAAGACCTACGTCGCCGCCGCGTTCCCGAGCGCCTGCGGCAAGACCAACCTGGCCATGCTGATCCCGCCGGCGACGTTCAAGGGCTGGAAGGCGTGGACGGTCGGCGACGACATCGCCTGGATCAAGAAGGGTCCGAACGGCGAGCTGCGGGCCATCAACCCCGAGTACGGCTTCTTCGGCGTCGCCCCGGGCACGTCGACGCTTTCGAATCCGAACGCCATCCTCAGCATCAAGAAGAACACCATCTACACCAACGTGGTGCTGAAGGACGACGGCGACGTCTGGTGGGAAGGCCTGGACGGCGCCCCGCCGGCCCACGGCATCGACTGGACCGGCAAGGAGTGGACTCCGGACTCGAAGACTCCGGGCGCCCACCCCAACTCGCGCTTCGCCGCCCCGGCCTCCCAGTGCCCGACCATGGATCCGGCGTGGGAAGACCCGGCCGGCGTGCCGATCTCGGCGTTCATCTTCGGCGGTCGTCTGTCGAAGCTGTTCCCGCTGGTCTATGAGGCCTATGACTGGGCTCATGGCGTGTACATGGGCGCCACCATGGGCTCGGAAGCCACCGCCGCCGCCATCGGCCAGGCCGCCATCCGTCGCGATCCCATGGCCATGCTGCCGTTCTGCGGCTACAACATGGCCGACTACTGGGGTCACTGGCTCAAGGTCGGTGCCGGCCTCGGCGACAAGGCGCCGAAGATCTTCCGCACCAACTGGTTCCGCAAGGACGAGAACGGCAAGTTCATGTGGCCGGGCTACGGCGACAACATGCGCGTGCTGAAGTGGATCGTGGACCGGGTGCATGGCCGGGCCACGGCGGTCGACGGTCCGTTCGGCCGCATGCCGAAGGCGGACGACCTCAACGTCACCGGTCTCGACATCCAGCGGTCGACCCTCGACAAGCTGCTGGAATGCGATCGCACCGCCGCCATGGCGGAGTGCGAGGAGCAGGTGGCTCACTTCGCGCAGTTCGGCAACCGCCTGCCGAAGGAAATGGAAGAACAGCGCCAGAAGTTCATCCAGCGCCTGAAGTAAGTCAAAGTCGTCTACACTGAAATGGCACGAGGGGTTTCACGACCCCTCGTGTGTTTTTGTGTCATGCCATCGAACCTATAGTTTGAAACACAGCACCAATGACATGAACCGCTCGCCTGCGTTCTGGCTTTAAGAAAAAAGGCGCAACACGGATGAACACGGATATCCACGGATAAACACGAATACAGCGGAGTTTGACATATGTTTAAGTGGGACACGTGAAAATATCGTACTGTAATATATTTGTATTATTATATTGTCACGAGTAAAGACGGAGTTGAATTCTGGCGCTCTGCATCCGTGTTCATCTCTTCTTATCCGTGTTCATCCGTGTTGCATCTTTTTTCTCTACGCCAGCTCGCTGGAATCACGCACCATAAACAACCTCTCGTGTCCGGTTGATGCCGGCAAGAAGAAAGGGATTACGGATCGCCCCGGGTTCCACCAGATCCACCGGTCGTCCGAGCAGGGCTTGCAGGTCCCCGGCGAGGCCGAAGAACTGGTGCAAAGGGGCGGTGCGTCCTTCACCCTCCGGTTCGAATTCGACCAGAAAGTCGGCATCGCTGGTGGCCGGATCGAAGTCCGCGCCTCTTGCGGCCGAGCCGAACACCTCCAGCCGCCGCACGCCATAGCGGCGGCAAAGCAGGGCGATCTCGGCTCGATGCTGACCAATCACCTGGTGCATGACGCTCCCCACGACGCTGGACTGCCCCAGTTTAGCATGAGCCACCGTTCATCACAGCAGCGCATCGCCTGGCTATCCCCCTCCCCCCTCATCGTACCACTTTCAGCATGATGGCAGGACAGACTCCGGTGGCCATATACACCCTATGGATTCAGGTGGGCCGCCGATGCCGGAAAGCCGGAGGAATAGTCTGCTGCAGTGGATGCAAGGCACGGCGATTACCGTCGGCGTCGTGGTGGTGTTTGTTGCCATGGCCGTCGGGGGGGGCGTCCTCGGCGTCCGCTCCATCGCCGAGGCGACGACGGAAATCATCGTCTATCCCTTCGCCGTGACCAATTCCGCCCTGGAAGCCCGCTGGAACCTCACCGCCATCCACCGATCGGTGCGGGACGTCGTTCTTGCCGAGACCGATGAGCAGCGGGCTGCGGCGATCGCCGACATCATCGGCCGCGAGGACAAGGCAATCGAACACCTCCGGCTGGTGCGTGAACGCTTCCATGGCGACAAGCGTCAGGTGGACTCGGCAATCGCGGCAATCGAGCAATGGCGGCCGGTCCGCGAGGCCGTGATTCATCAGGCACTAGCGGGCGATTACGAGTCTGCCACGCGAACCATGAAGACACAAGGGACCCGATACTTCACCGTCGTCGATGAAAACATCGACAATATCCTCGCTATTTCTAATGCAATGGCACGGACGTTGAGTGACGTTGCCGTGCGCACGGCCCAGCTCATCATCACAGGTACCATCGCGGGGGCAGCGGTGCTGGCTGGACTGATCGTCTTCGGCCTCACGCGATGGGCCAATGCGGTGAAGAAGAGCAGGGCCCTGAGCGAAAGGTTGGCGGAAAGCGAGGAACAGCTCCGGGGAGCACGGCGGATTTCGGAGGACTACCTGGCCTCCCGCGACCTGTTCAGCAGCATCATGCACATTTCCGCCGACGCGATTATTTCCGTGGATAACAACCAGCACATCGTGCTGTTCAACCAGGGAGCGGAGCGCATCTTCGGCTATGCGGCGGATGAGGTCATCGGCCAGCCCCTCGACATCCTGCTGCCGCCGGAGGTGCGTGCCATCCACCACGAGCACGTCGTCGATTTCGGACATTCCGACGATACGTCCCGACGGATGGGCGAACGCACCCAGGTCTTTGGGCGGCGGAAAAACGGCCAGGTGTTCCCGGCCGAGGCGTCGATTTCGCGGGTGGCGGTCGAGGGGCGTCTTACCTTCACCGCCACCCTGCGCGACGTGACCACGCAGAGGGAGACTCAGCGCGCCATCGAGGCACTGAACGCCGACCTTGTCCATCGCGCCACCCAGCTTGAGAGCGCCAATCGCGAGCTGGAGGCGTTTTCCTATTCGGTCTCCCACGACCTGCGGGCGCCGTTGCGTGCCGTCGATGGCTTCAGCCAGGCACTGATGGAGGATTACGCCACCGCCCTGCCCGAGGAGGCGCGGGATTTCCTGAGCCGAATCCGCAATGCCTCCCAGCGCATGGGACAGTTGATCGACGACATGCTCAACCTGTCGCGCGTGAGCCGCAGCGAAATGCGGCTCCAACGGCTCGACCTCACGGCCATGGCGCGGGGGATCGCCAGCGATCTGGCGAAGAGCCAACCTGAACGCGCGGTGGAGTTCGTCATCGCCGACGAGCTGGTGGCCGACGGAGATCCCCACCTCGTCCAGATCGTCCTCACCAACCTGCTGGGAAATGCCTGGAAATACACCTCGAAGCACCCGACCGCCCGCATCGAGTTCGGCGGTCGTGCTGCCGAAGATGGCGCTCAGGCGTTCTTCGTCCGCGACGACGGCGCCGGATTCAACATGGCCTATGCCGACAAGCTGTTTGGCGCCTTCCAGCGCCTGCACGGCATGGACGAGTATCCCGGTACCGGTATCGGTCTGGTCACGGCCCAGCGTATCGTCCACCGCCATGGCGGACGCATCTGGGCCGAGGGCGCGGTGGAGCAAGGCGCCACCTTCACCTTCACGCTGCAATGAGATATTCCGGCTTCGTACCAGCCTCAAGGAAAAAACAGATAACACGGATGAACACGGATAAGAACGGATGAACACGGATGCTGCAGAGTTTGACGTCAACTCCAGCGAGAGGCGCGTAATGTATTCGGCGGTAAAGATAATATATATATTGTCACCGATTGTGACTGGCTATCGTCCTGGCAATCTGCATCCGTGTTCATTCGTTATTATCCGTGTACATCCGTGTTATCTGTTTTCTTAAAGCCAGCACCGTAATGTGTTGCTCCAAATGCACTTGAACGTTGAAGACATGTGTCAACCATTTGGCTCGCTGGTATGAGGAGGGATATGTGACCATCACCAAGCCGATCCTGCTGGTCGAGGATAATCCCGACGACGAGTTGCTGGCGTGCCGCGCCCTGGTCAAGAACAACATTAAGAACCCGCTGGTCGTGGCGCACGATGGTGTCGAGGCGCTGGACTATCTTTTCGGAAACGACGGTTGCTGCCGGGGGGCGCTGCCGGCCGTCATCCTCCTCGACCTGAAACTGCCCCGGGTGGACGGCATCTCGGTGCTGCGCCGCGTCCGCGCCGAACCCTCCACCCGCCTGATTCCGGTCGTGATCCTGACCTCGTCGAAGGAGGAGCAAGATGTGATGACCGGCTATGAACTGGGCGCCAACAGCTATATCCGCAAGCCGGTGGACTTCACCCAGTTCTCCGAGGCGGTACGCCAGCTCGGCCTGTACTGGCTGCTCCTCAACGAACCACCGGTCTATTAGGGACCTGCGCCGCGGTCAGGCGGTGGCCACGCCGCTGTCTTCATCAACCTGGACCGGACCGGAGTCCTGTCCCTTGGCGTCCGGGTCGCGGTCCACCAGTTCGATGATGGCCATGGGCGCGCAGTCGCCATAGCGGAAGCCGGCCTTCAGAACCCGGGTATACCCCCCGTTTCGCGTCCGGTAGCGATCGGCGATGGTGGTGAACAGCTTGCCGATGATCTTCTCGTCACGCAGGGCGCCGATGACCAGACGGCGCGCGTGAAGATCGCCGCGCTTGGCCAGGGTGATGATGCGCTCGGCGATGGGGCGCAGGTCCTTGGCCTTGGGCAGGGTAGTGCGAATCTGCTCGTGCTTGAACAGGGCGACCGCCATGTTGGCGAACATCGCCTTGCGATGACTGGTGGTCCGGGTCAGCTTCCGGCCGCGCATGGCGTGGCGCATGGTGATGTCCTCCCTGTGCAGGGCCTCGCGCACGAGGCCGATGGCGTTCCCCGTCGCCGCGCCCAACCCGGGTCATACACCGGGTGCGGGAACGACGGGATGGCCCACCCTGGGCCGGGTAGTCAGTACGGCTCTTCCAGCTTCTTCGCCAGTTCCTCGATGTTCTCCGGCGGCCAGTTGGTCACGTCCATCCCAAGGTGCAGACCCATCTGGGCCAGCACTTCCTTGATTTCGTTCAGTGACTTGCGGCCGAAATTCGGTGTCCGCAGCATCTCGGCCTCGGTCTTCTGGACGAGATCGCCGATGTAGATGATGTTGTCGTTCTTCAGGCAGTTGGCGGAGCGCACCGATAGCTCCAGCTCGTCCACCTTGCGCAGCAGGTTCTTGTTGAACGGCAGCTCGTCACGACGTTCCTCTTCCAGACTGGCCTGCGGCTCCTCGAAGTTGATGAAGAGCTGAAGCTGATCCTGGAGGATGCGGGCCGCCAGGGCCACGGCATCATCCGGCGTCACCGAGCCATCGGTCTCGACGGTCAGCGACAACTTGTCATAGTCGGTGACCTGACCGACACGGGTGTTCTCCACCTTGTAGGAGACCTTGCGCGCCGGGCTGAAGATGGCATCCACGGGAATGAGCCCGATCGGCGAGTCTTCCGGCCGGTTCTGGCTCGCCGGCACGTAGCCCTTGCCGATGTTGACCGTCAGTTCCATGTTCAGGGTCGCCCCCTGGTCCAGGGTGCAGATGACCAGATCCTGGTTCATGATCTCGATGTCGTGTCCCACCTCGATCATCCCGGCGGTCACCTCACCCGGACCGGTGGCCCGGAGCGTCATCCGCCGCGGCCCTTCGGAATGCATCCTGAGGGCCAGGGTCTTGATGTTGAGGATGATGTCGGTGACGTCCTCGCGCACACCGGGAACCGATGAGAACTCGTGCAGGACGCCGTCGATCTGGATGGCCGTCACCGCGGCGCCCTGCAGCGAGGACAGCAATACCCGCCGCAGCGCATTTCCAAGGGTCATGCCGAAGCCGCGTTCCAGCGGCTCCGCCACCACGGTGGCGATGCGCGAGGGATCCACCCCAGGCTCGATGTTGAGCTTGCTGGGTTTGATCAGTTCCTGCCAATTCTTCTGGATAACGGCCATGCTCTCATCCTGCGACCGAGTGACAACCGCGGCACCGGTCGGGTGCCTGACGGCAACACCGCCGATTCGCGACTCGGCGGTCTCGACTCTCCCGTTCTCGAGCGGCGTCTAGACGCGGCGGCGCTTGCGTGGACGGCACCCATTGTGGGGAATCGGGGTGACATCGCGAATCGACGAGATGGTAAAGCCCACCATCTGCAGCGCCCGCAACGCCGACTCCCGCCCAGAGCCCGGTCCCTTCACCTGGACGTCCAGCATCTTCATGCCATGTTCCTGGGCCTTGCGGCCGGCATCCTCGGCCGCCACCTGGGCCGCATAGGGGGTCGATTTGCGAGACCCCTTGAAGCCCTGTGACCCGGACGAGGACCAGGCGATGGCATTGCCCTGGACATCGGTAATCGTGATCTTGGTGTTGTTGAACGACGCGCTCACGTGGGCAATTCCCGACGTGATGTTTTTCCGCTCGCGCTTCCGCGTCTTCTGAACTGGCTTGGCCATAGTGCCCCTTGAACAATCCTACTTGGTGACTTTCTTCTTGCCGGCGATCGCCTTTGCCGGTCCCTTGCGGGTGCGGGCGTTGGTGTGCGTGCGCTGGCCCCGGACCGGCAGACCACGGCGGTGCCGCAGCCCGCGATAACACCCAAGGTCCATCAGACGCTTGATGTTCATCGACGTCTCGCGGCGCAGGTCGCCCTCAACCTTGTAGTCGTGATCGATGACCTCGCGGATTCGCAGCACCTCGTCGTCACCGAGCTGATTGACCCTGCGATCCTCACTCACCCCGACCTTCCGACAGATCTCGGCAGCCTTGGAGCGGCCAATGCCATAGATATAGGTGAGAGCGATCACCACCCTCTTGTTGGCCGGAATGTTCACGCCAGCAATACGCGCCAAAGCCGATCTCCCTCAACTGCAAAAGTGTACTCCCGCCGTTACGTTACCGCAACGGCGAGGGTGCGCGATTATAGGTCGGTCCCACCCGGAGTCAACGGGCAAACCGACGATACCCGTCAGGCCGCCAGCGCCTTTTCCAGCAACCTGGTCACCTCGTCGATACCGAGGGTGCCGTCGATCACCCGCAGCAGTCCCTTCTTTTCGTAGTAGGGCAGCAGCGGTGCCGTCTGCTTGTGATAGGCATCAAGACGGGACACGACGGTTTCCGCGTTGTCGTCCTTGCGACGGGTAAACTCGGTTCCACCACAGCCGTCGCAGACACCTTCCCTGGCGGGCTTCTGGAACGAGTCGTGATAGCCGGCCCCGCACTTGGCGCAGGAATAGCGGCCCGTGATCCGCTCCACCAGCATGGCGTCCGGCACCCGCACCTCGATCACGCGATCGAGCGCCATGCCCTTCTCCGACAGCAGCCGGTCAAGCGCTTCCGCCTGCGGCACGGTGCGCGGAAAGCCATCGAGGATGAACCCCTTGGCGCAATCCTTCTCATCGACCCGGGCGGAAATCATGCGAATGATGATGTCGTCCGACACCAGACCGCCCTTTTCCATCACCGCCTTGGCCTCGCGACCCACCGGCGTTCCGGCCGCCACCGCCGCCCGCAGCATGTCGCCGGTGGACAACTGGACGATCCCGTACTTGTCCTGAAGCACTTTGGCCTGGGTTCCCTTGCCGCCGCCCGGAGGCCCCATGAGTATAATGCGCGTCCCCTTCATCCTCGTCTCCCCCTCAGTTTGGCCTTCTTGATCAGCCCCTCGTACTGGTGGGCCAACAGGTGCGACTGGATCTGGGCAACCGTGTCCATCGTCACCGTGACCACGATCAGAAGGCTGGTGCCGCCGAAGTAGAACGGTACGGCCAGGCGCGAAATAAGAAACTCCGGCAGGACGCTCAGGACCACGAGATAGATGGCTCCGATCACCGTCAGCCGGGACAGCACATAGTCCAGATAGTCCGCGGTGTTCTTGCCCGGACGGATGCCCGGCACGAAGCCACCGTACTTCTTCAGGTTCTCCGCCGTTTCCTGCGGGTTGAACACCACCGCCGTGTAGAAGAAGGCGAAGAAGGCGATCAACAGCGCATAGAGGGTGAGATAGAGCGGATGCCCCCGCCCAAGCATGGCGGTCACGGTACCGAGCCACTCCGGCCCCTGGCCGGCGGCAAAGCTCGCCACGGTGATGGGCAGCAGCAGTATCGAACTGGCGAAGATCGGCGGGATCACCCCCGACGTGTTGAGCTTGAGCGGCATGTGGCTGCTCTCGCCGCCATACACCTTGTTACCCTGCTGGCGCTTCGGATACTGGATGAGGATCCGCCGCTGCGCCCGCTCGAAGAATACGATGACCGCAACCACCACCATCGACATCACCAGAAGGGCGACGATGATCAGCGGCGACAAGGCGCCCGTGCGCCCCAGCTCCAGAGTCGCCACCACCGCCTGGGGCAGATTGGCGACGATGCCGGCGAAGATGATCAGGGAAATGCCGTTGCCGACGCCGCGGCTGGTGATCTGCTCCCCGAGCCACATCAGGAACATGGTGCCGCCCACCAGCGTCGCCACCGTCGTGAAGCGGAAGAACAGCCCAGGATCCGTCACCGCCGGTCCGACGCTCGAACTCATGCCCTCGAGGCCGGAGGCGATGCCATAGGCCTGCAGGGCGGCGATCAGCACCGTCAGGTAGCGGGTATACTGATTGATCTTCTTGCGGCCGGCGTCCCCCTCCTTCTTCAGCGACTCGAGAGTCGGCGACACCGACGTCATGAGCTGCATGATGATGGAGGCCGAGATGTACGGCATGATGTTCAGGGCGAAGATGGTCATGCGCTGGAGCGCGCCGCCCGCGAACATATCGAACATGCCAAGGATGCCGCCGGCGTTCTGCTTGAACACGTCCTGCAGCACATGCGAATCGATGCCGGGAAGAGGAATGTACGTCCCCACCCGATAGACGACGAGCGCCCACAGAGTGAACCAGATCCGCTTCTTGAGTTCGGTCGCCTTCGCAAAGACACCGAAATTGAGGTTGGCGGCTAGCTGTTCGGCGGCTGATGCCATCCGCTCATCGCCCTTCTGCTAGGCGGCCGAGGAGTCGGCCGATGACGCCTTCGGGCTGGTGACGACGACGGTGCCACCGGCCTTCGCCACGGCATCCACGGCCGCCTGCGACGCCCCAGCAACCTCGATCGACAGCGACGCCTTCAACTCGCCCTTGGCGAGAAGGCGCACCCCATCCCGGATATCGCCGACCACTCCCGCCGCCCGCAACGTCTCGGCATTAACCGGCTTGGACGCATCCAGTTTGCCGTCGTCCACCGCCCGTTGCAACCGGCCCAGATTGACTATGGCGAAGTCCTTACGAAAGATATTGGTGAACCCCCGCTTCGGCAGGCGCCGGTAGATGGCCATCTGGCCACCCTCGAAACCGCCGATGGAGACACCGGTGCGCGCCGTCTGGCCCTTGCCGCCACGCCCGGCGGTCTTGCCCTTGCCGGAGCCGATGCCGCGGCCGACTCGCATACGCGACTTGCGCGCGCCTGCGTTGTCGCGGAGTTCATTGAGCTTCATGACTGGACCTCTCCGTTCCGTGCGGCTTTGACGCCGTCTATCACTCGACCACCACCAGGTGGGCCACCTTGGCGATCATGCCCCGCACCGCCGGAGTGTCCTCCAGCTCGCGCCGCCGACCGATCTTGTTGAGGCCAAGCCCGACCAGCGTGGCGATCTGATCCTTGCCCCGACCGGCGCCACTGTGGACCTGCCGGACCGTGACCGTCTTTCCGTCCTTCGTCATGGCCGACTACTCCCGGCTGGTGGCCGCGGCGGCGGCGCCATCGCGACGACCGATGATCTCGCCCACCTTCTTGCCCCGCTTGGCGGCGATGGCCCGCGGCGACATCAGGGTCTGCAGCGCATCGAAGGTTGCCTTGATCATGTTGTGGGGATTGGTGGTGCCCACGCACTTGGCCACCACGTCCTGCACGCCCATGGTCTCGAAAACGGCCCGCATCGGTCCGCCGGCGATGATGCCGGTGCCCGGCATGGCCGCCCGGAGAATGACCCGCCCGGCGCCGAAGTGACCGCGCACGTCATGGTGCAGCGTCCGCCCCTCGCGCAACGGGACGCGGATCATCTCGCGCTTGGCCTGTTCCGTCGCCTTGCGGATGGCCTCGGGAACCTCACGCGCCTTGCCGGAGCCAAAGCCGACGCGCCCCTTGGCGTCGCCGACCACCACCAGGGCCGCGAAGGAGAACCGCCGGCCACCCTTGACCACCTTCGCGACTCGATTGATGTGGACCAGCTTGTCCACGAACTCGTCATCACGTTCGCGGTCCTGGTTCCGGTCACGATCGCGATCCCGATCCCGTCCGCCGCGTTCTCCCCGGGGAGGCCGTTCGCTGCTTGGTGTGCGTGCCATTCCTCGAAATCCCTTCAGAAGTCCAGGCCGCCCTCACGGGCGGCGTCGGCGAGGGCCTTGATCCGGCCATGGTACATGTACCCACCGCGATCGAAGACGACCTGCTTGATGCCAGCCGCGATGGCCTTCTCGGCGATCGCCTTGCCGACCTCGGCCGCGGCGGAGCGATCGGCGCCGGTCCGCAGCCGCTCGCGCATCGGCTTTTCCAGTGTCGAAGCGGCAACCAGGGTCCGTCCGGCGGCATCGTCGATGATCTGGGCGTAGATGTTCTTCCCGGACCGATGCACCGACAGGCGCAGCCGTCCTCCGCTCTTCCTGCGGATGCTCCAGCGCGTGCGACTCTTGCGGCGCGCCAGAATGTCCTTCGGCGTCTTCATGACCCCACCCCTTACTTCTTCTTGCCTTCCTTGCGGAGGATCCACTCGTTGGCGTACTTGATGCCCTTGCCCTTGTAGGGCTCAGGGGGACGATACGAGCGAATCTCGGCGGCGATCTGTCCGACCCGCTGCCGGGACGACCCGGAGATGGTGATGGACGTGGGCGTGTCGCACTTGATGTTGACGTCCTCCGGAATCGGGAAGGGCACATCGTGTGAGAACCCAAGAGCCAGGTTCAACACCTTGCCCTGCACCGCCGCCTTATATCCCACGCCGACGATATCGAGCTTCCTGGTGAAGCCCTCGCTGACGCCGATCACCATGTTGCGGATGTTGGCGCGGGTCGTGCCCCACATGGACCGTCCGAACTTGGTCTCGGCCCGGGGTTTCACCCACACATGATTTCCGTCCACTCCCGCCTCGACGTCGTCCACCAGGGGCAGCGTCATGGTGCCGAGTTTACCCGTCACCGTCACCCGCCCATCGCCGATGGCGACGGTAACGCCGGACGGAACGGTCACCGGGTACTTGCCGACTCGTGACATCCGCCCCTCCTCAGAACACCTTGCACAGGACTTCGCCGCCCACATTGGCCTGCCGGGCCTCGTGGTCCGACATCACCCCGCGCGGCGTCGACAGAATACTGATCCCCAGCCCATTGTAGATCTTCGGCAGGTCGGAAATCTTCGAGTACACCCGCCGACCGGGGGTGGAAACCCGCTGGATTTCCTTGATCACCGGCTGTCCCTCGGCATACTTGAGGTCGATGCGCAGCTCCTCGACTCCCGTGCGCACCGGTGCCCGCTCGTAGCCGCGGATGTAGCCTTCCCGCTTCAGCACTTCGAGCACGTTCTGGCGCAGACGCGACGCCGGCGAGACGACGCTGCTCTTGCGCGCCGACTGACCATTGCGGATACGCGTCAGCATATCGCCCAACGGATCGGAAAATGCCATGGCCGCCTCCCCCTACCAGCTCGACTTGACCATGCCGGGAATCTGGCCTCTCGACGCCAGATCCCTAAGCATGACGCGTCCCAGCTTGAACTTGCGGTACACGCCGCGCGGGCGCCCGGTCAACTCACAGCGATTGCGTACCCGTCCGACCGACGCATTGCGCGGCAGCAGGGACATCTTCAGAACCGCCTCGAAGCGCTCCTCGGGTGACGCCTCCCGGTCCATGACCAAAGCCTTGAGGCGGTTGCGCTTGCCCTTGTAGCTCTTCGCCATGCGAATCCGCTTTTTGTTGCGTTCGACGGCACTTGTCTTAGCCATACGTCAACTCTCCGAGCGCGTCAGTTCTGGAAAGGCATGTCGAAAGCGGCGAGCAGGGCCTTGGCCTCCTCGTCGGTCTTCGCCGTCGTGCAGATGGTGATGTCCATCCCGCGGATGGCCCCCACCTTGTCATAGTCGATCTCCGGGAACACGATCTGCTCCTTGAGACCCATGGAGAAGTTCCCCCGACCGTCGAAGCTTTTGCCGGGCACGCCGCGGAAGTCCCGCACGCGCGGCAGGGCGATGGTGATCAGCCGGTCCAGGAACTCGTACATCCGCTCCTTGCGCAGCGTCACCTTGCAGCCGATGGGCATGCCGGTGCGCAGCTTGAAGGTGGCGATGGACTTCTTGGCCTTGGTGACCACGGGCTTCTGACCGGAGATGGCCGTCAGCTCGCCGACCGCCGCCTCAACCTTCTTGCTGTCCTGAGTCGCCTCGCCGACGCCCATGTTGATGACGATCTTTTCCAGGCGCGGCACCGCCATCGGGTTGGTGTAGTGAAATTTCTCCACCATCGACGGCTTCACGACCTTCTCATAATGCGAACGCAAGCGTGCCATGGCCGTTCCTCTATCTGTCGAGCACTTCGCCGGAGCGCTTGGCGACGCGCACCTTGCGGCCATCCTCGAGAATCCGATACCCGATGCGGGTGGGCTTCTGTTGCGCCGGATCGATGTGGGCGACGTTGGAGACGTGGATGGTCGCCTCCTTCTCGATGATGCCGCCTTCCTGGGTCTGGCTCTGGCGCTGGTGGCGCTTGACCATGTTGACACCCCGGACGATCACGCGGTTCTCCGCGGGCATGGCGCGGATGACCTCGCCGATCTTGCCCTTGTCCCTGCCGGTGATCACGACCACCCGGTCGCCCTTTTTGATCTTGAGCTTCGGCATTACAGCACCTCGGGCGCGAGCGAAATGATCTTCATGAACTTCCGGGCCCGCAGTTCGCGCACCACGGGTCCGAAGATGCGGGTGCCGATCGGCTCGCCCTGCTTGTTGATCAGCACGGCGGCGTTGCGGTCGAAGCGGATGGCACTGCCGTCGTGACGGCGAATCTCCTTCGACGTCCGCACGATCACCGCACGATGAACATCGCCCTTCTTGACGCGCCCGCGCGGGATGGCCTCCTTGACCGACACGACGATGACGTCGCCCACGGTCGCGGTGGTCCGCTTCGAGCCGCCCAGCACCTTGATGCACATGACCCGACGGGCGCCCGAGTTGTCGGCGACGTCGAGGTTGGTCTGCATCTGTATCATGACAGCGCTCCCCTTTCCGGGCTATTCGGCGGTGTCCACCACCACCTCCCAGGACTTACGCCTGGACAGGGGGCGACATTCGCGGATCCGGACCACGTCACCGGTCTTGAATTTGTTTGCCTCATCGTGTGCGGCGTATTTCTTCGACCGCTGGATGAACTTCTTGTACACCGGGTGCATGACGCGACGTTCGACCTTGACCACGACGGTCTTGTCCATCTTGTCGCTGACGACCACCCCTTGCAGTATCCGCCTCGGCATTCCCAACGCTCCTACGACGCCTTGCGGTTGCCATTGCCCAGGACGGTCTTGATCCGGGCGATTTCCCGCCGTACCTGCCCGACCCGGGCCGTGTTTTCAAGCTGCCCACTGGCCTTCTGGAAGCGCAGATTAAACTGCTCCTTCTTCAGATCCAGCAGCCGAGCCTTGAGTTCGTCAGCGCTTTTGGTGCGCAACTCCCGTGCGGCCGACATGACTTACGCCTCCCCAGGCAGACGGGCCACGAACTTGGTCTTGATCGGCAGCTTGGCCGCCGCCAGTTCGAAGGCCCGCCGCGCCGTATCCTCGGGCACGCCATCCACTTCGAAGAGGATGCGGCCCGGCTTGACCCGGCAGCACCAGAACTCGGGCGATCCCTTACCCGAACCCATGCGCACTTCGGCCGGCTTGGTCGTCACCGGAACGTCCGGGAAGACCCGAATCCAGACCCGGCCCTGACGCTTCATCTGGCGAGTGATGGCGCGGCGTGCAGACTCGATCTGCCGCGCGGTGACCCGCTCGGGCTCCAGCGCCTTCAGGCCATAGGCGCCGAAGTTGAGCGCGCTACCGCCCTTGGCGTTGCCGTGTATGCGGCCCTTGTGCTGCTTGCGAAACTTTGTTCGCTTCGGACTAAGCATGGTGGTTGTTCCTCAATCCCGTCCCGTCACCGGCCAAGCTGCTGCTGCTGTTCGTTGACCCGCTTGTCCTGGGCCATCGGATCGTGGGCCAGGATTTCGCCCTTGAACACCCACACCTTGACACCGCAGGTGCCGTAGGTGGTCTTGGCGGTCGCAACCCCATAGTCCACGTCGGCGCGCAGCGTATGCAACGGCACCCGTCCTTCGCGATACCACTCTACCCGGGCGATTTCGGCACCGCCCAGGCGCCCGCCGCAATTGATGCGGATGCCCTGGGCCCCGAGCCGCATCGCCGACTGCACCGCCCGCTTCATGGCGCGACGGAAGGCCACCCGGCGCTCCAGCTGGACCGCGATGTTCTCGGCCACCAGCTGGGCGTCCAGCTCGGGCTTGCGGATCTCGACGATGTTGAGGTGAACGTCGCCACCGGTCATCCGCTGCAACGCCTTGCGCAGCACCTCGATGTCCTGACCCTTCTTGCCGATCACCACGCCCGGACGGGCGGTATGGATGGTGATGCGCGCCTTCTTGGCCGGCCGCTCGATGACGATGCGCGACACCCCCGCCTGTGCCAGCTTCTTCTTCAGGAACTCGCGGATCCGCAGGTCCTTGTGCAACAGTTCGGCATAGCCGCTGTCCGCATACCAGCGGGAATCCCAGGTGCGATTGATGCCGAGCCTGAGGCCGACGGGGTTGACTTTCTGACCCATTACTCCGCCTCCTCGCGCTCGCGCACGATGATCGTCAGGTTGCTGAACACCTTGGCTATGCGACCGGTGCGTCCCCGCGCCCGTGGCCGCCAGCGCTTCATCACCATGCTCTTGCCGACGTAGGCCTCGGCGACGTACAGCCGGTCCACATCGAGCTGATGGTTGTTCTCGGCGTTGGCGATGGCCGACTCGAGGATGCGCTTGACCAGCCCGGAGACGCGCCGCGGCGAGAACGTAAGCTGGGCGAGCGCGCTTTCCGCGTTCATGCCGCGGATCGAGGCCGCGACCAGATTGAGCTTGCGCGGGCTGGTGCGAATGCTCTGGCCGATGGCCAGGGCCTCCGAGTCCGCCAACCGTCGCTGTGCAGCGTTCTTGCCCATGTTATTTCCTCTTCGCCTTCTTGTCGGCGGCGTGGCCGTAATAGGTCCGGGTGGGCGAGAATTCACCGAACTTGTGGCCGATCATGTTCTCGGTCACCAGCACCGGGATGAACTTCTGGCCGTTGTAGACGCCAAAGGTCAGGCCGACAAACTGCGGCAGGATGGTCGAGCGCCGCGACCACGTCTTGATTACCTCGTTGCGTCCCGACGCCCTGGCCTTCTCGGCCTTCTTCAGCATAAAGCCGTCGAGAAACGGTCCCTTCCAAACGGATCGAGCCACGACCGTCCTCCTACTTGCTCTTGTGGCGGCGGCGCATGATCATGCCGTCCGTCTTCTTGTTGTGCCGGGTGCGTTTGCCCTTGGTGGGAACGCCCCATGGAGTGACCGGGTGCCGGCCTCCCGACGTGCGACCCTCGCCGCCGCCGTGGGGATGGTCCACCGGGTTCATGGCGACGCCGCGCACCGTCGGGCGCACGCCCAGCCAGCGCTTGCGGCCGGCCTTGCCCAGCTTGATGTTCTGGTTGTCGGGGTTGGAGACGGCACCGACCGTGCCCATGCACTCGCCCCGCACCACCCGCAGTTCGCCGGAGCTGAGCCGAAGCTGGGCGTAGCCCGCATCCTTGCCGATCAACTGGGCATAGCACCCCGCCGACCGCGCCAGCTGGCCGCCTTTGCCCGGCTTCATCTCCACGTTGTGGATGATGGTGCCCACCGGCATGTTGCGCAGGGGCATGGCGTTGCCCGGCTTGATGTCGACGCGATCACCGGACACCACGCTGTCGCCGACCTTGAGGCGCTGCGGCGCGACGATATAGGCCTGCTCGCCGTCCTCGTACTTGATCAGGGCGATGAACGCCGAGCGGTTGGGATCATACTCCAGCCGCTCCACCACCGCCGCCATGTCGGCCTTGCGGCGCTTGAAATCGACCAGCCGATAGCGCTGCTTGTGACCGCCGCCCTGGTGACGGCAGGTGACCCGGCCGAGATTGTTGCGACCGCCGTTCTTCTTCTTGCCCTCGGTCAGCGCCTTGACGGGCTTGCCCTTGTGCAGTTCCGAACGGTCGACGATCACGAGCTGCCTGAGGCTCGGGGTTGCCGGCTTGAACGTCTTGAGAGCCATGGTGTCAGCCCCCCGTCGCCATGTCGATGGAATGGCCTTCGGCCAGGGTGACGATCGCCTTCTTCACGTCACTCTGCCGGCCCGGACGGCCGCGAAACCGCTTGTGCTTGCCCTTGTGGATCAGGGTATTCACCGCCGTCACCTTGACTCCGAAGACGCCCTCGATGGCCGCCTTGATCTCCGGCTTGCAGGCGTTCTTCGGCACCCGGAAGACGAACTGGTTATGTTCCGAAACCATGGTCGCCTTCTCGGTGACCACCGGCGAGCGCACGATGTCGTACATGCGCTCCTTGCTGACAGTGACCGCCTTTCTGCTCATTTCAGGCGCTCCTCAAGGTGCTGCACGGCGTCCCGGGTCAGAACCAGGGTCTCCCGCCGCAGAATATCGTAGACGTTGGCGCCCTGCTGCGGCAGCACGTCGATGCCGATCAGGTTGCGGGCGGCGCGGCCGAAGTTGACGTCGATCTCGGCACCGCCGACGATCAGGGCCGACGTCCAGCCGAGGGTGGCGAGGCGTGCCGCCAGGGCCTTGGTCTTCGGGGTGTCGACCACCGCCGCATCCAGGACCACCAGCTTGCCGTCGCGGGCCTTGGCCGAAAGGGCACACCGGAGAGCCATCGCCCGCACCTTGCGGTTCAGGTCATGGGCATGGGAGCGCACCACCGGCCCGAAGATCACGGCGCCGCCGCGGAACTGCGGCGACCGCAGGGACCCCTGACGGGCGCGACCGCCCCCCTTCTGCTTGAAGGGCTTCTTGGTGGTACCGCTGATGTCGCTGATGCCCTTGGTCTTGTGGGTCCCGGCCCGCCGCTTGGCGAGCTGATAGTTGACCATGCGGTGCAGGATGTCGACCCGCACCTCCGCCCCGAACACGGCGTCGGAGAGGTCGAGGGAGGCAACCTTCTGGTTGTCCAGGTTGATGACGTCGACTTGCATCGCCCCTATTCCTTCTGCTCGCCGCCGTCGCCGGCCGCCGGAGCGGCCCCGTCGGAGTGGGTCGGCGCGGACTCTGGCGCCGGTGCCGGTGCCGCCGCCGCCTTGATGCCGGCCGGCATGGGCAGGCCCTCGGGCGCCTTGCGCTTGACCGCATCGCTGACCAGCACCCAGCCGCCATCCGCCCCCGGAACCGAGCCGCGGATCAGGATCAGGCCACGGGCATCGTCGGTGCTCACCACCTCGAGATTCTGCGCCGTGACCCGGCGGGCGCCCATGTGTCCGGCCATCTTCTTGCCGGGGAAGGTACGCCCTGGATCCTGGCGGTTGCCGGTAGACCCGTGCGACCGGTGGGAGACCGACACGCCGTGCGAGGCCTCGAGGCCGCGGAAGTTGTAGCGCTTCATCACCCCGGCGAAGCCCTTGCCGATGGAGGTGCCGACCACGTCCACGTATTGCCCGGCGATGAAGTGGGACGCCGCCAGCTCGGTGCCCGGCTCGAGAAGACAGTCCGGGCTGACGCGGAATTCCACCACCTTCTTCCTGGGCTCCACCTTGGCCTTGGCGAAGTGCCCGCGCTCGGCCTTGGTGGTGTTCTTGACCTTGGCCCGGCCAGCACCAAGCTGGACCGCGGTATACCCGTCGGTCGCCTCGGTACGGGCGGCCACGACCTGGCACTCGTCCACCTTGAGGACGGTGACCGGCACATGCCCTCCGTCCTCTTTGAACAGGCGGGTCATGCCGACTTTCTTGGCGATCAGTCCGGAACGCATCGTTCAGTTCCTCAAAGCTTGATCTCGACGTCCACACCGGCTGCCAGGTCGAGCTTCATCAGCGCGTCCACCGTCTGCGGAGTCGGATCGACGATGTCGAGGAGCCGCTTGTGCGTCCGGATTTCGAACTGCTCACGCGACTTCTTGTCGATGTGCGGTGACCGGTTCACCGTGAACTTCTCGATCCGCGTCGGCAGCGGGATCGGCCCGCGAACCTGGGCGCCGGTCCGCTTCGCGGTGCTGACGATCTCGCGCGTGGACTGATCCAGCACGCGATGATCGAAGGCCTTGAGGCGGATACGTATGTTCTGGCTGTCCATCATTCCCGTCCGTGTTGCACCGGCCACCGCCGGCGGTCATCCTCGCCCGACTCTACAGAACTTCCGCCCGCTTACTGGACGATCTTGGCGACGACGCCGGCCCCGACCGTGCGGCCACCCTCGCGGATGGCGAAGCGCAGGCCCTCGTCCATGGCGATCGGCGCGATCAGCTCGACCTCCATGCTGAT
>JAMOBE010000066.1:0-20777 GCA_039908285.1 Alphaproteobacteria bacterium
AGGGCCGGCAGCACCAGCCACTCCAGGTCGGCCAGGAACAGGTGCCGATGCGCCGGAGACCGCACCATCAGCCACGCCACATCGCCGAGCAGGCTCGCAAACGGCGAGTGCCCAGGCGCAGCCCCGCCCCCGGCGGCGTCCTTCCGCGTCTCCCCGGTGCCATCGGTTCCGTTCTCGGCGATTGCATCCACGGCTTTACTCCTCCTGTCTTCAATACCGGCGATAGAGATACACAGGCGAGAAAAGCAACGCATGCGATATCATTGAACTATTATAATTATCGCGTCCACCGGGCTCGTGTGTCCCGGAGATCCCACACTCGCGCCACCACGCCATCTGCAGATTGCAAAACATTCCATCACCAGTCAACAGCATTGCAGTCATGGTGGCCGTGCTGTTACAGTGAGCCACGATATCGGGATTGTGCTCGCGTTATGAGCCGACACTCTGGCCACACGCAGCGATAGATAGCTTGCCAGGATGGGGGAAGAATGTCCTCTGACGTGTGTGTTTCGTCGCCGGGGAGCGACCAGGGGGCGCCAGGTTCGCCCCCTCCCGACACCGGCCTGATCAGTCTTGGTCTGGTCGCCCAGTACCTGGACATGCCGGCGGATGTGTCGCAAATTCGTCACGCCCATGGCGGGTCGGAGCCCTTTGCCGAGGCCGACATCCTGCTCGCCGCCAGGCGTCTCGGGCTGAAGGCGCGGGCGGTCAAGAGCCGGTGGGACAAGCTGGCCGGGACGGCGTTGCCGGCCATCGGTGTGGCGCGGGACGGGTCGTTCTTCGTGCTCGCCAAGGTGGCGGAGGACAAGGTGCTGGTGCTGAAGGCGCCCTTCCGCCAGCCCGTCACGTGGATGCGCGAGGACTTCGAGGAACAGTGGTCGGGGCGCCTTATTCTGCTTGCCAGCCGCGCCAGCCTGGCCGGGGACGAGCGGCGCTTCGACGTCTCGTGGTTCATTCCGGCTGTGATCAAGTATCGGCGGCTGTTCTACGAAGTCATCTTCGCCTCCTTCATGCTTCAACTCTTCGGCCTGATGTCGCCGTTGTTTTCCCAGGTGGTGATCGACAAGGTCCTTGTCCATCGGGGACTGTCAAGTCTCGATGTCCTGGTGTTCGCGCTGGTCGTCGTCTCGGTGTTCGAGGTGGTGCTCGGGGCCTTGCGCACCTACATCTTCTCCCACACCACCAACCGCATCGACGTGGAGCTGGGGGCGGCGCTGTTCCGCCATCTGACCAATCTTCCCATCGCCTATTTCGGCGCCCGGCGGGTGGGGGAGACGGTGGCGCGGGTGCGGGAACTGGAGAACATCCGCACGTTTCTGACCGGATCGGCGCTGACCCTGCTGGTTGACCTGGTGTTCACCGTGGTCTTCTTCGCGGTGATGTTTTATTACGCGCCGATCCTGACGTGGGTGGTCATCGCGTCGATTCCGTTCTATGTCGTTCTCTCGGTGGGGGTGACGCCGATCCTGCGCCGCCGGGTGGAGGACAAGTTCAAGCGCGCCGCCGAGAACCAGGCCTTCCTCACCGAAACCGTGTCGGGCATCGAGACCCTGAAGGCGCTGGCCGTCGAGCCCCGCATGCAGCGGCGGTTCGAGGAGCAGCTCGCCGGCTATGTCGGCTCGGCGTTCTCGGCCCTGTCCCTGTCCAATAATGCCGGCCAGGGCATCCAGCTGATCCAGAAGATCTCGACGGCGGTGACGCTGTGGTTCGGGGCGCGGCTGGTCATCGAGGGGCATCTCACGGTCGGGCAGCTGGTTGCTTTCAACATGCTGGCGGGACGGGTATCGCAGCCGATCCTGCGTCTTGCGCAGCTCTGGCAGGACTTCCAGCAGGCGCGCATTTCCATCGCCCGTCTTGGCGATATTCTCAACACGAAGACCGAGGCGGCGAGCGGCTCGGCCCGCGCCGCCCTGCCGGTGCTGAAAGGGGAGGTGGCGCTGGACGCCGTCACCTTCCGCTACCGCCCCGATGGGCCGGAGACCCTGAAAAAGGTCACCCTCACCGTGCCGGCCGGCCAGGTGGTGGGCATCGTCGGGCCGTCGGGCTCGGGCAAGAGCACCCTGACCAAGCTGATCCAGCGCCTGTACATCCCGGAAAGCGGGCGGGTGCTGGTGGACGGGGTGGATCTGGCCATGGTGGACCCGGCATGGTTGCGGCGCCAGATCGGAGTTGTTCTACAGGAGAACTGGCTGTTCAACCGCTCCATCCGCGACAATATCGCCCTGGCCGAGCCCACCCTGGGGTTGGACCGGGTGACCGAGGCGGCGAAGACCGCCGGCGCCCACGACTTCATCCTGGAGTTGCCGGAGGGCTACGACACCATCGTCGGCGAGCGGGGCGGGACGCTGTCGGGCGGTCAGCGCCAGCGCATCGCCATTGCGCGGGCTCTGGTCACCAACCCGCGAATATTGATCTTCGACGAGGCGACGTCGGCGCTTGACTATGAATCCGAGCAGGCGATCCAGCGCAACATGCGCGAGATCTGTACCGGCCGATCGGTGTTCATCATCGCCCATCGGCTGTCCACGGTACGGGATGCGAACCGAATCGTCGTGCTGGACAAGGGGGAGGTGGTGGAGGATGGGTCCCACGGCGAGTTGCTGCAGAGTGGTGGGCGCTACGCCCGGCTGTGGCAGTGCCAGACTGGGGCGCCCGAGCCCGAGCCTCATGCCGATGCGGAGATCAGTCGGCTGCCGGATGGGCGAATGGTGGTGCGGCGGGCGGTGCCGTTGAGGATGGGATAAGAAAGGTAAAGAACGAGGGCCTGGAGGCCCTCGTGCTCCCCATTTATTGGAGGGAATCACGTTACATGGCTTTTGTTGCTAAAGTAACTTGGCACACTTGATATTACGAACGACAAAAAACGGGGAGCGCGAGGGGCCTGTCGTGCCAACGGCATGCATTCGCATGACGCCCCCTCGCTCTTCCTCTTGCTTCCTTCCTTCCTTTTCCCATCACCGAAAGTCCCCATGTTCGCCACCCTCCGCCACCACTGGACCGTCGCCCGCACCGCCCTCGCCGCTGAACGCGACACCGCCCCCACCACGCGCGGTCGCTCCGAACTGGCCTTCCTCCCCGCCGCCCTCGAGGTGATGGAAACCCCAGCCTCGCCGGCCGGCCGCGCCGTCGCCCTGGTGGTCTCGGCCTTCGCCATCATCGCCCTGGCGTGGTCGTCCCTCGCCAAAATGGACGTCATCGCCACCGCCGAGGGAAAAATCATCCCCTCCGGCCGCTCCAAGACCATCCAGCCCCTGGAAAGCGGCGTGATCCGCGCCATCAACGTGACCGATGGCCAAAAAGTCAAACGTGGTCAAATCCTTCTGGAACTGGACCCGACCGGCGCCGAGGCCGACCGCGAGCGCCTGCACCATGACCTGGTGAACGCCCGGCTGGAGGCGGCCCGCCTGACCACGCTGATCGCCGGCCTGCTGTCCGGCGACCCGGAACGGGACTGGCGTCCGCCCGCCGACGCCTCCGAGGACCAGACCATCCTGCACCGGACACTCCTGATCAGCGAGTGGAACGAATACCGCGCCAAGCTGGCGGCCCTGGACGGCGAAGCCAAACGCCGCACCGCCGAGGTGGCGACGGCCGAGGCCGAGATCGCCCGCCTGTCATCGATGGTGCCGAAGATCCGCGAGCGGGTGGAGGCCAAACGCGACCTGGTGAACCAGTCCTACGCCCCCCGCGCCAACTTCTCTGAACTGGAACAGCAGCTGTTCGACACCGAGGGCCAGCTCGCGGTACAGCGACGGAAGCTGGACGAGGTCAAGGCGGCACGCGAGTCCGCCAAATCCCAGCGCCTCCAGACCGAGGCCGAGTTCCAACGCGACAAGATCGCCCGCCTGACCGAGATCCGGGCCAAGGCCGCAACCATGGAACAGGAACTGAAAAAAGCCACCGAACGTAACCGCCTGCAAACCCTGACCGCCCCGGTGGACGGCGTCGTGCAGCAACTGGCCGTCACCACCGAAGGTGGCGTCGTCACCCCGGCCCAGCAGGTCATGGTGCTGGTCCCCGAGGGCGCCGGCCTGGAGGTGGAGGTCTCGGTGCAGAACAAGGACGTGGGCTTCGTCCACGCCGCCGATCCGGCCGAGATCAAGCTGGAACCCTTCCCCTTCACCAAGTTTGGCACCATCCCCGGCACCGTGGTCCACGTCTCCCTCGACGCCGTCCAGGACGAGAAAAAGGGCCTGATCTACCCCGCCCGCATCCGCCTCGACCGCACCACCATCGAGGCCGACGGCCGCGCCGTGCCGCTCACCCCCGGCATGGCGGCAACGGTCGAGATCAAGACCGGCAAACGCCGCGTCATCGATTACCTCCTCGCGCCGTTGAAGCAGTACCAGTCCGAAAGTATGCGCGAGAGGTGAGATCAGGTGGATCGCCGTTTCGAACCAAGAAGTGGCCGGAGTCGCCAAGACAGATTTTTGCGTCAGATAAGTGGATCGCCTACCGGTTGTTGCCTCGATGCGCCGCTACGGGGGCTCACGGAGGAAGGGCGTAGCCCGCCCTTCGTCAAGGCCCCGTAGCGGCGGCGAAAATCATGCTGCCGCTGTCTGCGACGGATCATTGTGGTAGGCTTGGTCGGGCGTCCGCCCGTCAAGGCTTGAGTGATGTCTATTTTGGTTGTAGAACTCGAAATATTCGCCGATGGAACTACGGGCTTCGCCAACGTTGTCATAGGCCTTGAGGTAGACCTCCTCGTATTTCACCAGCGCCGCCTCGACCGCTTCGAGACAGAAATCCGCGGTCATGGTGATCGACAAACGCCAAGACAGCACTCGTCGGCTGTACAAGTCGATCACGGCAGCGAGGTAGACGAAGCCCCGAGCCATCGGAATGTAGGTGATGTCCATCGCCCAGACCTGGTTTGGACGGTCAACCGTTATGCTTCGAAGCAGGTAGAGAAAAATCATGTGGCCCGGTGCCGGTTTTGATGTGTTCGGGCGGCGATAGATTGCCTCGATCGCCATTCGGCGCATCAGCGTGACGACGTGATCCCTCCCGATCCCGATTCCCCGCCCCGCAGCAGATCCCGCAGCATCCGACTTCCTGCGAAACCAAAAGGGATTCGAAACGCCGGTATCTTCATTCACGGCATGTCCACCCTGGGACGGCCAATAGATGAGGATTTCTGCGGTTTGCATGATTTTGAGGAGAGACAACTCACTCAACACGCAATCCAGCCAACGCCGCATTCTCCGCTCGGATGCGAACGGCCAGAATCACGGCATTCGCAGCCGAGAAAGCCAATGCGTACCCTGGCAAGCCGAGACAGAGAGGCAAGGCGGCGATTTCGCCGACAACGATAAGATAGTTCGGATGTGACATATACCGATAGGGGCCGGTTGCCACAAGAGGTGCGCCGGGCAGGATGATGATGCGCGTGGTCCAACGTCGTCCAAGCGTCGCCAGAACCCAAACCCGCAGAAACTGTAGTGCCAGAAATATCACCAGCCAGATCTGATTGAGCGGACTCGCTCGGCCGATCAGCCACAAGCCGCCAAGCCAGAGGGTATGCAGCAGGACAATCAGTGGATAGTGCCCGGACGCGACTTCAAACGCACCGTTTGCCAAAAGAGCTGCGGTATTGCGACGAGCGTGCCAAAGTTCGGCCAAACGCTCTACCGTGACAAGAGCCAGCAGGAGAACGGCCGGCGTCATGAGGCTCTCTTAAGGGAGACGCATGTTGCCGTGAAGCCTGGTCCCATCGCCGTCAGCAGTGTCCGCGAAGGCAGACCAGCCCGAATGAGTCGCTCCAGGACGAAAAGAGCCGTTGGGGCCGACATATTGCCATATTCCGCCAAGATGGTGCGCTCGTGGTCCAGAGTCCCCTGTCCCAGCGCCAAGACCCGCTCCAACGCATTGAGGACCTTTGTGCCACCCGGGTGGCATGCGAAGCGATCGATATCTACTTTTCTCAACCCGGCTCGGTCTAGAATACCAGTAATAGCCGGCATGATATGTGCCTCAACAAATGGTGGGATGGCCCGGTCAAAAATCACACCGAACCCCTGCGGATCGATTGACCAGCCCATGATGTCGAGCGTGTTGGGCCAGATGTGCTGGCCGCTCATTTCGACGTCGGCAATGCCGGCCTCGCCGGCTCCAGCTCGAAGCACGCAGGCCGCGGCACCATCGCCAAACAGGGCGGTGGCGACGATATTCGCCTTGGTCAGTTCGTCGGGACGGAAGGCCAGCGTACAGAGTTCGATCACGACCAGCAATACGACATTTCCTGGCCGAGATTGCGCCTGGCGAGACGCAATCGAGAGTCCGGAGACACCGCCGGCGCACCCAAGGCCGAATACCGGCACGCGCTCTACGTCGGCACGAAAGCCCATGCGCCCGGCGACGCGCGCTTCAAGACTGGGTGTGGCAATGCCGGTCGATGAGATCGTGACCACCGTATCGACCTCCGCGGCGCCGACACCGGCGGCATCAAGCGACTTGGTCGCCACATCCATAAACAGTTGAACAGCACCGTCAAGATACGCCTTGCTCCGCTCAGGCCAGCCCAGTGGCCCAAAATACCACTCGAGCGGGCGCACCGCATAACGCCGGAGAATCCCCGAACTCTCGAACACCCGCGACAAGCGTTCAAAATCGCCGAAACGCGCGGCAAAAGCCCGGTGCGCCGCGGCGGCGACATCCCTCTGTTCGATGCCATAGGGCGGTACGGCGGTCGCAATGGACACAAGCTTGACGGGCTGATTCATAGCCACTCCGGTGCCACGTCGATTCGTTCCAGAACGAGCGGGATGTCACGGTGGCGTGGCACCACTACATTTGTGGCTGGTGCTGATCACCATGGCTCCCGGCGCTTCAGTGGACTGAATGAAGGACAAGAGACTTGCGCCGGACACGTCGTCACCGCGACGAAGACTTATGCCGTCGCCGTGCCCTCGTCTACCAGGGGAACCGCCGCCTGCGGTGACAATAGGCGAAAGGTGAAGCTCTCTTCGATAAAGAGGCGCACTCTCCTGGCATCATGATCGAGATATCCGATGGAGAAATCCCGCCCGGCGACAAGTTCGAAATCGCCGCCGCGCATGGAGAGTACTACCGCACCCGTAAGGCCGGGTGCCCAGACGATGGGGCCTTCGACGATGCGGCGGACATGCTCGAGGATTGGATAACCCGCTTTCGTCGTTTCGGTGAGGCCGGTGTAGCACCGCTCGCTGAGTGCCACCGCATAAGGTCCGTCGACCCCGGCGTCGCGAAGCTTGTTGACGGCGCTGGCAACCACCGTGGGATACGTCTCATAATCATCGCCGAGCGGCGCCAGGGCGCCGGCCCACGCCTCGCAAATGCCGCGAATATTGGCCTCAGGGTAGCCGTGGAAGATGGCAATGTTTTCGGCAATCGCTATCTTGCGTGCCGCCGTGATGACCGGTTCGAGATTCGGATCCTTGGCGCCCCGGTCGATCACCTCGATCTCACTTCGCGCCAATTCGAACGGCGCCCTGATTTCGACCAGAGGCTGAACTTGTCGAAGGTGGGCCTCGACAGCGCCATTCGGCGGCGGCGCGATTTCCGCCGTCCGTCCGGTTCCGACGGCGGAGGCCGCAAAGCCCTGCGGGCCGACAAAATCGACGATCCGACGTGCGGCAAGCATTGTCTTGAGTGTTCGCACCGCTTCCTTCTCGATTTCTTGCCGGGCGGGCGCGGAGATCGGCGCGAGTTCACGAAACAGATTGTTCATCACACACCGCCACGCAAACTGCCGATGCCAAGGGACCCGTCGGTCGAGGGATCAGACGATGCCGTCGGCCCGGACGCTTCCCGCTCACGGATTGGACCATCGCTGAACAGATAGGTACGCATATGGCCGCTCAACGCCTCATCATGACGCCGCAGCCACTCCTGGAGCATGGCCGCGTGCTCCTTTTCTTCATCGCGGTTGTGGACGAGAATCGCCCGCAGCTCAGGATCATCGGTAACTTGAACGCGCTGGTCGTACCAGTCGACCGCCTCCAGCTCTTCCACGATGGACGCGACAGCCCGATGCCGATCGACCGCTTCAGGCCCTAGCCGTGCCGGGTCCTCATGCAACGTCGCATTTGATGCCGCCATGCCGCGCCTCCTCCGTGTGTCAACTGCGAGCAGGCCATCTCGACTCACCAAGTCTGTAATACCCTGCACCGCTCGGACGACAAGCCATTCCGCTGATCGGGTCCGGCATCCGTCACGCTCATACCAAGGGATGTTCAAGAGTCAGTCAGAAACTACGCATGCCACCGTGGCCACCAAGAAGCCACAGCACCACGAGAACAATCAAAACGATACCAAGAACGCCGCCAAGCCCGGCGCTACCATAGCGGCCATGAGCGTAATACCCACCGCCACCTCCAAGCAGCATTATAATAAGAATGACGATAATTACTGTACCAACTGCCGTATTCCTTCATCTGATCTAGTAATATCGTTGATCGGACAACATCAACGACGCCTTCACTGCGTCAAGCTCGGCACAACTTGTGCCGTCTACGGCACCACGTACCTTGGCCTTCGGCCTTGTCCGCTTTCCCGTTGGCTCGCCATCTGCCATCGCCTGAGCGCACTGCACGCCTCGGTAGATGTGGTCTCTGGAGCTCCCGTGGAAACCCCAGACAATTGGTAGCTGCCCAGGCGTTGGCGGTTATGCAAGCCCTTAGACCGGGGCGACCCAGCAGTTCTAATTTTGACTCGCCGACTGACATTCTGGGCTATCACCCCGACCCCCATTTGGGGCGTCACGCCGAAGGCGTGCCCTTGACGCGACGCCCCGGACGGGCGCGGGCGGGAGCCCGCATATCCCCAAAACTTACCACGATGGAAAACGCTGGGCTCGAACGGGCGGGTCCGACTCAGTCTGAACCATGGAACACCGATAAACGTTATTGCCGGACACCTCTCGCCATGAGCACTTCGCCATAGGAGATCGCCATGTTCAACGGAACGATAATGAGGGTCCTTACGCTGCTTGCTCTCTTGGGTTCGGCATCTTTCCTGGGTGCCTGTAACACCACTGCGGGAGTCGGCCAGGATCTTTCCCAGGCAGGCCAGGCAATCAACAAAAGTGCGAACAAACACGCACCGTGAACAATCGCCATAGAGAACAAAGCGAGGAGATCGTTCCAGATGCCAATGTCGGACCCATCGCCGGAGCACGCACGCCTCGCCGATGATATCGGCAAGGAGCGTGGCTGGCGGCGGTGGGGCCCCTATCTCAGTGAACGTCAATGGGGGACTGTGCGAGAAGACTACAGTACCAACGGCGACGCTTGGCACTACGTCGATCATGATCAGGCGCGCAGTCGTGCCTATCGCTGGGGAGAAGACGGAATCGCCGGGGTCTCCGACCGCGACCAGCGCCTATGTCTCTCTCTCGCCCTCTGGAACGGCCGTGACCCGATCCTCAAGGAGCGCCTTTTCGGCCTGACCAACGACGAAGGCAATCACGGCGAAGACGTCAAAGAGGTCTACTATTACCTCGATTCGACGCCGACCCATTCGTACATGCGGATGCTCTACAAGTATCCGCAGGCGGAGTTTCCATATGCGTTGCTGGTGGAGGAAAACCGCCGTCGCGGGCGCCAGGATCCGGAATTCGAGTTGGTCGACACGGGCGTCTTCGATAATAACCGCTATTTCGACGTGTTCGTCGAGTACGCCAAGGCCGGCAAAGCCGATCTTCTGATGGTGGTGACGGCCCATAATCGTGGGCCGGAGGCCGCCGATCTCCATGTTCTCCCACAGGTGTGGTTCCGCAATGTCTGGTCCTGGGAGCCCAACGCCGAGCGCCCGGGCCTTTCTGTCGCGGACGATGGTGGACTCGCCGTGCGCCACCCCAGACTGCCACCGCACCGGCTCTATTGCGATGGCAATCCCCATTTTCTGTTCTGCGACAACGACACCAATGTGCGACGACTTTACAGCATGGATGCCGATGGTTACTTCAAGGATGCTTTCCACGAATACGTAATCGACGGCAATCCAGCCGCAGTCAATCCCGCCAGAACCGGGACCAAGGCCGCGGCCTATTACCGAACTCGCGTTACGGCCGGGGGGATGGTTCGCTTGCGGTTGCGTCTGGCCCCGGACGCCGTGGCCGCACCCTTCGACGATTTCGAGGCGATTGTTGCCGCCCGCCGCGAGGAGGCGGACAGGTTCTATGCCGTCGTCCTCGATGGCGTCACCGCCCCCGACGCTCGACTGGTGCAACGTCAAGCCTTCGCTGGAATGCTGTGGAGCAAGCAGTTCTACTGCTATGATGTCACGGAATGGCTGAACGGTGAGCCGGGCCTTGTTCCTCCTCTGCCAGAGCGCCGGCACGGCCGCAATTCCAAATGGCATCATCTCAACAACGCCGATGTCATGTCCATGCCCGACAAATGGGAGTATCCCTGGTACGCGGCCTGGGACCTGGCCTTCAATTGCGTCGCCCTGGCCCATGTCGACCCGGATTTCGCCAAACAGCAATTGCTGCTCCTTGGACGGGCCTGGTACAGCCACCCCAACGGACAGATCCCCGCCTACGAATGGAACTTCGGCGACGTCAATCCACCGGTTCATGCCTGGGCGACCTGGCGGGTTTTCGAGATCGACCGCGCCGCCAACGGCGGCAGTGGAGTAGACGGCCGCGGCGATCTGGGATTTCTCGAGCGGGTATTCCACCAACTCGTGATCAACTTCACCTGGTGGGTCAACCGCAAAGACCGCGAGGACCGCAATATTTTCCAAGGCGGCTTTCTTGGCCTGGACAACATCGGTGTTTTCGATCGCAGCTCACCTTTGCCGACCGGAGGATTCATCAGCCAGTCCGATGGTACCGCCTGGATGGCGATGTACTGCCTCAACCTGATGCGCATCGCCCTTGAACTCGCGCAGTACAATCCGTCCTACCAGGACCTAGGCACCAAATTCTTCGAACATTTCCTACGCATCGCCGAGGCCATGACCAATATGGGAGACCAGGGAATCGGCCTGTGGGATGAGGAGGACCAGTTCTACTACGATGTCCTGCATCCGGGGGAAGGACAGCCGGTATCTCTCAAGGTACGTTCGATGGTGGGTCTGATACCGCTGTTTGCCGTGGAGATCCTTGAGCAGGATCTGCTGGCGAAACTGCCCGACTTCGGTCGCCATCTTGGCTGGCTGATGGAATGCCTGCCGAAGTTGGCGGCCTTGGTATCCCACTGGCACGTTCCCGGCGTGGGGGAGAGACATTTGCTTTCACTGTTGCGCCGTCATCGGATGAAGGCCGTCCTGAGACGCATGCTGGACGAGACGGAATTTCTTTCCAACTATGGCGTACGGGCACTGTCGCGCCATTACCAGGACCATCCCTATGCCTTTTCCTGTTGCGGCCATGATCTGCGTGTCGCCTATGTACCGGGCGAGTCCGATTCCGGGCTCTTTGGCGGCAACTCGAACTGGCGCGGGCCCATCTGGATGCCGCTCAATTTTCTGATCATCGAATCGCTCCGCCAGTTCCATAATTACTATGGCGACAACTTCAAGGTCGAATGCCCAACCGGATCGGGCGTCGAAATGACATTGAACCAGGTTGCCGACGAATTGTCGCGGCGGCTGACCCGGATTTTTCTACGTGGCCCTGATGGCAGACGACCGGTATTTGGAGACAACGAGAAATTTCAGCACGATCCCCTTTTCCGCGACTATCCTCTGTTCCACGAGTATTTCCACGGCGATACCGGCCGAGGGGTTGGCGCCTCCCACCAGACCGGATGGACCGGACTGATAGCGGTGCTGCTCTCGCCACTTCCTCCCGTCCTTCCGGAAAACGGCGATGTCGAACCGTTATAGATGAGGCCAACGTGCCCAATCCGCTTCCACCCGTCGTCATGCCGAATTGTTCCGTCCGCAGGGTTCTGGCCGGTCAGAAAGCCCTGGTGACCGGCGCAAGTTCCGGTATCGGCAAGGCGGTCGCCATTGCCCTGGGCAAGGCTGGTGCCGACGTCGCGGTCAACTACGTGCGCGAAGCCGAGGCCGCCGAAAAGGTGGTCGCCGTTATCAAGGCGGAGGGAAGCGGCGCCTACGCCCACCAGGCCGACGTTTCTCGGGAGGCCGACGTTCAGGCCATGTTCAAGAGGATATTCGAGACCTTCGGCACCGTTGACATCCTGGTCAATAATGCAGGCCTGCAACAGGACGCCCCGTTCACCGAGATGACGCTCAAGCAGTGGGACACCGTCATAGGTATCAACCTTACGGGACAGTTCCTGTGCGCGCGTGAGGCCGTGCGGGAATTCATCCGCCGCGGCGTCGTTCCGGCAACATCCTGCGCCGCTGGGAAGATCATCTGCATGAGTTCGGTGCACGAGGTCATTCCATGGGGGGGCCACGTCAATTATGCCGCTTCCAAAGGGGGCGTGATGATGATGATGAAAAGCCTGGCCCAGGAGGTGGCGCCCCATCGCATTCGGGTCAACAGTGTCTGCCCCGGCGCCACGCGGACGCCGATCAACACCGACGCATGGAGCACTCCGGAGGCCTATGCCGATCTGATGAAGCTCGTTCCCTACAAGCGTATCGGCGAGCCAGACGACATAGCCCGCGCCGTCGTCTGGCTGGTATCCGATGACGCGGACTACATCAACGGTGTCAGCCTGTTCGTCGATGGAGGCATGACGCTTTACCCCGGTTTCGCCGAGGGCGGGTAGAGGTGGCCGGGGGTGGTGCACTTGCTTTCTGGAAATTCGCGATCCATCGACGAAGGGTGCAGCGCCAGTGGCGATGATACTGATTGTGAACGATACTACCGAATCGTCAGACTGGCGATTGGCCAGGATACTGGACTCACGATTCCAATGGAGTAACCATCTTGCCTAAGAATCATCGTCCATTCTGCCAGGAGCCCATCATCACCTGTCATGTGTATGAAGCTATTCGCAAACTATAAAACCTTCCGCCGTCGCTTGACACGTTCACATCGCACCACCATCTCACCGGGTGTGAACGTGTTTAACACTCATGGGAGGTTTGCGGTGGTCAAAGCTACTTCGGAAACATCAGGGGCCCTTATCGCGGCGGACAAGGTAAGCGGAACGGATGTCTATGATCTGAAGGGCGACAAGCTCGGCAGTATCGAAGACATCATGATCGACAAGTTCACCGGTCACGCGATCTATGTGGTGATGTCGTTCGGCGGCTTTCTCGGCGTCGCCGAGAAGCATCATCCTCTGCCGTGGTCGGCGTTGAAGTACGACGCGCAAAAGGGTGGCTACGTGGTCAATCTCGACAAGAAGCAGTTGGAAGGCGCCCCGAGCTATGACGACGAGTCTGGTTTCGAATGGACGCCGGACAATGGCCGGAAGGTCGACAGTTACTACCATGTGCCGAGTAACTGGCATTAGGTAGCTCTGGCGTTCGGTGCGTCCTGATCGGCCGGCACGACTCACTGGGTTATGACGGGCTTGACCTGGTGAGTCGTTGCTTGGTCGAGGTGTGGTGGGTTATGCATCCTCATAGTCGTGTAACCCAAGATCCAATACCTATTGACGATCGAATATATGGTCGGGCGGGCACATCTGCATAATTGAGGATCCGCCGTCGCCCTTTGATGATGGGAGCGCTCGCAGCCGCTGCCGGCTTGGTTTTGCCGCGCGTTGCCGCGACGGCGCGGGCGACGGTCCGAAAGATGGGTACGCCCGATGGCTCGGGTGTGTGATCCGCTCGGCCTCTGGCTGCCGCCGGGGACGATGGTTACCTGGAGCAACGGAGCCGACCAGGCCAACGTCCTGCGCGACCACGTAGCCCACCGATGGTCGCTGTTTCTTCTTGACCTTCGTCTTCTTGACCCCGTCCTGCTTGCGACATCGGCACTCACGCCCGCACGCACGTGGTGTGCCGCACATGCGTTGCTTTGAGGCCGAGTTGATACGCCCAGGCCTGCCGATCACGTCCACGTCCGCGCCAATGGATCGTGCCTGGAGCGGTTCATTGGTGGCGCCAACCCCTCGACGAGGTCGCGTTCCTCCAGTTCGCGGGCTTGGTCGCCTCCGTCATTGACATGGGCAAGGACGTGGGTACAGCCGGAAGATACGGCCTCCGGCCACAGATCATGGCTGGAAAGGCATTCACGAAGGCTACTTGTCTCGCCCACATAAAGGATGCGCCATTGCTCCGATTCGATCGGCGAAGCGAAGGCATAATTGCCAGCCACATCGCTCCACGGGGCGTCAATCGTTGATGCCTCGTAGTAATAAATGACGCCGCTCGCTCCCGCCAGCTCAACACAATTCTCCATCGCCTTCCTCCTTATAAAAAAGCGTTCTGGCGTGACTTGCCGTGTCTTCCCGCGTGCGTTCGCTAAATGTCCCGTTTTCAATCTGCTCCATCCAGCTTCTCCGACATTGCGAATGGCCAGGACGTATGGCATCAACGGCCAAAGAGGCTGACGCGTTCACGAGCGTTGTAAGTTCACCGCTTAGCCCTTGGCGCGCACCACCTGAATGACGAGGTGCGTCTCGTTTGTGTCGTTGCACGACTATCAATATTCATCTACTATAGCGCGTCCAAAACAGCCGAGGGCCACGCTCTGGACCAGTCACCCGCTCCTGAAGAAATCTGGAACCAACCGATCCCGGTCGTCCACAAGAACCTGGGTGCAATCGCCGCAGGGCTTGGCGGAGCGGAGGTGGCCGCCCGCAGTCGACAGTACGGCCTCAACCAGCTGTTAGAGCAGTTTCCGCTCAAGCGGAAACTGCGAAAAGCCCGCGCGGCGCTTGAGCGGCCAGAGGCAAATTCTAGAGCGTTTCCGCTCAGGCGGAAAACGCTCTAGTGCAGCGCCGCCATCCACGCCGCCGACGTCGCAAGCCTGTGCAGTGGGACATGCGGCTAATCCAACGCTTCATGCTGGTGCTGGGACCGGTCAGCTCACTGTTCGACTTCCTGACCTTTTACGCCTCGCTCCATCTCTTCGGTGCCGCTGAGGCGCTGTTCCAAACCGGATGGTTCGTGGAGAGCCTGGCCACCCAGTGCTGGTCATCTTCGTGATCCGGACACGCCACAGCCCTTGGCGCAGTTGGCCCCATCCAGTCCTGGTCGGGCTGATTCTGGGGGCGGACGCTGGGGGCGGACGCCGTAGGCGCGCTACTCCCGCTGACCCCGCTGGGCGCGTTCTTTGGCTTCGTAACTCCGCCGGCGTCCTTCTATCTGTTCCTGGCGGCGGCGGTCGGCATCTTTCTGGTACTGGTGGAAATAATCAAGCATCTGTTTTTCCGCTACGTTTACCCGCGCCGTTCCGTGATTTGAATGAACGGGCCACGAACCATCATGCCGCCCGATTTTGACCGGGGACCGGGGACTGCGGACCTCAGCACGGTGCCGAATTTATGCCTTTCCATCTCTGAGCGTTTAGGTTATAGATGTTCGTTTAGTGGTACGTGGTTGTAAGTGTGGTACAGTGACTGCATTCTCCCCCACCTTCGCCAAGGCCCGGTCGGGCATTGCCGGTCTGGATGAGATCACCAGCGGCGGGCTGCCGCTTGGTCGGGCAACCCTGGTCTGCGGTGGCGCCGGCAGCGGGAAGACGCTGTTCGGCCTCACCTTTCTGGTGGAAGGGGCGCTGAAATACGGCGAACCGGGCGTCTTGATCTGCTTCGAGGAGACCGAGGAGGAACTGGCGAAGAACGTCGCCTCGCTCGGCTATGATCTGAACGGCCTGATCGCCGCCAACAAACTGGCCATTGATCACGTCCATATTGAGCGCAGCGAGATCGAGGAAACCGGAGAATACGATCTCGACGGCCTGTTCGTCCGCCTCGGCTGCGCCATCAAGTCGGTGGGTGCCAAGCGGGTGGTGGTAGACACTCTGGAGGCGCTGTTCGCCGGCCTCGGTGATTCGGGGGTTTTGCGGGCCGAACTGCGCCGGTTGTTCCGCTGGCTGAAGGAGCAGGGCGTCACCGCCCTAATCACCGCCGAGCAGGGCGAGGGCAGGCTGACCCGCCATGGGCTGGAGGAATACGTCTCGGATTGCGTCATCGCCCTTGATCACCGGGTGGCCGAACAGTTGGCGACGCGGCGCCTCAGGGTGGTCAAGTATCGCGGCACCAGTCACGGCACCAACGAATATCCGTTCCTGATCGACCATCAAGGCATCGCCGTGCTGCCGGTGACCTCGGTCGAACTGGCCCACGAGGTGGTCAACGAGCGCATCACCACCGGTATCACCGGCCTTGACGCGATGCTCGGTGGCCAGGGCTTCTGGCGCGGATCAAGCATCCTGGTCTCGGGCATGGCCGGCACCGGCAAGACCACCCTCGCCGCTCATTTCGTCGATGCCGCCTGCCGGCGTGGCGAAAAGACGGTCTACTTCGCCTTCGAGGAAAGCCCGCGCCAGATTGTCCGCAACATGGACTCGGTGGGCATCGACCTGAAGCAATGGGGCGATGGCGGATTGCTGCGCCTCTCGGCCTCGCGTCCGACCTTCTGGGGGCTGGAGACCCATCTCTCCCGCATGCACAGGGAGGTGGAGGATTTCGCCCCGGCCGTGGTGGTGGTCGATCCCATCTACAACCTGAGCGCCGTCGGCTCCGCCGACGAAGTGCGCACGATGCTGTTGCGGCTGATCGATTACCTGAAAAGCCGTCAGGTCACCGCCCTGTTCACCGCCGCCGACACCGGCAATGCCCGGGATGTCGGCCACGGCGATGTGTCGTCGCTGATGGATGCCTGGGTCCAGCTTCAGACGCTGGAAGGCAGCGGCGAGCGCAACCGCGGCCTCTATGTCCTCAAGGCCCGCGGACTCGCCCATTCGAACCAGATCCGCGAGTTCATCCTGTCGGACGAAGGCATCCGCCTGCGCGATGTCTATCTCGGCCAGGGCGAGGTGTTGACCGGCTCGGCCCGCGCCGCCCAGGAGGTGCGGGAAGCCGAATTGGAGGCGGAACGCCAGCAGGTGATCGCCGTCAGGCAGCGGGATATGGAACGCCGGCGCTGTCAGATCGAGGCGCAGATGGCGGTCCTGCAAGATGAATTGGAAGGCCAACTGGCCGAGGCCGAATTGTTCATCGCCCGTCAGCGCAACATACCCGGGGCAGCGGCGGCAGCGTTCGGCGAGATGGCGACCAGCCGGGGGGAAGCCCGATGACCCACGCCACCCCCGAGTGGATGCTTCGGCTGTACATCGCCGGCAAGACGCCAAAATCGGTGACAGCGCTGGCGAATTTGAAGAAACTGTGCGAACAGGAACTGGCTGGCCGCTACCAGATTGAGGTGGTGGATCTGACCTTGACCCCCGAGCGGGCCAAGGCCGACCAGATCGTCGCCATTCCCACCCTGGTTCGCAAACTGCCGCCGCCGCTGAAACGGATCATCGGCGATCTGTCCAACCGGGATCGGGTCATCATCGGCCTCGAACTCGACCCGATCGGAGCGTAGGGGGCCGCCATGACAAAGGACAGCGACAGCGGCGAAGACTTCGGGAATTTCCGCCTGCGCCTATTCGTCAGCGGCGCCACCCCCCGGTCCATGCGCGCCATCGCCGCGGTGCGTCGGCTGTGCGAGGCCCGGCTGGCCGGCCGCTACAGCCTGGACGTGATCGACATCTACCGCGATCCCGAGGCGGCACGCCGCAACCAGATCGTCGCCGTCCCCACCCTGATGAGGGATTCGCCGGTTCCAAGACGCCTGTTCGTCGGTGACATGACCGATACCGCACCGCTGGCGGCGGGGCTGGGGTTGGCGGTCGCCGTTCCGGCCGGTTGAGGCCCGTACCATGAACGACCGTCCCGGCGCCCCCCTCGGTACCATGCTCTGCACGTGGGCTCCCGCCGGCAAGGACGCCGAGGAAACCCTGCACGCCATCGTCCTCGGGGACGTCGATGCCATTGTCGTTGAAACGAAGGATGGACCTCGCGTCTACACCCTGAGGGATGCGAACGAACCCTACCGTCATCTCGTCGAGCGGATGTCCGAGTCCGCGCTGGTGTTGGATGGCGATGGCACCATCCTTTACTGCAACGGCCGGCTGGCCGCGATGCTTGGTCGCGACAGTTTGGCGGGGGCCGGATTCCTTGGCCTTGTCGCCGACGAACAACGAATCCACGCCGAGAGGCTGCTGGCGTCGGGGGCCGAGTTCCAGACCTCGGCTGAATTTTCGTTGGCGGCGGTCGACGGCAACATGGTGGCGGCGCGGGTTACCGCCGCGCCGATGGTTTTCGACGGCCAACCTTGCGTCGCCATGGTGGTGACCGCGCTTGACGATATCGCGGCACTGAAGGCCGCATTGGACGAGACCAGTCGGCACAAGGCCGAGGCCGACCGCGCCAACCTTGCCAAGTCAAAGTTCCTGGCGGCAGCCAGCCACGATCTGCGCCAGCCTGTGCAGTCGCTGGTGCTGCTGGCGGAGGTCATCGAGCGTCAGGTCGCCGACCAGCCGAAGACGGCAAAGGTCGTGAACATGATGAAGTCGGCGGTTGATGGTCTGAACGGCCTGCTGACCGGCATCCTCGACATCTCGCGGCTCGACGCCGGGGTGGTGGTACCGGTGATGGAGAACGTCGATCTCGGCAAGATGGTCCGTCGGCTGGCCGACGAATACGGTCCGGCGGCGGCCGCCAAAGGCCTGACGCTATGCGAGGTGCCACGGGCGCTGAGTGTGCGCACCGACCCAGCCATGCTTGAGCGGATCGTGCGCAACCTGATCGAGAACGCGCTACGCTATACGCAGAGGGGCGGCATCGTCATTGGCGTCCGGCAACGCGATGCCCTCGCCCGCCTCGATATCATCGATTCTGGTATCGGCATTCCTGCCGATAGACAAGCAGACATCTTCGACGAGTTCGTTCAGGTCGGCAATCCGAGCCGCGAGCGCAGCCAAGGACTGGGCCTAGGCCTAGCCATCGTCGCCCGCCTCACCCGCCTGCTGGGGAGCGAGGTGCATGTGGCATCCAACGTGGGACGTGGCAGCCGCTTTTCCCTACTGTTGCCCATCCATCGTGACGACAGCCCAGATCCGGATGCTGCCGTGGGACCTGTGTCCGACGATCCTGGCGGTCGAATCTTCATCATCGAGGATGATGCCATCCTGCGCCATGGCCTTGCGATCATGTTGGGGGACTGGGGCTACGAGGTGCTGTCTGCCGGCAGCGGCGAGGATGCCCTCGACCTTGCCCCTCGCGAGGAATGGCGATTCGATGCCATCATCGCCGACCATCGCCTGGGGCGCGGCCTCACTGGCACCGCCACCGCCAAGGAAATCGCGCGCTGCGCTGGCCGACCGATCCCGACCCTGGTGGTTACCGGCGACACCGCCAAGGAACGCATCGCCGATGTCTATGCCAGCGGCTTTGCCATGATGCACAAGCCTGTTGCCGCGGAGGCGTTGCGGAGTAAAGTGGCACAGCTATTGCGGGGGGGGGGAATGAACAGCCTACAGGCAAGCAAGCTCCGGTGAGTCGCCGGGACAGGAGAGTGTGAAGTTGCTGTTTCGTGCGCATCATTCGCGGCGTTGAGACAGCCGTCGGAGTATCCTTGCCCAATGAAGGACGCGGTCGAGCGGTACCTTCCGGAGTTCCTGGCGTTTTTCTTTCCCGTGGCGTTTGCCGAGATCGATTGGTCGAAGGGCTACGAGTTCCTGGATCAGGAACTGATGGCGGTGGCGCAGGATGCTGAGCTTGGCCGGCTCTATGTCGACAAGCTGGTGCGGGTGAGCCTGCTGGGAGGCGGCGAGGACTGGATCCTGATCCACATTGAGGTGCAGGGCACCCGGGACGGGGTCTTCCCCGAGCGGATGTTCGTCTACAGCTATCGCCTATTCGACAAATTCCACAGACCGGTGATGAGTCTCGCGGTGCTGGCAGATGACGACCCAGGCTGGAAGCCATCGTCCTTCGGTTTCAGCGGTCTTGGCTGCCGGCACACCCTGGAATTCCCGACCGTCAACTGTCGATAGCAAATTGAAATGACCGGTACAGGGTGCACATCAATTGACCGCTCGTTGACGCTCTGTTCTGTCGCACGGGAGGGGTTTCAGTGCGCAGAGCTGGAGCCCTGTGGGTAAGTGGCCGGCCGCAGCGACCGCCCACGAGCCTCCGGCGAATAGGCCGCAATCAATTCGATGCCAAGCTGCTTGCACCCCCGTGAACCTGCGTCGGGTTGGTCTTGTCTACTTTGCCGCCGGCCTCGGTCGTGATCCAATAGTGCGTGCCTCGATCCGCGTACAGAGAGCCAAACAGCCCTTTCTGCTCGATCACGTCCCGGACCCCCTGGAAACTGCTCATCGTCCCTTCCTCTGCGACGAAGAATCCCGAGTAGATCATGCTGTCGGCATCATCCGTCACGCCGAAGGCGTGCCTTCGGCACGACGTCACGATCAGGTCCCACCATTGACCCGGAACCCACTCGTGCCGCGATCCATCCTGGTGCAGCATCATCCCAATCAAAGGCTTCCTCGGACGTTTGCGGCGGTGCGCGCCGCGCCGCTTCGTCTTGCCGATCTGCCCCGCTTCCTGAAGCCGGTTCTTCGTCCACGTGTAGCTCCGCTTCAGGTCGTGCTCCGCCACCGCCTTCTCGTGAAAGTGCTTCGCCGTGAAGTCGAAATACCGAGTCTCGTACAATGCCAGCATCCGGGCGACCTCGTCCGTCGGTACCCGGCGCCCCGAAGCCTTGCCAATCCGCCCATCCGCCAATCCCTCCGTCCCCCTGGCCTCGTACCGACGGCGCCAGCGGTAGAACGTACTCAACGACATCCCAAGAACATCCGCTGCCTCTTCACACGACAGCCGGCCGTCGCCGTACCGACCCATAACCTCTTCAAACCG